>CAZQMF010000011.1:0-36740 GCA_964594235.1 uncultured Acidimicrobiia bacterium
TGTGAATCTCGAAGGGAAGTTCGCAGCGTTCGACGAGCAGTGGTCACCGAAGATCATTGGCCAAATCAACGACATGCAACTCAAGGCTGCAAAGGTGCAGGGCGAGTTCGTGTGGCACACGCACGAGGAGACGGACGAGTTCTTCTTCGTCAGATCAGGCCGACTGACGATTCGCTTGCGAGGCCGAGGCGACGTGACGCTCGGACCCGGCGAGTTCTTCGTGGTGCCGAAGGGTGTCGAGCACTGTCCAAGCGCGGAGGAAGAGTGCGAGATCCTGCTTCTCGAACCCGTTGGGGTGGCCAATACCGGCGGAGCGTCGGATAGCGACATGACCACCCTGGAGGAGTGGATCTAGGCGAAGGTCCAGGGCACGGACATTCCGGCCCTACACGGGCCGGCTGCGGTCGCGAATCTCGTCAGCAGAAACCTTGAGATCGCGCCAGTCGGCAACCGCCAGCAGTGCTGCCTGAACGAGTCGGTCGATGCTCCCCCCACTGAGCACGAGCATGTCCTCGATCACACTATCGGGTGGGGTGATCTCCCCGTAGCAGTCGTGCCATGCGAACTCTGTGAGTTCGAGGAGGTCGAGTGCAAACGGCGCGTGCTCATTCCCGAACACCCCCATCACCCGTGACATCCGCTCATTCCGCCTGTCCGCACGACTGACCGCCATGAGTGCATTGTGCCATCTGGCGGTCACTGGATCCTGATTGGTCTAGGGGGTTCGAGTCCCTCCGGGCGTGTTGCTGAGACTCCTGCGTGAGGAGAATGCAGCACGACGGACCTTCGTCAACCTTCTGAAGTCGAGAGCCATTCGTCACGCGCCGCAGAGAGACGCAGGTCTCAGCGTCCAGCGCCGGTTCAGAGAGCGCTGAGGGTTCGTGACAGGATCTGGTGGGTCCAAGTTCACAGGAGCACGTTGTCCATCCAGTCGAGGATGGCACGGGCGAGTTCGTTGCGCACTGTCTGGAACCCGTGCGCGTCTTGGAAGGCAACTACCGACACGTGGCGGGCACCCTCCGACTGGAGTGCCCGGTACAGGGGCAGGAGATGATTGTCGATCTTGACATTGAGATCGTCCCAGCCACCTATGAGCAGTAGGTGCCTGTCGGCGAGGCTGGGTGCCGCCAACCGTAGGTCGTAGGGGTCGATGGCGAGGTGTTGCTCAGTGACTTCACGGGGTGTTGCGCCAGGGGCGAGGCGCCAGGGACTGTCCGGGGCGGCCATTTCATCGAAGATCGCATCCACAAGACTCCGATAGTCGGCATCCCGCAAATACTCGCGCATGAACTCACCGTGGTCGGTTCCGGCCACGGAGAAGACGGCCATCACTTCGGGGTTGTTTGCGGCGTAGGTGAGTGCCATGCCTCCGCCGTAGCTCCACCCGCCCAGCACCAAACGACTCCTATCCACCGGAAGATCGTCGCTCTCGTCGAGAAAGCGATAGGCAGCGGCGATGTCGAGCTGGGAGTTGGCGAAACTGGAGAGGCCCCCACTCCTCTGGGTTCCGCTGTAGTTGAAGGTGAGCGCGTTGTAGCCACTCTGTGCGAACTGCTGCCCCAAACCGAGCACGTCTTCTTCGTTGCCGGGGCTGCCCTGCAGCAGGATGACGGTGGGGTGTCGCTGGTTGCCTTCCGCCCTATGAAACCTGCCATGAAGCAGGATCTCGTTGCGGCGAAAAGAGATCGGAGTGGACATCAGCTATTGAATCTAGACCTCTACAGGGGATCTGGACTCTCACACGGTGGTCACTGCGATCGACCGGTGAGGGAGGACCGTCGGGCATCACGCTGAGTCGGCAATGGGCGGCCGTCTCAAAGCTCGGCACGGGAGTTGCCATTCGCTGTTGACGCCCACGCACACCTATGGACGAACCGACAGCCTCCTTCACCAGGCTTGTGTGGGCCCTGGCGGACGGCCGTGGACGCCTCGTGGAGATCTAAGGATCAGTGGGGGCTCGAGTCCCTCCGGGCGTCCAGGGCTCAAGCCGAGTCGCGCCTCCGTTGGGGCCGTGAGCTGCTGCCAGCAGTTCCTCGGTGACCAGTCCGGCCAGGATCAGGGTCAAGGTCTTGTAGGGGACGTTCATCTCGGTGGAGATCTGGCGAGCTTGACGCAGACCGGTCCCGTGGTGGCGTCCTGAAACTCCCGTGAGAGCGGGAGTCGAGTCGACGTCGATCGGGTAGGGTTCCGCAGGTGCCAGAGCTTCCCGAAGGCGTCGTCACCTTCCTATTCACCGATGTGGAGGGAAGCACCCGGATGTTCGAACAGGCTCCGGATGCCATGCTCGAGGCTCTGCGCCGGCACGACGAGGTTATCGAGGCGGCTGTCGCCGCCCACGGGGGCATCCCGGTGCGGCCCCGCGGGGAGGGAGACAGCAGATTCATCGTCTTCACCGAAGCCACCGACGCTGTCGTCGGGGCGGCGGAGATTCAACGCCGGCTGGCTGCCCAAGAGTGGGCAACACCGGAGCGACTGCGGGTCAGGGTGTCCCTCCACACGGGGAGCGCCGACCTGCGCTGGGGCGACTACTACGGCTCCGCGGTCAACCGCGCCGCCCGCCTCCGGAACATCGCCCACGGCGGCCAGACAGTCATGTCGGCGGCCACCTGGGAGCTGGTCAAGGACCAGCTGCCCGACGGGGTGACAGTCCAGGATCTCGGCGAGCACGGACTCAAGGATCTGACTCGGCCGGAGCGCGTGTACCAGCTCACCCCGGAGGGGCTGCAGGAGCAGTTCCCGCCGCTCCTCTCGCTCGGTGCCGTCCCCAACAACCTCCCCGCGCAACTCACTGGGTTCGTTGGGCGTCACCAGGAGCTAGCGGAGGCGGCTCGGCTGATCGGTGAGACGAGGCTGCTCACATTGCTCGCACCCGGTGGCACCGGCAAGACGCGGCTTGCTATCCAGGTAGCGGCGGATGTCAGCAGCGACTATCCCGATGGTGTCTACTTCGTCGGTTTTGCCGAGATCGGCTCCGACGACGACATCACCCAGACCGTTGCCGAATCGCTGGGCGCGGCGCTGTCCGGTGACGAAGACCCGCGGACCCAGCTCCTCGCCTATCTCGCCCCGCGTCGCCAGCTTCTCGTGTTCGACAACCTCGAGCACCTTGCCGGTGCCGGTGCAGTCGTTGCCGAAATCCTGCAAGCCGCCCCACACGTGACAGTGTTGGCTACGAGCCGTCACAAGCTTGGCCTCACTGGGGAGACCGTGATGCTTCTCACCGGCCTCGACACCACCTGGGACGATCCTGACGAGGCGCTGCGGGCCAGCGGTGCCCAGCTGTTCATCGAAGCTGCCCATCGGGCCAACCCCGGCTTCGTCCTAGAGCCCGGCGATCTCGATGCGCTCGCCGCGATCCTGCACGTCACCGGCGGGATGCCGCTGGGAATCCTGCTCGCCGCCGCGTGGGTAGACATGCTGCCGATCGGCGAGATCGCGGCCGAGATCAGCCGGAGCCTGGACTTCCTCGAGACCGAGATGCGCGACATCCCCGACCGGCAGCGGAGCATCAGGGCCGTCTTCGACTACTCGTGGGCGCTGCTCAGGCCCGAGGAACGGGAGATCTTCTCCGCGCTGTCGGTGTTTCGGGGTGGCTTTGGCAGGGAGGCGGCCGAAGTGGTCGCAGGGGCATCGCTGCGCAGCCTTGCGGGCCTGGTTGGCAAGTCGCTGCTCATCGCCAGGCCCGGCACGGGACGCTACGAGGTGCACGAGCTGCTACGCCAGTACGCGGCGGCAGAGCTCGAGCGAGATGCAGATCACCACCGACAGACGACGAAGGCCCACGCCGATTTCTTCGCCGACCGGATGGGTGAGGCCCTTTCTCTCGTCCCGGCGGGCGGACAGGCCAGGTTGCTGGAGGCCATTGATGTCGACATCGAGAACATCCGCTCCGCCTGGCGTTACCACATCGCAGTCGGTGACGCCGTGGCGGCTCGCCGGTTCGTCCTCGGCCTGTTCCTGTTCTACGAGTACCGCGGCTTCTATCTCACGGCGGTCGCCTTCTTCGACGGTGCCCTGGAGCTGCTGCCGAGCGAAGGGGATGAAGCCACTGCTGAGCTGCGAGCGCTCATCGCCGCGGTGCAGGCTTGGTCCCTGACGATGGTCGGTCAGGCGCAGGCCGCGGCGCAGACGGCGGCGGAGTCGACCGCGTTGCTGGCCCGGTCACCGGCGCTGCCCGCGTACTGGCTGGCAGTGCAATGCCTGGCGCTTCCCCTGGCGTACCTCGGCGCCGCCGAGGAGATGAAGGCACGGCTCGACGAGGCGATCACCTACCACGCGCAGCTCGATGATCGGTTCTGGGTTGCGTCGCTGGAGGATTGGAGAGCATTCGCGGCGATGCTCGCCGGCGAAGTCGACGACGCCACGAGGCTGATCGATGAAGCGATCGAGACGGTTGCAGATACCGAGGAGTACTGGGTCACCTTTTGGAACCTCTGGGTGCGGGCCATGATCGCCACCCAGCAGGGTCGGTCCGAGGACGCCATCGACCTGTATGCCCAGGAGCTCGAGCTCATCCGCGATCTGTCCTATGTGCGGGGAACAGTGGTGTCGCTGGAAGGTTTGGGTGAGGCCAACGTGGCCGCCGGCAGGCTTGAGGCCGCCGAGGCGGCCTTCGTCGAAGGAATGGCTGCGGCTTGGCGACTCGGCATGGTCCGCGACGTGCTCAGCATGATGACCAGGCTCGCCCGAGTGTGGACCCTCCAGGGGCGGTCGGCGGAAGCGGTCGAGCTTCTCGCCACGGTACTGGCGGAGCCGGCGAGCACGCATCAGCCCTTCACCGAGAACGTTCCCGTCAAGGAGACGGCGCAGGCGACACTGATGTCACTCGAAAACGAACTCGATGCCGAGGCCTACGAGGGAGCGTGGGCGGCCGGGAGCGCACGGCCGTACGACATCGCGCTCAAGGGACTTCTCAACCCGCCGCTCGGTCGCCGGCCATACGACACCAGCCGTTGATCAGACGCCCGTTGACGATGTCATCGGCGACGCAAATGTCGAGGTCACGGAATCGCCCTGCGAGGAGGGCGGCCGGTACGACGTCGAGGTATCCGGTTGCCAGTAGGGGACCGGGGCCGATCGCAGTCGAACGACCAGTCGATACGGCGCATACCAGGATCTCGGTCACCTTCGCCCATGTCCTACTGCTCGCGTCCGGCCTGGTCGATCCAATCTTCCATGTCGACACCGAGACCCTCGGCGATTCGGTTGATGTAGTTGAAGTAGGCCACGATCTGGGTGGCTTCGGAGATAGCCTCGTCGGTCCAGCCCAACGCCCGCAACCCATCGATGTCACCCGCCTTCACTGTGGACGGGTCCCTGGTGAGGTGTTCGGCGTGGGCCAGCAGCGCCTCGATCGTGTTGTCGAGGCCGGCCGTTCGCCAGTCGGTCGCGAACCTGTCCACCATCTGTTGGTCGTCGACCTCGGCCCGGAGGTCGTAGAGGTGGGCCTGCACTCAGTAGTGACAGTCGTTCGTCTGTGACGTCACGACGGCCAGCATCTCTCTCAGAGATCTGCTCAGGGCGCCGGGACGGTGCATGAGCGTTACATACATGCGCATCGACTCCTTGAGCGCCTCGGGTGTCCGGCTCTGGATGGAGACGATGTTCCAGATACGGCCCGCCCGCCGTAGTGCGGCTTCGTATTCTCGGGCGAGTGTTCCGTCGGCATCGGCTGGGGCGATCGGATCGACGTACGGCATGTGGAGCAACCCTAGTGAGGTTCAACCGCGTGAGGTGCGGCCCTGAGGTCCCGTAGGCAGAGCCACTCCTCGGCGCGTCACCGTGAACCCGACAAACCCGCCTCGGGCGCAATGTCGCGGCGTCGCTGAGGCATACTGTGCCAATGGCCGATGCTGAAGGTTCTGCTTCGCGGCGCGCGACGTCGCTCTTGCTGGCCGGCATCGCCACGGGCATCCTCGTGGCGGTTGGGCTCGTGTGGGCCACCGTCTCTGCAACCGCCAGCCGCGAGCCGGTCGCGGGAGGGCCACCCCATCTCGTCGAACAAGCCACTGCCGCAGGAATCGACCATGTGTACGACGGCGAGTTCGACTTCCTCACCGGCGGCGGAGTGGCGGTGTTCGACTGCGATGACGATCACCGTCCCGACATCTACCTTGCCGGCGGTGTGAACCCTGCAGCGCTGTATCGCAACGTGAGCGCCGTGGGCGGAGAGCTCCGCTTCGAGGAAGTTCCCGCCCCGGCGACCGACCTCACCAACGTTGTCGGGGCCTACCCGATCGACATCGACGGGGATGGTCACGTCGACCTGGCCGTGCTCCGTGTTGGAGAGAACGTGATCCTTCGAGGTCTCGGCAGGTGCAGGTTCGAGCGGGCGAACGAGGCCCTCGGCTTCGAAGGGGGATCAGACTGGACGACCGCCTTCAGCGCGACATGGGAAGACGACAGTGGGCTTCCGACGCTCGCCTTCGGCAACTACCTCGGGCTGGACGACGGCGGAAAGCAGACCGGCGACTGCGCAAGCAACGCCCTGTACCGCCCCGTAGATGGGGGCTACTCCCAGGAGACCCCGCTCGAGCCGGGCTGGTGCACACTCTCGATCCTGTTCAGCGACTGGGATCACTCGGGACGGCACGACCTGCGGGTGGCCAACGACCGCCACTACTACCGAGATGGTGAGGAGCAGCTGTGGCGAGTGGACACGGGGGAGCCGCCGGTGTTGTACGGCACCGAGGATGGCTGGCACAAGATGCAGATCTGGGGGATGGGGATCGCCAGTCAAGATGTCACCGGGGACGGTGTGCCGGAGGTGTTCCTGACCAGTCAAGGCGACAACAAGCTGCAGATGCTCGAGCCGGGCGCGAGCGGGCCCAGCTACACGGACATCGCGTTCGCCAAAGGTGTGAACGCCAACCGGCCCTTCTTGGCCGACGCCGTGCTGCCATCGACGGCGTGGCATCCCGAATTCACGGACGTCAACAACGACGGGCTGCTCGACCTGTACATCTCGAAGGGCAACGTCGAGGCACAGCCCGACTTCGCTGTCGAGGACCCGAGCGACCTGTTTCTCGGTCAGTCCGACGGGACATTCGTCGAAGCAGCCCAGGAGGCCGGCCTGATGAGCCTTGGGCGGAGCCGCGGGGCGGCGATCGCCGACTTCAACCTCGACGGACTCGTCGACATCGTCGAGGTCGACCTGCACGAGCCAGTGAAGCTGTGGCGCAATGCCGGCGCCGGTGACGCTCGATCCCCGTTGCCGATGGGCAACTGGATCGCCGTCGACCTCGAGCAGCCGAGCGCAAACCGAGACGCTATTGGTGCGTGGGTCAGCGTTCGGTTCGGAGACCAGACCATCGAGCGTGAGGTCACGATCGGCGGAGGGCACGCGAGTGGTGAACTCGGTTGGCTTCACTTCGGAATCGGGGATGTATCGTCGGCAGAGGTTCGCGTCGAGTGGTCGGACGGCGAAACCGGGCCCTGGATGAAGGTCGCCGCCGGGACGTTCGCCACGATCTCTCGAGGCGTCGATGAACCGGCCGTGTGGAATCCTCTGGGCTGACCGAGAAGTCATCGACAGACGAGACCGCTGCTCAATTCTGCGGGTCGACCTGCCAGATGACCCAGTCACCCGTCGCGGATGTTCGCAGCACGAACGTAGAAGTGAAGGGGGCATCCGTCGTGTCGAGTTCGTCCCCCGCCCCGTTGTAGGTCACCGTCTGTACCGTTCCCTCCGCCTTGAACGCGAGGTTGGCCCCGCCCTGCGGGCCGTCCACGTACTCCACGACGAGGCGGAGTCCCGTGAAGTGATAGGTGGGTACGGGGAGGCTGTCCAGCGTCGCCGCCTGCTCGATGTCGCGTTCCATCTCGACGAGACGCGGTCCGTCGTCGGCGGCCCGCAGCAGGCTGGTGTCGGCGCGACGCATCGCTTCGGCTTCGATCGCAAGGGCCCGGACGAGACCGGCCGCGAGCACACCGGGATCATCGGCGGCGGCACCGTTGAGGGCCGCGACTTCGTTGTCCACCGCAACATCGGGAAGGTTGGTGAGGTCGACACTGACGTCGATCGCTGCGACCCCGATGGGCTGGACCGCCGAGGCATTGCCGCGGGCCGGCGCTCCGGCGACGACAACCCCGGTCAGGATCGCGACGACCGTCAGCCCGACGAAGGCGCCGCGTCCGAAGATGCGAACAGACCCTGGTGAACCCCTTGCCGTAAGCAGCGTCATGATCCGATTGGGGGAGGAGCGGTCCGGATCGGGTGCCAGCCGATCGAAGAGGAAACTGAACGGTGTCAGGATCACCAGACCGGCGAGCAAACCCACTTTGGCCCCGAACTCGTTCGTCTGTGGTGCGATGAGCAGCACGCTGAGCGTGGCGATGCCGATGGCGAACACAACCCTGGCGGCGCGTCCCCGTGGGATGGTCTTCGGATCCGTGATCATGAAGAACAGGAAGATCAGGATCTCTGGCGAGGTCACCACCACCCACCAAAACGACCTGCCGCACACCGGTGCCAGTGACCATGCGGTCGTGATGCAGTGCCCGGATGCAGCGAGTGCGCCGAGGCCTGCGGAGAATGCCACCCAGAACGCGATCGCCATCGGCAGCAAGTGGAGCCGCGATGTGATCTTGAGACCGCCGGCCAGGATCACGAGATATGCAAACACCATCGCCGGTCCCAACGGCGCCCACCAGAAGTCGAGCGGCTCGATGATGTTGCTGCCGAGAATGACGAACGCGAGGACGAGCCCGAAGTTCGACGGGTTGAACACATGTGTTCCGTGGCGTCTGATCACGTACTTCGAAAGGAGCGAGAGACCGGCGACTGCGGCAAACAGATACCAGCCGCGCCACGCCCAATGCTGATCCCGACCCATTCCGACCAGCCTCAGGATGAGCGCCACCCCACTGCCGGTGAGCATCCCACTCGCAGGCCACACGACTCTCCGTTCCCTCACGAACGTGATACCCAGTTCGAGCACGGCACAGGTGATGATCGCGACCAGGATCTGGGGTACGGAGACCCGGAAGCCGAGCGCGACCTGACCGAGTATGTGGATCGTGATGATGACTGCGGCAAGGTGGAGACGAGGATCGCGTAGCGACGGCAGCACCAGCGGGTAGGCCTTGGTGCCGATGCGGAGCGTGCGGTCGGGCGCCGGAGTCATCGAATCGTGACCTGGGTTCGGTTGCGGGCATCACGGTAGCGACGATCGCGTGACGCCGACCCCGCTTCGAGGAGCTGAGCACGCGGTCGGTGAATGTCGAAGCTGCGTGAGGTCCCGAAGCTCGGCGCGATCCTCCGCTGTCGAGCGTTTCCAGGGCTAGGGCAGCCACGACTTGGGCAAGAATGGGGACCGAAGATGAACATCGACGGTCAGGGTGAGCGACCTCGCAGAGTCCGTATTGGCCGGCAGCTGATCACCGTGCTGGTGGTGCTCGTGTCGGCGGGAGCGGCATGCTCGGGAGGCGGTGGCCGCCATGCTGTGGCCACGCCGTTTGGATACACCCTGGACTGCCCTACCGAACTCATCGCATATGGCACGGCCGATCTCCTCGCCGATGCCGTTGGCTCTGACAGCCCGCAGGGGGCCGTGGACACGTTTCAGGGCTGGGCTCGTCCGGCCGGCGATCCCACCATTGAGGATCAGACCGATGACAGGGCCGTGTTTGTGTTCACCGACGAGGATGGGAATCGGCTAGGTCGACTCGTCGTGGGGAAGACGGACAACGGCTGGTTCGTTCTGCAGTCGGAGGAGTGTGGAGAGGGTTCTTGACAACGGGCCGGGGCTGAAACGGTCTGATCTCTCGCAGAGCAGCCGGGCCCGACAGCCCTTTCGAGTCGAGCAGTCAGAGCGTACGATGTGATGCGGCAATGAATCCGAAGAGTCTGCCAGATACCGGCGAAGGAATCGGCGTTGCGGGCGGCCGGCTGAGGTGGGCGCGTGACGGGGACGATCTCGTCGCGGGGCCGTATCGGATTCGTCTGGCGATGCCGGGTCTGTGGGAGACGACGTATCGGGGACGGACTCTGCGTGTCGACGCGCGCCGTTCGCAGGCGCTCGCCGGCGCAGAGCATCACCACCGTGAAGTTCAGCGCGTTCAGCAGATCGCGCGATGGGGACTGCAGGCCGGAGTGGCATTTCTGGGTGCGGTCGTGTCGAGTCGGTGGCTCTCCACCGTGCTGGGCTTTGTCGTCTTGTCGGTGGCGGTGTGGGTGTTCCTTGCGGCAACCGTCAGGTGCTTCGCCGCTGTCAACCGGAGCCTCCTCGATCCGTACCGCACGAGGGAGACGTGGGAGTCTCCTGACTGGTGGAACCACAACGACTGACCGATTCCGCCGTACCTGATCCGTCGAGAGACCCCGGCTAGCGTGTCAAGGGCATGACGTCCCGCAAGATCGCATTCATCGGATCGCACTCGGTCCGCAAGACGAATGCCGTCCACTCGTTTGCCGGCGCGGTAGGGCGTAGCGGTCGAAGCGTCGAGGTGGGGCGGGAGGTAGTCCGTTACAGCCCCCTCGGTCTCAACGAGGGAGCAACTCCGGAGGCCCAACTCTGGGTGTTGATGGCTCAGATCCAGCAGGAGTTGGAGCTACGGAACCGTGCCGAGGTTCTCGTCACCGATCGTGCCGTGGTCGACAACTTCGCCTACTTCTTGCGAGCCACCAATGGGGAGGACCCGTTCGACGTCAAGCCGCTCGTACGGCGCTGGTCGTCGACCTACGACCTCTACGTTCGGCTGCGACCAGACATCCCCCTCCGCACAGACGGAGTCCGAAGCACAAACGTGCGGTTCCGGCAGGAGATCGAGACGATTCTCGACATGATCATCCCCCAGTTCGTCGGCGAGGAGCGGTTGATTGAACTGGGCGCTTCCGAGATCACCGAGGCGTTCGACTGGGGGGCGTTGATCGAGCGCCTCTTCGGGGCGCCGATCGATGCGCCTCCCCAGCCGGTGAGCTACGCGCCGACGCTCTGGGAGTGAGGCGGCCTGCGGCCGCCGTTTTGGGTCATGGGTTGTCGGTCGTGGGTAGGAACTCGCTCCACGATCCTCCAGCGTGCCAGGTCGCGGTTCGGCTGTTGCTCAACAGCTGTCGGCGGACTGCGAGCGAAGCGAGCTCACTCGACGATCGGGGCGACCGTTGCTCCGAGTAGCGCGACCCTTCCGGGGATGTGGCCGTTGGCGGGCATGTTGATCGTGAACCCGTCGACACCCAGCGCCTTGAACTCGGCCATCTTCTCGCCGACCGTGTCGGGATCGCCGTGGATCTGGCGGCTTCGCAGTCTTGTGAGTGTGTCTTCGTCGAGCGCCGACACGTCGACCCCCCGACGTCCGAGGTAGGCGTCGAGTTCTGCTGTGGCCTGTTCCATGGTGGGGGCGATGCACACCGACCGCTGCCACGACACGGTGATCTCCGACCGATCCCGACCAAGGTTCTCGCAGTGGCGGTCGAGTGCCTCGAGCTTGCGGGGCACGTCCTCCGGGGCGCAGATGATGTTCGACTCGTCTGCGTACTGGGCGACCATCCGCAACGTCTTCTTCTCGCCGGATCCGCCGATCATCACGGGGATACGAGCCACAGGTGGCGGCTGGTTGATGGCGTCCTTCACCTGGTAGTGGTCGCCGTCGAGGCTCGGTCGTTCATCGCGAAGCATCGGCAGGATGATCTGCAGCGCCTCCTCGAGCTTCTCGAACCGATCGGTGAACGTGCCGAACGGGATGCCAAAGGAGTCGTGCTCGAGTTCGTACCAGCCTGCCCCGATCCCGAGCTGTGCGCGGCCGCCGGAGACGATGTCGAGCGCGGTGACCGTCTTCGCGAGGACTGCCGGATTGCGATAGGTGTTGCCGGTGACCAGTGATCCCAGACGAACTCTGGACGTCTCGCGCGCCAGGGCGGCGAGCAGCGTGTAGCACTCGATCATGTACTGGTCGGGGTCTCCGAGTCCGGGTAGCTGGTAGAAGTGGTCCATCACCAGCACGGTGTCAAACCCAGCCGACTCGGCTTCCTTCGCCTGGCGGGCAATGGCATCGAACAGGGTGTCGGGTCCGACTCCGGGGTAGGTGAAATTGGGAATCTGGTATCCGAGTTTCGTCACGTGTGTCCTTCCTCTTGATCCTTCGACCCTACCCACTGGTGCGTTCAACGGTGATGAGGTCCCGCGCCGGTGATGCGTCCGTTTGGCGCCATGGGTTGATGGTGAACGATCTCTCCGCAGGACGGCTTCTGGGATGTTGGATCGATGTATCCCAGACGAGGACGGTGTGTGGTGGATCCTTTCACCTCGCCCGCCAACCCCGATTCCACGATCGAGAAGTACGGGTGCGGCGAGACAGAGAAGAGGTGGCTGCTTGAACGGGCCCGGCGTCGCTGGCAGACCGAGCAGATCGGGTGGGCCGCCGACGGGAACCGGGGTCGCTCCACGCAGGCTAGGCCATCTGGTCCCGTTGCCGTTCGAGGGCATCGAGGATGAGATCGAGCCCGAAGCGGAACTCCTCCGCCTGGTCGTAGCCCTTGGCCATCGCATTGGTCGTGACTTGGGTGAGGTGAGGGAACGACTTGGCCATCTGTCGGAGAAGATCCGCGCCGACGTCCTGGAGGCTCTCGTCGTTGTCGAACGAGAGGTTCAACTCCTGGAGGATGAACCCGAAGATGTAGGCGTCCAGGATGGAGAAGGCTCGCATGGCGAGCCGGTCGCCGAAGCCGGCGTTGAGAAGGGCGCCGAGGACCGCGTCGTGGTAACCGAGGCGCTGCGGGCCCGAGTTGCGCGAGTGTGACTCGACCAGTGCCATTGCCCAGGGATGCCGTTGGAAGACGTCGCGTGCCGAGGCGGCACGGCGACGCATGCCATCCTTCCATTCGTCGTCGGGTGATGGGACCTCGATCTCGCCGAGAACGACCTCTACGAGGCCGTCGAGGATCCCGTCCTTGTTGGCAACGTGGTTGTAGAGCGACATTGCCTCGACCCCCAGCCGCTGGCCGATCTTGCGCATGCTGATCGCCTCGACCCCGCCCTCGTCGGCGAGTTCCAGTGCCGCACGGAGAATGTGATCCGAAGAAAGTGGCTCGTGTGTCAATTCGGACTCCACTTGACGAGCTTACACCGTAAGTGCAATACTTACAACGTAAGCATACACCGTAAGTACATCAGGAGGCTATCAATGACGTCAACCACGAATCCCCGGCGCCTCGCACGAATCATCGGCGCCCTCTACCTTCTCTTGGTCATCCTCGGCCCGATCGCGTTCCTCGTCGGAAAGACCGGCCTCGTTGTGTCCGGTGACCCGGCAGCAACTGCTGCCAACATCGGCGCGCACGAGGCGATGTTCCGAGCCGGCATGGCCGTCGCAGGGATCATCTTCCTTGCTGAGATCGTCATCTCGGCGATGCTCTACGTGCTGTTCAGGCCGGTGAGCCGCCACTGGTCGATGGCCGCCACGCTGGCACGTGTGGGCCTCGCGGTGGTGCAAGGCATCAACCTGGCGTGGAGCGCGCTTGCCCTCAGCCTTGTGAGCGGAGCAGCCTATCTCTCCGCTTTCCAGGCGGACCAGCTCGATGCCCTCACGCAGCTGTTCATGGACGTCGACGCCTTCATGGTTCTCGTGTGGGGTTTGTTCTTCGGTCTGCACCTCGCCATCCTCGGGTGGTTGGTGCACAGATCGGGGTTTCTGCCCAGGCTCCTGGGGTGGATGCTGGCGATCGGTTCGATCGGCTACCTGCTCCAGTCGTTTGGGGCAATCGTGGCTCCTGATGCCGTCGACCTCCTTGCCACCCTCGTGATCGTGCTCTCGGTCCCCGGCGAGCTCGGGTTTGCGATCTGGCTCGTCGTCAGGGGGGTGGATTTGGGGAAGTGGACTGCACAGACTGCGAACGTGAGCTGACCGCCGCCTGATGTAGTTCAAGGGGCCGGTACCTGGGCATCGGCCCCTAGATTCGTCCACTACCTGGGGACGAGCGTCTCTGCCCAGGCTCTGATCGCGTCCCAATCACGAAGGTCTCGGTGCTGCGTCTTCTTCGGTGGATCGACTCCACCGAACACGGTGACAGCGACTGGATGGAGCCAGGACTGCTTGCTGAGCGCCCGTTCGAGCTGTGCTTTCGAGGTGTCCCAGGACTCCTGCACGTTCTTGCGTGGACCCATGCCGAAGACAGCCACAGCAGGACTCTTCAGCTCACGCCGGTGTCGCCGCAGGAACCGCTGCGCGCCTCTATGCCACCGTCCGGAGTAGATCGACCCACCCAGCACGATCAGGTCGTAGTCGTCCACGCGCTCTCGCACGTGGGCTGCTTCGGCGACCGTGACGGACAGGCCTCGACTTCGCAGAGTCTGGGCGATCGCCATCGCTACCTCGCGTGTCGAGCCGCTCTTTGTTGCATAGGCTACGAGCGCTGCCTCCATGGGCCCCTCCTACTCCGATCGTAGTGGCGGCGTGGGTGGTGTTGTCGGCAGAGAGTCGTTGGTGCGCGACGAGCCGGTTGCATCACTCCTGAGTCGCAGGGCGGAACGCCACCATGGGAAGCGACGCAAGCAGATCGACCGGATCGGTGAACTCGCCCTTCTTCGCGCCGCCCATCGCGACGAACATCGGTATCGCGGCACGCGCTTCGAGACGGTGCTTCCGACAGAACTCCTCCGCTGCGGTCCGCGCCTCGTGGGGCTCGAGGAAGCGCTGTTGCGGGACGTACTCCTTGCGTCCAACCTGAACGAGGTGCGCCGGTGTCGCCCTGATGTTGAGGTACCAGTCTGCCTTCGGTCCGAACGCCGAGGCGACGATCATCTCCTGGGTGTCGGGGTGATACACGGCCACTTCGAGGATCGTCTTCCGTTCGACTCCTGACGTGCGGCCGATGTGCGAGAGGGCCATGAACCGCTTCCCCATCAGCCAGCCGAGCCCGTGACCGTAGAACCATCGGGGAGCATCGAAGAACGCCTTGAACATCGGAGAGGGTCGCAGCCGACTGAAGTCGTCCATGCGTTCGACCCTAGTTCGCTGCCGGCCTGGGTTGCGGCGATGGGATGAAGGGCTGATCGGCTGGCCGGCCGTCTCAGCTCTCACCGATGGGACAAAACGCGGCTGCGGCTGCCGTAGCCGCCGTCGTCCACATCTGTCGAAGGGTCGGGTCGGTCTTTGGACCTGCCTTCTGTGTGGCGAAATCGGAGAGCTGCTGGGACGTCTTGATGCCTGCGCCGCAGACCGACCGGGCGAAATCCAGCCACTGGTCGTTGGTGGCGTCGTAGCCGGCGAGGGTTGCCGCTTGCCGGGTCACCGTCAGGAACGTGTTCCTCACCAGTTCCGGTGCTCCGTCGACTCCGAAGGTCGCCGGGGGAGACGACGCGGACGAGCAGGCACCGACGAGTAGGGCGAGCAGCAAGGCTGCACATCTGCGCTTCATGACTGGACCATCGGCCGGTTCTCAGCCCTGATTGAGGTGGACTCGATGGCTCTCGCGGACCACGCTCGGTATGAGAGGATCCCGTTGGTCGGTGCCCTTGGCGTTGGTTCTGGGATTGGCGTTGCTGATTCACCGAAACGGCGCAGCACTAGCCTGGCCCGATGACTGACACACACCGGCCGCTGGTCGTCGCCGAGGGCCTTGGCCGTGACTTCGGGGACGTGACGGCGCTGGAATCGCTGGACCTCGAGATGAACGGCGGCGAGGCGATCGCCCTCATAGGTCACAACGGCTCCGGCAAGACCACTGCCCTCTCTATGCTCGCAGGACGACTGGAACCGACCAGGGGAACCGTTCGGGTCGCCGGAATCGACGTCCACCGTCGAAGTGGGTCGATCACGGTACGGTCACTCGTCTCGTTCATCCCCGATTCTCCCGCTCTGTACCCGGACCTCACAGTCGCCGATCACCTGGACCTCGTTGGGATGGCGCACGGGGTCGTCGATGCCGAAGAGAGAACGGGCATGCTGCTCGGTCTGCTCGGGCTCGAAGAGCGGCAACACCTGCTACCTCGCGAGCTGTCACGCGGTCTGCGACAGAAGACGCAACTCGCCTGTGGCCTCCTACGTCCCTACGAGGTGCTGATCCTCGACGAGCCCGTTTCCGGTCTCGATCCGCCATCGAGACAGGCCCTGCACTCGCTACTGCAGCGTGTCAAAGGCGAAGGGGCACTGGTCGTGTTCAGCACGCACGACCTCGGTTTCGCAGATGACCTCGCGGACCGCATCGTGGTCGTCAGCGATGGGAGCGTCGCCGTCGCAGGCACCCGAGACGAAGTGGTGGCAAGCGGTCGGGCGATAGATCTGGGCCTCCAGTGACGACGGAGCGTGAGGTCCGGGCCTTCGTGCGGCATCGTCGCAAGGCTCACGACCCGCGCAGACTCTCGGATCGACTCATCGACATCTACACCTGGTTCCTGGCCACGGTGATCGCCGGCATCGTCATCGCCCCACTGATCCACGGCGATCTCGTGCCACACCCAGGCGCATTCCTCGACACGCTCGACTGGCTTCCGGTGCTGCTGCTCGGAGCAACCTGGGCGGTGCTCCGCTACGGCACATGGCAGGGCCCGGTGCTGTTCACCACGCCCGAACTCCAATGGGAGGTGGCATCGCCTCTGAACCGACGGCTGCTTGCACTCGCGAAGCTACGCAGAGCCTCGATCATCGCCGTGGGAGTCGGCGTCGTGACCGGCGGCCTCGTCGGTATCGGCGCCGCAGCCATGGTCCGCCACGACGCGCTCGCGATGACCATCGCAGCCGTGTTTGGCTTCACCGCGCTCGCACTCCTGGCCATGGCGCTGTCATGGCACGTCGAACGGTCACCCTCCGTGGGAAGATTCGTCGAGGTGGCCACACCCGTGGTGCTCATACTCGTCGCGATCTTGGCCGTGGCGGTGGCCCGAGGACAAAGCACGGTGGCCTTGTGGTCGGGCCCGTGGGGATGGGCGGGTGCTCCTGTGCTCGCAGCTGGCGGTCGATCGGTGCCCGGATGGGTGGTGTTGGCGACCCTCCTCGGTGTCGCGGCCGTCGCCGCCGCGATGTCGGCCATCGGCACCGTCGACCGGATCTCCGATGAGGAGCTGTGGCAACGGTCGGAGGCTCGCTCCTCGGCGTCGGCGGCGCTGTTTTTCGGAGATGTCCGAGCTGCGAAAGGCATCGCCCGACGGGGGAGGGCTAGAGGCCGTGTCAGAGGACGGGAGCTTCACATGGCCCGCGTTGTCACACCATGGCTGGCGATCGTCACCCGCGACGCGCTCACCCTACGGCGAAACATCGGACTCGTCGTGGTCGCCGCGAGTTTCATCGCCGCTGCGATGGTCGCAGGTGTTGCCGCAACAGGGCGTCCGATCCTCATCGCGGTGGTGTTCGCGGGTCTGTACGCGGCAGCATCGCGCCTCCTCGAAACGATCCGGCTGGAGAACGATCGACCCGGCGCCCACCGGATGCTGCCATGGACCTGGGGAACCATCCTCGTCCTACACTGCGTCGTCCCGGTCGCAGCCCTCACGGTCCTGATGTGGATCGGGCTGGGAGTCCTGGGAATCGGCGGGTTCGTCACACAAGCCGCGACATGGATGCTGATCCTCGTTGCGCCGTTCGTCACTGGAGCTGTCGTGCTGCCTGCCGCGATCTCGGCGTCGCGGCGGTCTTTCCCGATGGAGACACTGATCAGTGGTGCCGAACTCGGCGCGCTCTCGCTCGTGACGTGGCTGATGACCGGACCGGTTCTGGCTTTGATCGTGCTTGCCATTGCTGCCAGGTGGATCCTTACGGGCCTCGACCAGGGGATCACCATGGAGACGTTCACGGCGATCGCGTTCCTCTCTACCGCTATCGGGCTGTTCGGCATGTGGCTGTTCAACCGGAAACCTCGAGAGAGCTGAGGACCACGTCGCGGGACGGTTTGGGCCACGATTTCTGGACGGGTGGCGATGCTAGCCTCAGCCCCGGCGCGAACCTCCTGAGCACCAGCCACCGACAAAGAAGCACGGATGGAACCGCCACGCTCCTCCGCATCTGAATCAGTCGACGAGCTCCTCGCCCGTCTCGGCACCTCCCGTGACGGCCTGACGGCGCAGGAAGCGGCCAGGCGACTCGCTGAACACGGTCCGAACGAACTCGTCGAGCATCGAACCAGTCCGCTCCGCCAGTTTCTCGGGTACTTCTGGGGCCCCATCCCGTGGATGATCGAAGTAGCGGCCGTGTTGTCCGCGGTCGTTCGCCACTGGCCCGACTTCGTGATCATCGTCGTTCTGCTCGTCTTCAACGCGCTGGTCGGTTTCTGGCAGGAGCACCAAGCCGCCAACGCCGTCGAGGCGCTCAAGGAGCAGCTCGCGCTCGAATCGCACGTACGGCGAGACGGCGCATGGGAAACCATCGATGCCAAGGAGCTCGTGCCAGGCGACATTATTCGGATCCGGCTGGGGGACATCATCCCTGCCGACGTGCGTTTGATCGACGGCGACTACTTGAGCGTGGATCAGTCTGCTCTGACGGGAGAGTCCTTGCCCGTCTCGAAGGCGAGCGGTGACAGCGCCTACTCCGGTTCGATCGCGAGGGAAGGCGAGATGGTAGGGGTCGTCACCGAGACCGGCTCCGACACCTTCTTCGGCAAGACCGCAGCCCTCGTAGCTACGGCCAAACCGGCCTCGCACTTCCAGGAGGCCGTGCTGCGAATCGGCGACTACCTGATCTATCTCAGCATCGGGCTGGCGATCGTGCTGCTGATCGTCCAGCTACTGCGTGGCTCGTCGATACTGTCGCTCGTCCAGTTCACCCTCATCCTCGTCGTCGCCGCGATACCAGTTGCGATGCCGGCCGTCCTATCCGTGACCATGGCCGTCGGCGCTGGATCACTCGCCAAGATGAAGGCGATCGTCTCCAGGCTCGAGTCCATCGAGGAGATGGCCGGCATGGACATCCTCTGCTCCGACAAGACCGGGACCCTCACACAAAACCGGCTCACCGTCGGTGAACCCGTCCCGTTCGGTGGCGTCCAGGCGGCCGAGCTGGTGCTCGCCGCAGCATTCGCTTCAAACCCGGACAACGCCGATGATCCGATCGATCAGGCGGTCCTGAGCAGCGTCACCGATCCGTCGTCTCTCGATCGCTACCGTCGCAGCCGATTTGTGCCGTTCGACCCGGTCGGCAAGCGGACAGAGGCGGTGATCGAATCAGAGGACGGTACGTCGTTCAAGGTCACGAAAGGCGCACCCCAGGTGATCCAGCAGCTCTGCTCTCTGTCGGGCACGGAAGCCGAGTCGGTGACGCACAACGTCGACGATCTCGCGTCCAAGGGCTACCGAACGCTCGGGGTGGCCCGATCCGATGACAGCGAAACATGGCGGTTCCTCGGGTTGCTGTCGCTCTACGACCCACCTCGTGAAGACTCCGCAGACACGATCTCCAGAGCGGTCGACCATGGCATCGACGTCAAGATGGTCACCGGGGACAACACGGCCATCGCTGTCGAGATCTCTCGGAATCTCGGGCTTGGAAGCGACATCAAGCCGGTGGGTGATGTGTTCGCCGGCGATGAACCTTCCGGAGATGACGCTGAGGCGATTGAGCAGGCAGACGGCTTCGCAGAGGTGTTCCCACAGCACAAATTCGGGATCGTCAAGGCGCTCCAATCTCGGGGACACATCGTCGGGATGACCGGGGACGGCGTCAACGACGCCCCGGCGCTCAGACAGGCCGATACGGGCATCGCGGTCAGCGGCGCCACCGACGCTGCACGAGCCGCCGCCGATTTGGTTCTCACCGCACCGGGTTTGTCGACGATCATCAGCGCCGTCGAGGAAGCTCGGCGCATCTTCGAGCGGATGAACGCCTACGCGATCTACCGGATCACCGAGACGATCCGAATCATGGTGTTCGTTGTCCTGGCGATGATCGTCTTCGACTTCTACCCGATCACGGCGATCATGATCATCCTGCTCGCGTTTCTCAACGATGTGCCGATCATGGCCATCGCCTACGACCGCACGTGGCTAGACCCGACACCGGTCAGGTGGGACATGCGTCGAGTCCTCACCGTGGCGACGGTGCTCGGGCTGTTTGGCGTCATCCAGACGTTCGGCATCCTCATCATCGGCAAGCTGTGGCTGAAGCTGGACGACTCGCAGATCCAGACCCTGATTTTCCTGAAGCTCGCCGTCGCCGGCCACCTGACATTGTTCATCACACGGATCCGTCGATCGGTCCTCGCCGATCCCCATCCCGCCCCGGTCATGCTGTGGTCGGCGATCGTCACCAAGATCGTGGCCACGGTTGTCGTCGCCGTCGGCTTTCTGGTCACGCCGATCTCGTGGGGTGCGATAGGGATCATCTGGGCGTACTGCCTGGTATGGGCGTTCGTCGCCGATCGGGTGAAGCTCGCCACTTACCACCATCTCGACCTGACCGGTTCACATCACCGGCGCTTCCTCGAGAGGGTCAGCGGTTCGATCCACCCTCTCGGGCGTCTCTACGGCAGCCGGTCGAGAACGGACCGGGCCGAGACGGGTTCCTAGCGAAGGACGCCGTCCGGGACGAGGGGAAGCGACCGCAAGCGCCGGCCCGTGGCGTCGAAGATGGCGTTCGCTATCGCCGGGGCAACGGCAATGAGCGGTGTCTCGCCGGCGCCGGCCGAGGGGAGATCAGGACGATCGATCAGCTCGACCTCGACGGCCGGAACATCGCTGAAACGAGGAACCCGGTAGGCGGCGAGCGCAGGATCGGCAATGTGACCGTGATCGAGGGTGAGCTGCTCGAACAACGCTCCACCCAACGCCATCAAGGCGGCTCCTTCCACCTGGTTCCGCACGGTGTCGGGGTTGACGATCGCCCCGCACTCGTAGACGGTCACCAGTCTCGTCACCTCGACTTTCCCGTGCGAGTCCACGCGGACCTCGGCGCAGGTTGCGACCCGGCCACCCTTCTCCAATCCGGCGGCGATGCCGAACCCTTGACGCGTGCCGTTTCCACTCCCGCGCGTGCCGCGCCGATCCGCAGCTGCCTTCACAACGGTCGCGAGCCGTTCATCGTCGAGCTGTCTGAGACGGAACTCGACCGGATCGACACCTGCCGTATGGGCGAGTTCGTCGATGTGTGACTCACGGGCGAAGTGGTTGGCCGTGGCGGCGAGCGCCCGATAGGAGCCTTGTGCGAGCGGCGAATCGGCCGCCTGATAGCGAAGCCGCCGGTTGGTGGTCACGTAGGGGAAGTCGATCCCTGCCGACCCAGCGTTGATGTCGAGAAGATCCCAGGCGACGATGTCGCCGTTGCCATCGAGTGCCGCCCGAACATCGATCACGGCCATCGGCCGCACGTACCCCCATCGGAACTCCTCCGCTCTGCTCCAGTGGACCATCACCGGCCCACCGACCGCACGGGCGAGGCGGGCAGCCTCGGTGGCTACTTCCCCTGCGTGCTTGCCACCGAAACCACCTCCGGTCGGCGGCACGATCACCCTGACGAGGGAGCTGTCGATCCCGAGTGCCCCTGCCAGCCGTTCGCGCACACCGAAGGGGACCTGCGTGCCGACCCACACGGTCAGCCGATCGCCTGTCCACTCGGCGAGGGCCGCTCTCGTCTCGAGCGGGACGTGGGCGATGTAGGCGGTCGTGTAGGTGGCTTCGATCTTCTCGGTTGCCCCGGCCAGGGCCGCTTCGGGATCTCCCACAGAGTCGTCGAATCCTGCATCCCAGCCCTCACCGTCGACAGGATTCGCCCGGAGGTGCGCGGCCAGGTCGACCGGTCCTATGGGCGGTTCGTTCCAGTCGGCACGAAGCCCGGCCACCGCGTGCCGAGCAGCGATGATGTTGCCGGCAACGACTCCGACGAAATCGCCGTCCTGGATCAGCGTCACGCCCTCAGGGTCTTCCGTGTCGACGTGTCGCAGCGTCGCTCCCGGCACCGGCGGGCGGAGCACTGCCCCGAACCGCATTCCGGGTCGGCGTAGGTCCGAAACGAACGCCCGAGTGCCGGTCACCGCGTCAACGTGAGACGGCACGTGGGCCCGACCAACGAGACGCCAGTGCTCGGGGGCCAGCAGTGAGGGTTCACTCTCGAGAACCTCGACCCGACGAAGTCCACGGACGGCATCGCCGTAGGAGAGTGTCTTGCCACCGGCTCCGTCGAGTACTCCTGGCTCCGCCACCGACACGTCGGTCGCTGGGACTCGCCACTGCTCGGCGGCCAGCTCGAGCAGAGCCTGTCTGGCGCCGGCTGCAGCTCTGCGCAACGCCTGGCCGGCGTCGGGCATCGACCGGCTCCCGAACGTTCCGATGTCGAAGGGGCACACGTCGGTGTCGCCGAGCACGACCTGCACATCGTCGAGCCGGGCGATCAGCTCCTCTGCAACGAGCATGCGGAAGGCGGTGGTGTTGTCCTGGCCGACATCCACCTTGCCACTGAACGCCGTCACTGTTCCGGAAGGTGCGACGTGCAGCCAGGCGCCACCGTTCATCGACCATCCGGACGTTTGTGGAGGCCACACGACGGCGAGTCCGTCACCGAGCAGGTCGAACCAGTCCCGTTCATTGGGCTCGCACAGGTCCCACGGTCTCCGCGGCGCGGGCAGCGACACCTGGCGAGGCGACATGGCTGCGACCGGTTCGGCTCCGGTTCGCAGCAGTTCAGCCGCCCGGTGCACGGCCCGGGTCAGTCGCGGGTACGCGCCGCACCGGCACACGTTCGGGGCCATCGCGCCGGCGATCTCCGCATCATCGGGGTCGGGGGTGGAAGCAAGAAGCGCCGAGGCGCGCAGCACCATTCCGGGCGTGCAGTAGCCGCACTGGGATGCGGCTTCATCGAGGAACGCCTGCTGAACTGGATGGAGGTCGACCGCGCCGAGCCCTTCGATCGTCGTGATGGACCTACCCGCGACCTCGTCCAGGTGGGTCTGACACGACAAGACGGGATCGCCGTCAACCAGTACCGTGCACGCTCCACACTCGCCCTCGCCGCAACCCGGCTTGACGCCGCTCAATCCCAATGGTCCGCGGAGGAAACCGAGCAGGCTGATGCCCGACGGGCCGGCGTGCTGTTCTCCATTCACGATGACGGTGGTCACCAGTCACCTCTCACGAGCTCATGATAGGAAGCCTTCGAGACACCGCCGACGGCCAGGACTCAGCAGTGCAGGTCAGTGTTCCGCCAGCACCGCGGTGAGGCAGGCAGCCACCCAACGCCGGTACCGATCGAGATCCCATCCCTGCGTTTCGACGAGGAACCTGTATGTCCGCGGATGCCCGATGCTCCAGATCGTCGCGGCAACGTCTTCCGCTGGGAGAGTGGCGGCGCCGGGACGCCCAGCGAGCTGGGAAGCAGCCGCGACATAGTTGTGGAACCGTTGTGCCTCCCTTCTGCCTTCGAGGTCGGCGATGTCGCGATCGATGGCGGCGGCCTCATGGACAACCCGGAGCACGCCGGCGGTGCGGGGCATTGCTTCGGCGAACCAATCCGCGAGCACCTCGATCATCCCTGCCGCGGTGGACGTGACCTCTACACGCTCTCGCATGAATTCCGGCACCGGTTTGGGGGATTCGGGACCCGATACCGCCATGTCCAGCACCGCGTTGAGCACGGCACTCTTCGGTCCGATCGAGTTGTAGATCGTCTGCACCACGACGCCTGCCTCATCGGCGATCGCCTCGATGGTCGTGCCCGTGTAGCCGCGATCGGAAAACAGCCGGCCGGCCGCTTCCACGATTGAAGTCCTCGTCGCTGCCATCTGTCGTTCGCGTCGGCTCTTGACAACAGCCATCTCGTTAGTATAGGGTTCTATCCGTTAGAACGTGACTCTAATATCGTAGTCTGGCGCTCAGGAGGAATCGACATGTCCGAGGTGTATGACGTCATCGTGATCGGAGGGGGACAGGCGGGACTTGCAGCCGGGTACCACCTGCACAGGCGCGGCGCGGACTTCCTCGTACTCGACACCGAACAGAAGACCGGCGACGTATGGCGTAGGAGGTGGGACTCGCTTCGCCTGTTCACGCCCGCTCAGCACGATGGGTTGCCGGGCTTGCGATTCCCCGATGCTCGCGGGACGTTCCCCACCAAGGACCAGGTGGCCGACTATCTCGTCGAGTACGTCGCTCGATTCGAGCTGCCCGTGGAGCATGGCGTCAGAGCGTCGCGGGTGTGGAAGTCCAGCGATGGGTTCACGATCGAGTCGACCGGCGGGGAGTACCTCGCTCGAGCGGTGATCATTGCAACTGGCACGAACCCTTCACCGCGGGTACCCGTTCTTGCCGACGAGATCGATAGCGGCGTCTCGCAGATCCACTCGAGCGAGTACGTGAACCCTGGCCGGTTGCCCGAGGGGAAGGTCCTAGTGGTCGGGTTCGGCACCTCTGGTGCAGAGATCGCCGAGGAAGTCGCAAAGGTGGGAAGAGACGTGACGATCTCTGGCACTCCCACCGTTCACATTCCCGATCCACTGCTCCGGGTTGCGGGTGGGCTGTACTGGCAGGTGCTCCACAACGTGCTCACGATCCGTACTCCTATCGGACGGAAGGTCGCACCGAAAGCAGTTGCACATGGTGCGCCGCTGATCCGTATCTCACGCGAATCCGTCGTGTCAGCGGGCGTGACCGCCGTTCCGAAGATCAGCACCGTCATCGATGGTGCGCCGGTCGCCTCCGACGGCACCCGACTCGACTCGGACGTGATCATCTGGTGCACGGGGTACTGCCCCGACTACTCATGGATCGACGTTCCGGGGTTGATGCTGGACGCTCGGGGCTGGCCGGTTGTTCCGTTGGGGATTCCCACCGGGGTGGATGGGCTCGGGTTCGTGGGAGTTCCTTTCCAGGTCGGCCTGACGTCCTCACTGATCGGGGGTGTGGGACGGGACGCAGGCATAGTTGTCGACCGGATCGTTCGTGGCAGGTCCAGACCCAAAGTCACGGTGTGACCGACGGGAGCAGGTACTGCCATAGGAACGTCAACGAATCAAGCCGTTCGTCGACGGGAATGTCCGTGTCCGAAGTGGTGACGACGACCATGTCGAGCGAGGGAATCACGTGGACCATCTGCTCTCCACCACCCCGAGCCGAGTAGATGCTCATTCCGTTGAGTTGAGAGATCCACCACCAGTAGCCGTAGTCGGTGACGGGCCCGGCCACTTGTGAGAGGCGGGGAATGAACGACTCATGGATCCAGTCGACCGAGATCACCCGCTGCCCGTTGCGTACGCCGTTGTCCAGATAGAGCTGTCCGAACCTCGCCAGCTCGCGTGGTGTCAGGTACATGTTCCATCCGCCGGTGAAGATGCCGTCACGATCGCGGTTCCACCAGTCCACAGTGATCCCCGCCGACCCGAAGAGATACTCGGTCGCGAACATACAGGTGCTCATTCCCGTGGCTCGGGTGATGATCGCCGAAGCGAGGTGGACCCCGCCAGTGTTGTAGAGAAACGCGGACTTGGGCGACGAGAGCGGCGTCGACAGAATGTTCTCAACGCTCACGCTGTCACGCCGGGATTGGCGTCCGACGATGATCGGTTCATAGGCGAAGCCCGTGGTCATCGTCAGGAGCGATCGGAGCGTGAGATCCGCCTTGTCGCTGTGGGCACCACCTCCGAACGCCTGGGGGAGCAGAGTCTCCAACGTTTGGTTCACATCGGGAATGGAGCCCCGGTCGATGGCGATGCCGACGAGTGCCGACATGATGGTTTTGGAGGCAGAGGCAATCTCGTGGCCCTGGGTCGCACTTGCGCCGTGAAAGTAGCGTTCGACGATCAGCTTGCCGTGTCGTGCCACCAGGAAGCTGCGCACGCCCCTCATCTCCTCCAACTGGTCGAGACCCTCTTCGAGCGACGCGATGTCGATGCCATTCTCCTGAGGGTCGCCGGTCGTCCACCCTGTCTCATCACCCCGATCGGGAGTGCCTCCCGTAGATGGAACCTCGCCGAAGTGGCATGCGCTGTCGTCGAGTGTCGTTGTAGTGACGGTGGTCCGGGTGGTCGAGGTCGCCGTGTTCCCGACCGTCGAGGGTGCAGTCGATACGCACCCCGAGACCGCAGCGACAAGTGCCACTCCGATGGTCGCCATCCGGTACATAGATGACCTCTTTCGCGGGCCGCGCATGAAGCGACTGTACCCAAGGGGAAACGAGCCTCAGCCAGAGGTTCCCACTGCCGATCGATCGCACCTGAGCACGTTCTGAGCGTGACTCAGAGAGAGAAACCGGCATCTCAGTTGCGAGTACTCCTGGGCGGTACCTTTAATCGAACTCACTGATGTGGAAGCAGAACGTCTGCTTTGGCTTGTCCGGAAGCGAGGCCGAGAACGACCCATCGGGACTCAGACGAAGGATGGCGGAATGGCCACCTGATTCTCGACACCATCCGGCCAAGCCCACCCTATCGACCCCACCACCAGCTTCCTCCGAACGTCGAGCTGGCGCGCTCGTTCCCATAACCGCCTGATCCGTCCTCAGGCCGCCCCATGGATAGGCGGCTGGCAACCACAAGTGAGGAGGTGCTTGGTGAAGGAGCACCTGATTCGATGCACGATGCTCCCGTCGGTCCCATAGCCCGTCAGAACGAGATCGAGTTGCACAACAGGCAGACGGTGACCCGACTCCTCGACGCAGTGGCGCCCCTCTGGCTCTGAAGTTCGACGCTACTCCCAGCGGAATAGCCGAAGTCCCAACGCCGAACCCACAACGAGCATCGCTACGACGATGGCCCAGGACCATCCGGCGCTGACACCGAGCCACGGTTCATGAAGGATGAGGACGACGTGACGCAGGGGCGTGAAATCAGCGACTCGCTGCATCACCGAGGTCATCACCTCGTACGGGGGTCCGGCGCCTCCCAAGATGAACAGAACGAACCACGCCATCACGCCAAACGCCTGCGCCGACCTCGCTGTCGGCAGTACCGCTCCAAGAAGCACTCCGAGCGCAGCGAGTGCCAGCCCGGACAACACGAAAGCGCCGATCACGCCAACGATCGACTGGGGCCACTCGAAGTCGTACACGAGTGCCGCCAGCGCCACCAGAAGCACAGAACTGACGACCGCCATCACAAGGGTCACGACAACCTGTGCACCGACAACTGCCGAAACTGCGACGCCCGACGCGTGAAACCGCTTCAACACTCCCCGTTCCCTGTCTCCGGCGAGCGCGGTTGGAAGGCTGATGATCGCCAGGGCGGCAATGACCAACCCGACGTAGGCGGGTACGTAGAAGCTCATCGGTCCGATTCCCTGCCATACCTCGGGACTCGGTTGGTTTCCGAATACACCTCCGAGCACGAGCAGGCTCACGAGGGGCAGAGCGAGCGAGAAGAGGAGGGTCAGCGGATCTCGGGTCAGCAACTTGAGTTCCACCGTCGAGAGCTTTGCGAGCGTTCTCATGGGGCTTCTCCGTTGTCGGTCAGGTGCAGGAACACCTGCTCGAGCGTGGCTCGCTCGACACGCAGATCGGGTGGAGCGATTCCGTGCTCGACAAGCGCTGCGGCGACCATCGCGAGAACCGGCCCTTCGCCGTGCACGCTCACCTGGTCGCCGTGGTGTTCGACGCTGGTCACGTTCGGTACCGAGGTGAGCCATTGGAGATCGGTGTGGCCGGTCGAGAAACACACGGTGACGCCACCTCCGTGGTCGACGATGAGCTGCTGAGGTGTTCCGGTCGCCACCACCTTGTGATGATCGATGATGGCGAGCCGGTCGCATAGCGCTTCTGCTTCGTCCATGAAGTGGGTCACGAGGACAACGGTCGCCCCACCGTCCCTGATTCGCCCGATCAGATCCCAAGCGACTCTTCTTGCAGCAGGATCGAGTCCCGTCGTCATCTCGTCGAGGAACACCACCTCGGGACCATTGGCGAGTGCCAACGCGACGAACAGCCGCTGTTGCAGCCCGCCGGACAGGTCACCGAACTTCGCGTTGCGTTTGTCGACCAGGCCCCAGTCGTTGAGCAGTTGCTCCCATGGGAGGGGGTGTGGAGAGAGCGATGAGAACAGGTCGAGTGCTTCCCACACCTTGATGCGGTCAGGAAGTGCAGACTCTTGAAGCTGTGAGCCGATCCTGGCTCGCAGTGTCCGCGCGTCGTGCTGAGGATCGAGACCGAGGACCGACATACGGCCTCCATCCGCCCGTCTCAGGCCCTGAAGGCACTCGACCGTGGTGGTCTTGCCTGCACCGTTGGGTCCGAGGATGCCGAAGATCTCTTGTGGCAGGACAGAGAACGAGACACCGTCGACCGCCACGAGCGATCCGTAGCGCTTGACAAGCCCCTCGACTTCAATGACCGGTGCCATCTGGAGCAGCATACGTCCGGCCTGGGCCGGTTGGCCCCTATTCGAAGGTCTGAGTCAGCTCGTACGGTGGAACAGCAGGACGGTGTCGTTGGCGACGATCTGCTCCCATCGAGGATCGGCGTCGATGATGTCGAGGGCTTCCTGGGTGTTCTCACCTTCGGAGCCGGGTGTGCCGGCACCCATCACCACCCACTCGGCGCCATCAGCCGGAGGTCCAGGCGCGGCGTCCGCCGACCAGTAGTCCCGAACGAACGGGTTCGGGTACATGTAGACGATGGTTCGGTGATCGACGTGAGGCCCGATGTACCAGTCGGCGGAGACCGCCGCGTCGTCGGGAATCAGCGCGAGGGCTTGGTTGATCGCCGCTGGATCGCTGGTGGTCCCGTACCACGGGTTGTCCGGCTGGTTCGTGGGGAGTGGCCCGATCAGGAGCATGCCGACAATGCCTGCGATGACGACGGAAGGGCCGAGGAAGCGGGCGAGTCGCTCACGGTCGATGCGGGCTGCCCCGTGGATGGCGGCGAGGGCGACGATTGCGAGGAGGTAGACCGTGTAGTGGAACTGGATCTCGGACTGGTAGGCGTGGAGGGACAAGAGATTGGCCAGGGTGATAGGGACGGCGACTAGCAGCAACTCGGGGGCCAGCAGAGCCAGAAACAGCGGCAGGATCATTCCGGCGAGGTAGGCGACCTTGGTAGGGGCTGCAAGGATCGAGAGGACCTCCCCCGGTGATGTGAACACGTTCCATGCGATCTGAGGCAGCCCGCTGCCGAAGTCTCCGTAGCGGGACGTGTACATGAGCGTGCCGGTTGGAGAGAAGTACGGGAGGGCGTACTCGAAGTTGAAGATGAACAGCAGAACGCTCCAGGTGATGACGACGCCCGACATGCGCCACGCCTTGAACCGCCACCCCAGGTAGAGCGCGAACGGCACCACCACCAGCGCCGCGTCCTCCTTGACGAGCAGCGTCAGGAGGAGCGCCACTGCGGCGAGCTTCAGATGCCGCCGGCTCGCGAAGAGGTACGCGGCGAGCAGAAGTGGGACCGCAAGCACCTCCGGGTGGAACACGTCCCATGCGTTCCAGGCGACTGCCGGGTGCAGGAGGTAGGCGGCGGCGAGAGCTGCGGCGAGCGGCTTGCGGATCCCTTCGGTGCGTGCAATTGCGTACACCAGCGGTCCGCCCGCGGTGACGGCCAGGACGGTCAGCAGCAGCAGGACCCGCACGTCGGACCACACCCAGTACAAGGGTGCGATGAGCACGAGGATCCACGACGAATGGTCGGCGAACAGATTGAGCCCGCGAAGCGTCACGAACGGGGTCTTGAATCGGCTGAGGAGCCACACCCCCTGGTCGAAGATGCCGAGGTCGAACACCTGGGTACCGAACAGAGTGTGCTTGAGCAGGATGAGTGCTGCATAGGTGATCCCGATCAGGATCGTGAACGCTCCGACGAGCCCGGCGGTTGACCACACGACCTCTCGGATGCGGCTAACGAAGCCGGACGGGTCGCGATGGGTACCCTCGAACCCCCTCATTCCGGCAATGCTAGGCGAGGGGGATACGCACCTGGAAGGTCGCTCCGGTGCCGGGCCCGTTCGAGTGGGCCGTCACGTCACCGTCGTGTGCTCGGGCGATACTCCTCGCGATCGTGAGTCCGATACCCCGTCCGGCGGGATGAGAGGGGTTGGCGATGCGGTAGAACCGTTCGAAGATGTGGTCGAGCTCGTCTGGCGCGATGCCGCGTCCCGAGTCGGTGACCTCCACTATCGCGCCGTTTGGTTCGGCGTGCGCATGGACGGTCACCGTTCCGCCTGCAGGCGTATGGGTGAGTGCGTTGCCCAACAGGTTGATGAACACCTGTGAAAGCCGGTCGGGGTCCGCGAGAACTCCAAGAGATCGATCACCCCGGTACGTCAGGGCGATGCCTGCATCGTCGAACTGGGACTGAAGGCGTTCGGCAGCCCTGCGCGCCACATCGGCGAGATCGCAGGGAATCTTGGAAAGCGGCATCGCGTTCTCTTCCGCCTGAGAGAGGAGCGTCAGGTCGTCGGCCAGACGTTCGAGCCTTGACGCTTCGTCGGCGATCGTCGCGAAGACGTCCCCGGTGGGTTCGATCACGCCGTCGATGAGACCCTCCATCGAGGCACGGATCGTCGTGAGTGGAGATCGCAGCTCGTGGGCCACCTCACCTATGAGGCGGGCTCGTCGCTGCTCGGTGGCCGCGAGGGTCTGCCCGAGGATGTTGACGTCGTCGGCGAGTTCGGCAAGCTCCTCGACGTCGGGTCTGGGAATCTGCTGGTCGTAGTGACCGGCTGCGATCTGCTCGGCAGCCGACCGCACGTCTTCTATCGGGCGAAGGAGGCGCCGTCCGAGCACGATGGCAGTCGTCCCTGCGGCGATCAGTGCGGCACCGAGCCCGACGAGCAGGGCGACGTTCAGCGAGTCGGCCAGCGCGACCCGGAGCTGTGAGACCGTCGCGTTGCGAAGAGCTCCCATCCCGCGCTGCATGCCGCCGAGGTGGTTCTGGAACAGGGAGCGGGTCAGCAAGCTGCTGACCAACAGGATCGCGAACGATCCGACGGTGATCACGAGCAGGTATGACAGGAAGAGCCGTGTGTGGAGGCGGCGCCAGATCTTCATGGCCTGCTCCCGACGAACTTGTAGCCGACGCCGCGGACCGTGCCGATGAAGCGGGGTGCATCTGCGGGATCACCGAGTGCCTTGCGGATGTTCCTGATGTGGACGTCGACGATCCTGTCGTCACCGAAGAAGTCCCACCCCCACACTCGTTCGATGAGCTGCCGTCGGGTGAAGACGCGCCCGGGGGCGGACGTCAACGCCGCGAGGAGATCGAATTCGAGGCTGGTGAGATCCACGGGGGACGAGTCCACGGTCGCCTCGCGCCGGGCAAGGTCGATGTCGAGACCCTCGAAGCGGTGAAGCTCATCGTCGGAGGCCGTGGAACCGCGGCCTCTGCGAAGTACCGCCCTGACCCGTGCCACCAGCTCTCGAGGGCTGAACGGCTTGGTCATGTAGTCGTCTGCGCCGACCTCGAGTCCGATCAGCTTGTCGGTTTCGTCGGTTCTCGCGGTCAGCATGATCACGTACACGTCCGAGACCCGTCGGACTTGCCGGAGCACCTCCATCCCGTCGATTCCAGGAAGCCGGACATCGAGGACGACCAGATCGGGCGTGCGCTCACGGATTCTTGCGACGGCGTCCTCACCGGTTGCCGCCTCGTCGACCTGGTATCCCTCTTGTTGGAGGTACGAGCGGACGATCGAACGGATTCGTTCCTCGTCGTCGACGACCAGTATGCGTTCTTGCCGCATGGCGGACATGGTAGGAACCCTTCTCTATGAGGTACGACAGCGCTCGACGAAGGAGCTGACGATCGTACTCGTCTTGTGAGACGAATCGGGGGTGTAGGAGAAGCTCCTCTGATCGAGATTGGCGACAAACGCCCGCAGATGGTTGCGGGATTCCTCAAGGTTGGCGTACACGAGTGCGCCTTGCATGGTGTCTCCTGGTCATAGGACGGGGGCGCCTCGAGAGAGACGCCCCCGGAATCGCGGTGCTCGCTAGGAACGGTGACCCATGCGACCCATCCGCTGCTGGGATCCGGCGTTGTCGCACACGCCGTCGCCGTCGGCATCGACGTAGTTGTCTCCGCTTCCAGCCATCCGGGATCCGGCGTTGTCGCACACGCCGTCGCCGTCGGCATCGACGAAGTTGTCGCACACGCCGTCACCGTCGGCATCGACGAAGTTCTGACCTGCACCGACGCCGAAGCCCTGGCCCATTCCAGCCCCGCCGTTGCCGTGGCTGTAGGAGTATCCGTACCCGCTGCCCGCCGTCGTGGCGACCGGGGCATCCGGGGTGGCGGCGACCGCCACTGCCGCAAACGCTCCAACGATGAGGAGTGCTGCGGTGATCGTGATGATGATCTTCTTCATGGTGTGATTCCTTTCTCTGAAGATCTATGTTCAGTATCGGGCACGGACGTCGAGTGGCCGTGTTGAGCAGATGAAGCCTCCATGAAGCCTGCACGGCGAACACATGTTCGAGTAGCCTGGGTGCATGGCTGATCGAGCCACGATCCTGCACGCCGATCTTGACGCTTTCTACGCGTCGGTGGAGCAGCTGCTCGATCCGAGCCTTCGCAGCAAACCGATGGCAGTCGGCTCCGGGGTCGTTCTGGCGGCCTCGTACGAAGCGAAGGCGTTCGGCGTGAGCGGCGGGATGTCCACCAGGCGGGCGAAGGAACTCTGCCCTCATCTGATCATGGTCGGCGGTCACTTTGCCGAGTACCAGCGCCTCGGGGATGCGGCCATCGACATCATGAAGGACTACACGCCCCTCGTTGAACGAATCTCGATCGATGAGGCGTTCCTCGACGTGTCCGGATCGGTGCATCTGCTCGGTTCGCCGACAGACATGGCGATCGCCATCAGGAAACGGGTGAGGGAGGAGCTGGGTCTACCTGTGTCGGTGGGGATCGCCCGCACGAAACACCTCGCCAAGATCGCCTCCCAGGTTGCCAAACCCGACGGGTTGCTCTTCGTGCCCGCAGACCGGGAGCTGGAGTTCCTTCACCCGCTCCCCGTCGAGCTGATGTGGGGCGTCGGACCGGTCACCAAGGCGCGCCTTGGTGAGATGGGTATCCGCACGATTGGTGAACTGGCGGAGGCGCCGGGGACGTCGCTCGAGCGGTTGCTCGGGACGGCGATCGGGACGAAGCTCGGGTCACTGGCATGGAATCGCGATCCCCGAACGATCGAACAGCACCAGAGTGTCTCGTCGGTCAGTGCCCAGTCGGCACTCGGGCGGTCGCCGGTTTCGGATGAGCTGATCGAGCGGACGATCCGTCATCTCTCGGATCGGGTCGCATCCCGGCTTCGCGCCAAGTCCAAGGCCGGGCACACGGTGACGGCGAGGGTCCGTTTCGCCGATCTTCGATCGATCACGAGGTCGGTGACTCTGCCCGCCGCTATATCGGCCACGCCGATCATCGCCGAGGTCGCCGAGAATCTCGTGCGGAGTGCACTCAGCGATCATCCGGACGTTCGGGAGATATCTCTGTTCGCGGTAGCGGTGTCGAGTCTCGTGATGGAGTCGGCCCTGCAGCTGGAGCTTCCACTCGACCTGGAAGGTGAACGTACCCGGCCGGGAACCAGTGCGGGCTCGTCGAGGTGGGCGCTGGACAAGGCGGTTGACGAAGTACGTCGCAAGTTTGGCAAGACGTCCATCGGGTATGCGTCGGTCGTGCTGGACGAGGCTCGAGCAGTCCCGGACGAGTTCAGGGAATTGGCTGAGCATTGAGGCTCACCGGGTGAGCCTCAATGCTCAGCCGTACCTCGTACCTTGTATCTCGTATCGCGTATGGGGTCGTGGAGTTCGTGGAGATCACATCGCGGGTACGGCCCGCCCCTCGGTCTCATGCTGTTCCAGGTCGCGTTCTTGCTGATGACTGACGACTGCGAGCGGAGCGAGCTAGCCCAGCAAGCCCGGCAGTGCGCGAGAGATCAGGTCTTCCGCCTCCATCATGATCCGCTCGATCAACTCAGCGACGGTCGGGATGTCGTGAATGAGGCCCATCACCTGGCCGACTGCCAACGTGCCGCCGTCGACGTTCCCATGTCGGATCACCTCCTGTAGTCCTCGGCGTCCCGAGACGTACGGGATGAGGTCATCGATCGTTGCGCTACCCGTCGACTCGATCTCGAGAACGGTACGTGCCGTTTCGTTGTCGAGCACCCGCTCGGTGTTGCGCAGTGTCCGCATGACGAGCGTGGTATCGGTCTCGTTGTGATCGAGGATCGCCTGCTTGATCGCGGGGTGGATCGGGGTCTCCTGCGTCGCGACGAACCGTGTGCCCATGTTCATGCCATCCGCGCCGAGTGCCAGTGCTGCGACGAGTCCGCGTCCGTCGCCGAACCCTCCCGATGCGACGATCGGGACGTCGAGCGCGTCCACTGTCGCCGGGAGCAGTACCAGTGAAGTGACGTCGTCCTCGCCCGGATGGCCTGCACACTCGAACCCGTCGATTGAGACGGCGTCACATCCGATCGTCTGGGCCTTCTTGGCGTGGCGCACCGACGTGCACTTGTGGATCACCTTCATACCGGCCGCCTTGAGATGCGGCATGAACGGCTCCGGATTGCGGCCCGCCGTCTCGATGAACTCGATGCCCTCCTCGGCGCACACCTGGAGATAGCCGGCGTAGTCCGGTTGACGGAGCGACGGGAGAAACGTCAGATTGATGCCGAACGGCTTGTCGGTCATGCTCCGGCACTTGCGGATCTCTTCACGGAGCCCCTCCGGCGTCTCGTGGGTGAGGGCGGTCATGAACCCCATGGCCCCGGCGTTCGCGACGGCCGACGTCAGCTCGGCGGTCGCGATCCACATGAGACCGCCCTGCACGATCGGGTACTCCACTCGGAACAGCTCGGTGATCCTGGTCTTCATGACCGGCTCCCTTCGATCTCTTTCAAGGCTAGGTGGATGACAGCGGACTGGGTCCTCAGTCGTCAGTCATCAGTCTTCAGCAAGAACGCGACCTGGAACAGCATGAGACCGAGGGGCGAGTCTCCTACTGAGGACCGAAAACCGACAACCAGGCTGAGTGCAGCTCAGTCCTTCTTGTAGGCCTTGATGCCGCTCGTGATTGATCCATAGATGCGCTCGTTTCCGACCGCCTGAAGGACCCCACTGGAGTGCATCACTTCTCTGACCGGATCCCTCACCCGGGCGAAGCTCATCTCGACGCCCCGGCGCTCGAGATCGTCATGGAGCTCGAGGAGACGCTCGGCTGCCGTCGAGTCCAGCCCGTTGATGCCTTCAGCGTCGATGAGGACCGCTTTGGACTCCTGCTCTGCCACGAGTCGCGCCACCTCTTCGACGAAGTACCCGGCGTTGGTGAAGATCAGTGGAGCCTCGAATCGGAAAACCAACAGGCCGGGCACCGTTGTGCCCTCGGGGTGAAGTGAGACGTCCTGATAGACATGTCCGGCCGTCTTGCCGAGTACGGCAATACGCGGACGGCTCGCTCCCCTGATCAGCAGAAGGAGGTCGAGAGCAACACCGGCCCCGATTCCCGGAAGCACGCCGAGCACGAGAACGCCGAGCATGGCGACGAGCGCGAGCAGGAACTCCGGCGTGCTGATCTGGGCGAGTCGCTTGAAGTAGCCGGGGTTCGCGAGCGCCAGCATGGCTTCGATCACCACCGCCGCGAGTGCGGCGTCGGGCAAGTGCGTGAAAGCCGGTGTCAGGAACAGCAGTGTGCCGATGACGAGTGCTGCGCTGATGAGGTAGCCGAGCTGGCTCTTCACCCCCACAGCGAGTGCGACCGCCGTCTTCGAGAAGCTGCCGACGGCCACGAAACCGCCGCTCAGACCACTGCCCAGGTTCGCCGCACCGAGCGCGAGGAGCTCCTGGTTGGGATCGGCAGTTTCACCGGTTTGGGCCGATGCCGTCTTGGCGCAGCCGAGCGTTTCTGCATAGCCGAGTAGAACGACCGCGAGCGCCCCCGATAGGAGAGTCCCGTAGGTTCCGGCGTCGACCGATGGCAGTCCGAGATCGGGAAAGCCGGTCGGAATGAGACCCACCGTCGACACCCCGCTGCGTTCGAGTTGGAAGACGATGGTCGCGACGGTCGCGAGCACAACCGCGGTCAGTGCTGCCGGTACGTTCGCCGCGTACTTCCTCAAGATCGCGAGCAGCACGAGGCTGGTGAGGCCGATTGCGACGGTTGCCGGGTTGATGTCTCCAAGCCTGGTGATGACGTTCCACGCTTCTGCGAAGAAGCGGTCCCGGTGGGGGCTGAGACCGAGGAGCGTGGGAACCTGGCCGATGATCGTCACCAGGACCACTCCAGCGATAAACCCCTGCATGACCGGGCGCGAGATGAAGTCGGCAACCCACCCGAGGCGGAGGAGACCGAAGAGGAGGAACAGGACACCTACGAGGATGGCGAGTGCGGAGGTGAGGGCCACGTAGTCGGCAGTACCGCTCGCTGCGAGAGCACCGATCGTGGCCGCCGAAACGAGCGCGGTGGCGGAGTCCGTACCGACGACCATGCTTCTCGAGCTGCCGAACAGGGCGTAGGCGAGGAGCGGGAGGGGGACCGTGTAGAGGCCTATGACGGGGTCGACGCCTGCGATACCGGCGTATGCCATGGCCTCCGGAACCAACACCGCCCACAGGGTGACACCGGCGATCACGTCGGGTCTGAGCCACCTACGCCGGTAGCGGCGAATCCACGATGTGGCCGGAACGTATCGGGAGGCCTTCATGGGTTGAGACTAGGACCTGGCCGGTTCCGGGCGTCTACTCGACTTCAGGTCGCTCGTTCGCCTCCAGGTACTCAACGATCCGACGCACCTGCTGAGCGTGTTCGCGGGATGAGACGAGGATCGCGTCCGGGGTCTCGACAACGACGACATCGTCCAAGCCGACGACGGTGACGAGTCGGCTGGTCGACCGGACGTAGGAACCCGACGTGTCCACAACGACGACATCGCCGATGAGGACGTTGTCATCGTCGTCGGTGTCGGCGATGTCCCA
>CAZQMF010000012.1:0-28925 GCA_964594235.1 uncultured Acidimicrobiia bacterium
TAGGGGGGTTGTTCAGCCGTGTTGGCGGGAGCGACCCCCTCCGGCGTCGAGCATCAGCTCGACGCCACCTCCCCCAACACTCGGTCTTCGGCCTCACGAGGGGAGGAAACGGGAACGGCCCCCTCCGTTGTCTCCACGGCTAGCCGAAGGCCCTTGCCGACAACCGACGACTGAAGACCGACAGCGACTCGCGAAGCGAGTCAGCTGAGCGGCACCTTGCTGAGCTTCTCCAGCTTGGCCAGGTTGTGGTCGGTCTTCACATATCGAACGGCGCCGGTCTTCGAGCGCATCACCACCGAGTGGGTCGTCGCACCGTCGGCGTAGAAGTGGACGCCGTCGAGGAGCTCGCCATCAGTCACGCCCGTGGCGGCGAAGAACACGTTGTCGGAGTTCACGAGGTCCCTCGTCGTGAGGACACTGTCGATGTCAAGCCCGTTGTCGAGCGCGTAGGCCCTTTCTGACGCGTCCCTCGGCCAGAGCCTGCACTGGATCTCCCCGCCAAGGCATGTGAGTGCACCCGCGGCGATGACCGCCTCAGGGGAACCACCGATCCCGATGAGAACGTCGATGCCGGAGTCCTCCTCGACGGTCGCGATGGCGGCGGAAACGTCGCCATCGGTGATCAGCCTGATCCGGGCGCCCGCCTCACGAACCGCGTCCACATATCTCATGTTGCGTGGGCGATCCAGGATGATGACAGTGAGATCGTTGACATCCTTGGCGAGCGCCCTGGCGATCTGGCCGAGGTTGCGGGCAACCGGTGCATCGAGATCGATGGTGCCGGCGGCGCGAGGTCCGACGGCGATCTTGTCCATGTAGACGAGGCTCCCCGGTGCATACATCGAGCCGGCTTCAGCCATGGCGATCACCGCGATGGCGCCGGGCATGCCACCTGCCGTGAGGCGTGTGCCGTCGACAGGATCGACGGCCACGTCGACCTCGAGCCCATGGCCGGAACCAACCTTCTCGCCGTTGAACAGCATGGGCGCGTTGTCCTTCTCCCCCTCGCCGATGACGATCGTTCCTACGATCCCGACGGTCGACAGCACGGCTCGCATACCGTCGACTGCCGCCTGATCGACACGGTCCTTGTCACCGCGTCCCTGCCAGCGAGCAGCCGCCATCGCCGCTACCTCGGTGACACGGACGAGGTCGAGGGCGAGGTTGTGGTCTGGAGCTTCAGTCATGACGGGAAGACCCTCATGACCAAAGCGTCGCCCTGGCCGCCACCACCGCAGAGCGCGGCCGCGCCGATTCCACCACCTCGAGAACGAAGAGCGTTGATCATGGTGACCGTGATGCGTGCGCCGGTCGCTCCGAGCGGATGACCGAGCGCGACGGCACCTCCGTTGACGTTGATCTTGGCATGATCGAGATCGAGCATGTGGGCCGTCCAGATCGCGACTGAAGCAAACGCTTCGTTGATCTCTATCAGGTCCAAGTCGTCTGTGACGAGGCCCGCCTTCTTCAGTGCTACGGAGAGCGCCTCCGCCGGGCGCTCGTGGAGAGAGGCGTCGCGTCCTCCGATCTGGCCGTACGCGAGGATCTCGGCGAGGATCGGGAGACCGGCCGCCTCCGCGGCCGATCGGTCGGCGACGACGAGCGCGGCAGCACCATCAGATATCTGTGAGGCGTTTCCGGCGGTGGTCGTTCCGTTGGGTGTGAAAGCCGGCTTGAGCTTCGCGAGTCCCTCGATCGTCACGTCTCTACGGATTCCCTCGTCCTCGCTGACGACGATCGGATCGCCCCTGCGTTGGGGTACCTCAACTGGAACGATCTCGCCGTCGAACGCTCCCGAATCGGTTGCTGCAGCCGCCCGCTGGTGGCTCGCCACCGCCCATTCGTCCTGCTCCTCGCGACTGATCCCGAGTTCCGTGCTCTTTGCATCCGAAGACTCGCCCATGATGCAGTGATCGAAGCTGCACCAAAGACCGTCGTGCAGCATCGCGTCGACGAGCTTCGTGTCGCCCATGCGGGCACCCCAGCGCACGTTCGGTGCGATGAAGGGCGTATTGGTCATCGACTCCATACCGCCGGCGAGCACGAACGTCGATTCGCCGAGGCGAATCGATCGGTCTGCCATCGCGATCGTCGCCATGCCCGAGAGGCACACCTTGTTGACCAGCGTCGAGGGGACTGTCATCGGCACACCTGCAAGAACGGCCGCTTGCCGTGGCGTGATCTGACCTTCTCCGGCCAGTAGCACCTGTCCGAAGATCACCTCGTCTATACGATCGGGGGCGATTCCCGTGCGGTCGATGGCGCCCCTCATGGCGACGCCACCCAGCTGGATTGCTCTGAGGGGCTGGAGCTCTCCAGCAAACCTCCCCTGTGGTGTTCTGGCGATTCCCGTGATCACGGCACCCATTCCAGGCTCCTTGTCGGCTGCTATCGAATCGTACTCCAGGTAGGCTGCCCGCCGTGAAGCCGTACAACCTCGATCACGTCGCCCTCGCCGTCGAGGATCTCGACGCGACCATCGCGGAGTTCCGGACGCTGTTCGGTGTCGAGCCCATTTCTCGCGAGGTGGTGGGAGAGCAAGGTGTAGAGGAGGCGATGATCCCTATCGGCGGATCCAATCTCCAGCTCCTCTCGCCACTCTCAGGAGACAGTCCGGTTGGCCGTTTTCTCGAGAGACGCGGAGAAGGACTTCATCACATCGCTATCGCTGTCGCTTCGATCGAGGACGCCTTGCAGCATCTGAAGTCCAACGGCGCCAGACTCGTCGACGAGGAACCTCGTGTCGGCGGTGGCGGTCATCGCATCGCGTTCGTGCATCCGGGAACGATTGCGGGTACGCTCATCGAGTTGGTGGAGATCGATGAACACTGACCTCGACATCGCCGGAGGCGCAGGCCCACTCGAGGCGGCCGCAATAGCCGCCGTCGTGCGACAAGTACTCGCAGAAGAGGACATCGCTGCAGCATTGCCGTCCACCCAGCGGCTTGAAAGCAGCTGGGTGCTGTCAGCCCGTACGGAACCCCCCCTGTAGCACGCAAGGAGTACTGACCTGTCCGTTTCACCCAGGCGTGCGCCGAGAATTCTGGTGGCCGAAGACGACCGCGTCGTGTCAACGCTCGTCTGCAGGAGTCTCGAAGCATCGGGTGCGGAGGTAACCGCCGCCTACGACGGACTCGAAGCCTTTGAAGCCGCAAGATCACACGAGTTCGATATCGCTCTCCTCGACCAGGTGATGCCCGGCCTGCTGGGCGCCGAGGTGCTTCAACGATGGAATGAGGAGGGTGTTCGACTGCCGGTCATCATGCTCTCGGGACTCACCGACGAGGAAGACATCGTCGCCTGCCTCGAGCTCGGCGCCGTCGACTTCATCCGCAAGCCCTTCAACGTGCGAGAAGTACTTGCACGGGTCGGGGTTCAGCTGCGTGCCGCCGGACTGACGCTGGGAGGCTGAGCGAGCCGAATCCTCAATCCGGCCCGGTTTCCTGCCGACATCAATGATGTGATGAAGGTTCGTGCATGAGTCCCGATTTGCTGCCGGTGTTGGTGGTAGCTGTTGTGCTGTCCGCACTGACGGCGCTCTGGCTCTTCGTGGGCAAGCTCATCGGCCATCTGAAGCGCAGGTTCGAGCTCTACCGGCGAGCGTCCTACATCGGTTTGCTCAGCGAGATCGCAACGCGAGTCGGATACCCGGTCGAGATGCTCCGGTCGTGCGCTGATGATCGTGTGTTCCTCGACACCCTCATGGACTTCCTCGGTCTCGTGCAAGGGGCCGAGCGGGCAAACCTTCTGCACGCCGCCCGGAACTTGGGCATCGTCCAACGCTTCGTGGCCGATCTCTCGTCACGGAAGAGAGAACGCCGGGTCATCGCGGCGCGGGGATTGGCCGAACTCGGCGACCCGCGCACATCGGACGCCCTGTTGCGCTCGCTGGCCGACCGTGTGCCGGAGGTGCGAATCCAGGCGGCGGACGCACTCGCCCAGCTCAAGGACGTGCGGGCAGTGGAGCCGCTCATCGGTCTTCTCGAGACCGAGTCCGAATGGAACGCGAATCGCATCGCCGATGCACTCGTGAAGTTGGGATCTCCCGCCGTTCCAGCTCTCTCGAGGCATTTGATCATGTCGTTTGTGGGTCCCGAAACGGGCCGAGAACCACTCGTCGCACGGGCACTGGGAGCGATCGGGGACATGGCCGCCGAACCCGCTCTCGTGCGAGCTCTCCAGGAGGGCACCGACGAGGTGAGAATCCGTTCCGCAGCGGCCCTGTACACCGCCGGTAGCCAAGCATCGGTGCACCCTTTGATTCGTGCCGTCACCGACCCTGTGTGGGAGGTTCGTGCACAGGCGGCGCGTGCGTTGGGTGGATTGCCGGATCCGGAGGCGATACCAGCGCTCAAGGCCGCCTTGGGAGATCCCGAGTGGTGGGTGCGGAGGAACGCGGGCTTGGCACTCGAACGTGTCCCAGGAGGAACACCGCACGTCACCCTGGATGGCGGGGACGGGTTGGCACGCACTGCCGCCCCCGAGGCGGTCGGCGAGCGTACAACGGAGAACGTTCTGTGAACTTCATCGAGATCTTCAACATCGTCGTGATCCTGTACTACATCGCGATGGAGCTTCAACTCGTGCTCTTGGCACTCGTCTCGTATCGGGTGCTGCGCATCGAGCAGTTCACGTCCCGATTCGGGCGCATCCACGACATGATTGCGTCAGACACGACCCCGCCGGTTTCGGTCATCATTCCTGCCTACAACGAAGCGGCCGGCATCGTCGAGTCGGTGCGTTCCATTGTCATGTTGAAGTATGCGAAGAAGGAGGTGATCGTTGTCAACGATGGGAGCAGAGACGACACCCTCCAGCGCCTGATCGACGAGTTCCGCATGGAACCGATCGACCTGCCCTACAGGCCTCTCCTCGAGACTCAGCCGATTCGACGCGTGTACCGCTCCAAGCTCCCGCTGCCGATCATCGTCATCGACAAGGAGAACGGCGGCAAGGGAGACGCCATCAACGCAGGCATCAACGTCTCTCAGTACCCCTACGTGATGGGCACGGATGCCGACATCGTTCTGGACGAGGAGTGCCTGCTGCGGGCGTCGCGACACTTCGTGGAGGATCGGGCCAGGACGATCGCCGTGGGTGGGAACGTTCGGCCCATCAATGGATGTGAGGTTCGACGAGGAAGAGTGACGCGAGTCGCGCTTCCCAAGCGACCGACCGAGATGGCCCAGGTCGTCGAGTACATCCGGACGTTTCTGGGTGCTCGGCCGGCGTGGTCTTCCCTCCGATCCCTTCTGATCGTGTCGGGCGCATTCGGCGTGTTCAAGAAGGACGCGGTCATCGAGGTCGGAGGCTACCGGCGCAATCACCTCGGTGAGGACATGGAGTTGACGATGCGGCTCCACAAGCACTTCCGCAAGAAGCGTGTGCCATACCGAATCGTCTATGCGCCGGATGCGGTCGCATGGACCGAGGTCCCAGCGAGCCGAGAGGTCCTGAGAAAGCAGCGGATTCGGTGGCATCGTGGACTGATGCAGGTCATGTGGCAGTACAAGACCATGTTCATGAACCCGAGGTACGGGATCGTGGGCCTTCTGGGATGGCCGAGCTACGTCGCTTTCGAGTTCGTTGGTCCAGTCATGGAGTCGATCGGTTGGATCGTCATCCCGTTCTCGCTGGCGGTGGGCGCACTTCGCTTGGACATAGCGATTCCTCTGATGATCGTTGCCCTGGCGATCGGTGCAGCGAACTCGCTAGTTGGACTCATCCTTGACGAACGGTTCGGTTACTACGAGGGTCCTGGAGCGACATGGCGCCTCCTCTCATACTCGCTGCTCGAGCAGCTCGGACCGAGACAGCTCACAGTGTGGTGGCGTGTGCGGGCGATGTTCTGGAATCCCAGACGCACAACGTGGGGTGACATGAAGCGCACTGGTGTCGGCAACCTGTCCGGACAACAGCGCTCATCCGGTTCGTCGGAGCAGATCCGCGAGCTCGCGACCGCCGAACAGCCGAGATAGACCAGCGTAGACGACCGCTACAACGACGGCGCCTGCACCGATTGCCGCCAGCGATATCCCGGCACCGGGCACCCCTGATCGCGTGATCAATCTCACTACACCCCAGGTTGCATAGCCGGCGACGACTCCGGCCACGGCACTCCGCCACCACGTTGCCACGACGGGACGCCACGACGTCGTACCGAGGTGCCACGCGAGACCAAGTCCGACCGAGTAGACGATGATGGAGACGCTGCTCGCGAGTGCGATGCCTTCGATGTCCCACATGTGGAAGAACCAGAAGTACAGAGGGATCGCGATGACCGTTGCTGCCGTGCCGATCCCGACCGGCGTCCACATGCGTCGTTGCGCATAGAACGCTCTCGCGTAGAGCTGGTGGGACGCCCAGAAGGGGATGCTCAGTGAGTAGATGACGAGCAGGCCCGCTGCGATCAGGGTGTCGTCGGGTCCGAATCGGCCACGCTGAAAGGCGAGTCTGACAGCGGGCAACGCCGCTCCGGCGACGGCCGCGGCGGCGCCGCACCCCACGAAGATGCCATATCGCAAGGCTCGTGTGATCGTCGCGTCGAACTCGGCCCGGCGTCCCTCGCTGAAGAGGCTTGCGAGGAACGGGTACGCGGCGACGCCCGCAGCCTGGGCGATCATGCCGACCGGCAGCATGTTGAGGCGTCGGGCGTAGGCGAGGAGTCCGGTCGCGCCGGTTTCCGCGAGCTGGCCGAACACCTTGAGGAGCTGCTCATCGAGGACCGCCACCGACTGACCCAGCATCAGCGGGAGTGCAAGGAGGAGGTACTCCTTCAGCGCGGGGTGGTTCCAAGGAACGCCCTGCTCCCATCGAAGACCCAGTCGGCGCGCCCCGTACCACTGGAGCCCGAAGTTGCCGATCGCTGCCCCGGCGAGCGCTCCCCATACGAATCCGTCGGCCGAAGCTCCGGATGCGGTGGCGAGGCCGCCGACGATGATCGCCAGGTTGTACACGATCGGCGCCAGCACGGGAATGAGGAATCGCTTGTGTGTGTACTGAACCGCCATCAACAGGGAGCCGAGCACGAAGAAGACCTGGGCGGGGAACACGATGCGCATCAGATGGGCCAGCTGGTCCAGTTCCGACGGAGCGAACTCGCGAAATACGGCTCCCACGATCGGCCGTGCGAGAACCATGGCGATCAGCGTCAAGGTGACCATTCCGATAGCGACGGGCCGAACCACCGCAATGAACGACCTCCACTGCTCTCGTTTGTCGTCCAAGTGGCGGGTGAGGATCGGGATGAGCGTGATACTGAGGAAGCCGCCGGCCATCAGGTAGAAGAGGATGTCGGGGATGGTGAAAGCGTCCTGGAAGAGGTCGGCCTGTTGGGTGGCTCCGAGAATCGCCGCCAGAGCCATCGTTCTGAGGAAACCCAGCAACCTCGAGGCGAGGATCCCCACCGACACGATCATCGCGGCCTTGCCGAGCCGGGTCATGGTCGCGCCGCCCGCAGCTCTTCCAGTACCTCGCCCGGCACCACGAGGTCGCCGTGACCGGTCCCGACGGACACTCCGGGACGGTAGGTGCCGTGGTAGTCGGACCCTCCTGAGGGAATCAATCCGTGACTCCGTGCGACCGACGCGAGTTCGAGTCGGTCCTCCGGCGTGTACTCCGCGTAGTGCGCTTCCAGTCCCACGAGGCCCGTCGCCTTCAGATGCCGGAGGGTCGACGCGTAGTCGATCGCCGAGTTGAGGCCCAGGGTGTGGGGGTGTGAGAGGATCGGCACGGCCCGTGACTCGAGCGACAGGTGAATCGCCTGTTCGGGCGTCAAACGGAAGCGTGGAACGTAGGCAGGCTTGCCGCTTCCGAGCAGGTCGCGGAAGGCGTTGTTCGGTGTGTCGACGACACCCTTTCGAACGAGTACTGCCGCGATGTGGGGCCGGCCGGCGAGTCCTCTGCCGGCCTCGGCGGCAACCTCCTCGTACGTGATGTCGATGCCGAGCTCACGAAGCCGTTCGACGATTCGATGATTCCGGAGATCACGGCCGGCACGTACTTCCTCCAGTGCTTCTTGAAGCGGACCCTCTCGAGGCTCGAGAAAGAGGACGGTCATGTGCATCGCGCCATGCGGCCACTCGCATGAGATCTCGACTCCGGAAACGACCTCGATCACACCTGCCGCATCGATCGCCTCCGGCATCCCTTCCAGGGTGTCGTGGTCGGTGAGTGCCACGGCGGTGAGCCTTGCCGAGATCGCCTGGCCGACCACGGCTGTCGGCGAATCGCTGCCATCGGAGTAGTGGCTATGCGTGTGGAGGTCGACCGACATCGGGGTGAGGGTACCCGTCCGTCCGGCGGTTCACGTGCCTGGAAGCACCCAAGGATCGAGGAGGAGTGTCGTGGCGAGCGACGGGTTGGGTGCGACGAGTTCGACGAGCATCTCGGTCGTGTCGCGCGGAAGGAGTCCGGTGGCATCCGAGGTCGTCGTTGTGGTGGGCTCCGTCGTCGTGGTCGTCGTCGTTGCCACCGTGGAAGCCGTCGTGGTAGTCGACGTGTTCGATCGAGCGATCAGGTTCGAGATCGTGACGATGGCGGCGACGATCACCGCGAACCAGACCGCTTGGACGAGACGCCGTTGGACCAGTTTCAGACGGCGTGTCCTGTCTTCCCGCTTCTTCTTCGCTGCACGGTTCTGGCGTTGACGGTCTCGCTTGTCGCTTGGCATGACGCCGGGATGGTAGCGATCCGAGAGAGGCTCGTAGACCGAGCCTCCCTCGGACCGCGGTTTTCGGTTGTCGGTAGGAACGTTGCCACACCGTGCTGTGTTGTCGCAGGTGATTACTGATGACTGACAACTGATGACTGCGAGCGAAGCTCGCCTCCTAAGTACACTCCGCGCGCACTATGGCCCTCCATGTACAGAAGTTTGGCGGAACCTCCGTTTCCGACGCGTCGCGCATCAAACGAGTCGCTGCACGGGTGGCCGCAACGAAGCGTGCAGGCAACGAGGTGGTGGTGGTCGTTTCGGCGATGGGGTCGTCGACGGATGACCTGATCGATCTCGCAGGCCAGCTTCACCCGATGCCGCCGGCGAGAGAGATGGACATGCTGCTGACAGCCGGCGAGAGGATCACAATGTCGCTGCTCGCCATGGCCATCGACGCCGAGGGAATCGACGCGGTCAGCTTCACAGGCTCCCAAGCCGGGATTCTCACCGATTCCAGACATGGGGGAGCCAAGATCAAAGAGATCAGAGATTTCCGGGTCATCGAGAGTCTCGAGGCCGGCAAGGTCGTCATCGTTGCCGGGTTCCAGGGGGTGGACCCCGAATCGAAGGAGGTCACGACTCTCGGACGCGGGGGCTCCGATGCGACAGCGGTGGCACTCGCTGCCGCCAACCATGCGGATGTGTGTGAGATTTACACGGACGTGGATGGGGTGTTCACGGCAGACCCGCGTGTCGTGCCGGACGCCCGCAAACTGGACGAGCTCACGTTCGAGGAGATGCTCGAGCTGGCGTCGACGGGCGCAAGGGTGCTCATGGCCCGATCGGTGGAGGTGGCACAGCGGTTCGGTGTCCCACTGCATGTACGTTCATCGTTCCACGACGGACCTGGCACGTGGGTGAAGGAGACGACAATGGAAGAAGCGGTTGTTCGTGGGATCTCCCACGACACGTCCGAGGCGAAGGTGACGATCGTGGGAGTTCCCGACCATCCGGGGGTGGCCGCGACGATCTTCGCACCGCTGGCCGAGTCCGGTGTGAACGTCGACATGATCGTTCAGAATGTGTCACACGACGGGACGACCGACATCAGCTTCACCATCCCGAAGTCCGCCGTTCCGGTCGCAGAAGAGGCCACACGAACCGTCGCCACGCAGGTTGGGGGAGCGTCGGTGCAGGTCGACCCGGGGATCGGGAGGGTGTCGGTTGTCGGTGCGGGCATGCGCTCCAATCCAGGGATCGCGAAGCGCATGTTCGAGGTGCTCGCCGAGAACGGCATCAACATCGAGATGATCTCTACGTCGAGCATTCGTATCTCATGTGTGATCCGGGAGGGACAGGTCGATGACGCCGTGCGTGCGCTCCACGCCGCGTTCCTGGAGGAGGATTCAGATGGCTAGAACTGCTGTTGTAGGAGCGACCGGTGCGGTTGGAAGAGCCATGCTCTCCATCCTCGCCGAGCGCGAGTTCCCTGTCTCAGAGCTTCGCCTCATGGCCAGCTCCCGTTCGGCAGGCCGAGTCGTGACCACTCCCTGGGGCGATGTCGAGATCGAAGACCTCTCGACGGCAGATCCTTCGGGGATCGACGTGGCCCTGTTCTCGGCGGGCGGGTCACGTTCGAAGGAGTTCGCGTCGGCGTTCACCGCTGCCGGCGCAGTTGTCGTCGACAACTCGTCGGCGTTTCGGATGGATCCGTCCGTTCCGCTGGTCGTGGTTGGGGTGAATGACGAGGCGGTTCACGGCCACCACGGCATCGTCGCCAATCCGAACTGCACGACGATGGGCCTGATGATGGCCGTCGCGCCGCTGCACCGTGCGGCGGGTCTCGTGTCGATGGTGGTCAGTTCGTATCAGGCGGTGTCAGGATCGGGTCAGCACGGGGTCGTGGAGCTCACCCGTCAGATGACCGAACTCGGTGACGATATCGACGCGCTCGCAAACGGCGGCTGGAAGGAGCCGATGAGCGAGGTGTACGTGCGCCCGATAGCCTTCAATGCGCTCCCGTTTGCCGGGAACCTGGCCGACGGCGGCTACACGGACGAGGAGTGGAAACTCGTCAATGAAAGCCGCAAGATCCTCGACCTCCCCGAGCTCCGAGTCGAGCCAACCTGCGTTCGGGTGCCGGTGGTCGTCGGTCACGGGATCACCGCGACGCTGTACTTCTCGCGTCCGCTCGGCGCCGACGAGGCGTCGAATCTGATTGCCGACGCGCCGGGGGTCGAGCTGTGGACCGACAAGGTGCCGACGGCGTTGGACGTGGTTGGCATGGATGACACGCTCGTTGGTCGGTTGCGTGAAACGGTTGGAACGCCCGGTGGGTTGAATCTGTGGTGCGTGTCCGACAACCTACGCAAGGGCGCAGCGCTCAACACCGTGCAGATTGCCGAGCTGCTCTTCTGAGCCGTCAGGTGACGCCGAAGCAGCTGCCTGTCTCCCACGGCGGTTCGTGGAGGACGAGGTCACGATCCAGCGTGCACGGGTCCAACAGGAGAGGTTCGACGTGCTGTACGGCGGGTGGTCGAGCGATCGGCGCGGCCTTCATCGGCTGCGCCGGTGCCGTGGTTGGGGCGCCCGCTGCATCCTGGCAGAAGACGATCGATACGTACACCGCCCCGTCTGACCCAACGGCGATCCCTGTTCCTGCGGATGTCCAGTTGGCTGCCGTGATGATGTCCCAGTGGGTGGGACTGGTGCGGAACGCGTCGAAGATAGCGTCGACGGTGGGGCCGGAACCCACGACCTCGCCGGCCGCGCTGCAGACCTCGAGAAGTGAGCTGAGGCTCGTGTGCGAGAGTCTGCCGGAGGTTGCTTGTGCAGTAGCCGACCGCTGGGCGACCATGTCGGCGACTGGGAGGAGGGCGACACTGCCTTGCCTGGACGCATTCACCTTGGCCAGCAGCTCGTCGGCCGCTGCCGGTCCTGCCACACCAACCACCAGAATCAGGCTGATTGTCAGGGCAAATGCGGAGCGAAGGGCACGCATGGGCAGCAAGGGTAGAGGCAGTCGCTCCACAAGTGCGAACTGACACGCTCAGGTTGACATCCTGGAGCGCATTGCCTGGGTCAGCAGCACACCGATTGAGACGAGCACGACTCCGGCGAGGCCGGCGATCCCTGGAGACTCTCCCAGGAAGATCCACGCCAAGACCGCGATCTGGATGAGCATTGTGTTGTTGATTCCGGCCGATTCGACTGCGGACAGCTCGCGGAGCGACAGGTTCCACAGGGTGAATGCGGCGGCCGTATTGACGACGGCGAGCCACAGGATGATCAGCCATGCCCTGGTGCTGACCGTCGGTAGTCCTTCGGAAACAGCGCCGATCACGGCGAGGACGATCGAGCCAACTGTCATGCTGACCGCAGTGACCACAACCGGCGATGCGTCGGCAGGTCGGTTGATGTGCCGACCGAGGAGCGAACCGGCGACGTTGGCGCCCAGCGCAACGATCGCCGCAGCTATCCCGACCACGGTCGCACCGAGCCCGCCCGTGAAGTAGAGCCAGGCGCCAAGGACGACCAGGATCGTTCCCCACAACTGCCTGCCCGAGGTGGTTTCCCGAAGGGATCTTCCCGCAAGGATGGCTACGAGGAGAGGGGTCAGCGCAAGGAGGAGGCTGGTCGTTGCCGCCGGCTGGTTGTCGAGTGCAACGAAGATCGCCCCTTGTGTCAACGCGTAGAAGACCACACCGAGCACGACGATCCGGGTCAGAAGCGCCCGGTCCATGGTGGCGAGCTGGTGCCGGTAGGTTCGACTCGAAAGCGTCCATCCGATCATGACCATGGAGGCGATCCCGTACCGCAACGCGGCGAAGGTCAGCGGCTGGAGTGACTCTCGGTCGAATCCCCAGCGAATGAGCACCCAGGATGAGCTCCAGAGCAGGGTGACGAACAGGGCGATACCCGCATAGGAGAGATGGGATCGTTCCGTCGACATGGGTTCCTCCTCGGCACGCGTCTCTTCGTGCCGACGTCTCCCCTCGAGGCTTTTGTCCTGTGAGGTGCGAGCCCGCATCGGGCCTTCTGTGGCGCTCGGACCAGCTACGGAACCCTAGCCACCCTTCAGTCGACGCAGACAGCCTAGAGCAGGACCCACGGGAAGAGGCTCGTTGCGCGAGCCGATCTGGGTTGACGGTTTCGGTTCTGGGTTTCCGGTTCTCGGTAGAACGACCGATCAGGCATCGTGCTGGTTCGTGCGAGGCGGTTGGTGGGACGCTGTGAGCTGTCGGCTGTCGGCCGGCGCCGGGCACGCTCGTGACAGCCAGATCTCATATACCATGCCGGGCTCATGACCGTACGATCGAACGCTGGGGCCCTCCTGACCATCGCCGCTGCCGTCCTGATGTGCCTCACGGTCGTCGGCTGGCTCGGCGGCATTTGGTGGGTGTTCGACATCGCATCCAACTTTCGAGTGCAGTACTCGGTCCTGCTCGTGCCCGTTGTAGTTGCCCTGTTCGTGCTGCACCGGAACACAGTGGCCATTGCGTCGCTGATAGCACTCGTCGCGAACGCCGCGGTGATTCTTCCTCTCTACATCTCCCGGCCGGCTCCTCCGCTCGGCCAGGACCGGCTGAACGTCATGAGCTTCAATGTGCTCTACTCCAACCGCCAGTTCGATCCGGTGCTCGAGGCGGTGCGCACCTCAGGCGCCGACGTCGTATTCCTGCACGAGGGGACACGAGCGCTGGAACGAGCGATCGAGGAAGCGGACCTCCCGTATCGGATGGTGAGTGCGAGACGAGTCGGCGACAAGTTCGGTACCGTCGCGCTGGTACCGGAGGGGGCCGACGCGCGCATCGTCGACTTGGTGGTCCCCGGTATCGTGGTGACGCTGCCGCTTGGGTCAGAGGACGTAGAGGTGTTGGGGATCCACCCTGCTTCGCCGATCAGTGTCGGACGGTCGGCCGAGAGGGATGCGGAACTCCAACAGGTGGCGAGGTGGGCGGCTGCCCAACCGCTGCCGGTGGCAGTGACCGGAGACCTCAACGCGTCTACATGGTCGCACGGCTTCTCGCTCATCTCGGGTGGGCTCGTGAACTCACAGCTCGGCTTCGGCGTGCAGGCATCGTGGCCAGCGGGCTTCGGGGCGGTTTCGGTCCCCATCGACCACCTCTTGCATGGCTCTGATCTGACCGTCGTTGACCGCCACCTCGGTCCGTCACTCGGCTCGGACCACTACCCGTTGTATGTGACGCTCGCGTGGGCTTCGACGTGATCATCTTCGTAGAGCCCGCTTGGTAGTGTGGCTGCGAAGGCACGCCGGGGGAGGTGGAGACTCGGCGGCCAGGTTCCTCAGGGAAGGGCGCGACGCTCTGATGACACTTGTGGGCGAATCGAGTGACCGACTCAACGTGGGAGTCACGCTGTGGCTTGCCTCGGAGTTGATGTTCTTCTCGGGCCTGTTCGCCGGATACTTCACACTCAGGGCGGCAAACAGTCCGTGGCCGCCGGCCGATGTACATCTCGACATCACCCGCGGCGCCCTGTCGACAGCCGTACTGGTGCTTTCGAGCGTGACTCTGTGGATGGCGGATCGGGCTGGTGGCCGGGGCAGCAGCTCAAAACGACGCTGGCTCGTGCTCACACTGCTTCTCGGAAGTGCTTTTCTCACCAACCAGATACTCGAGTACTCACGGCTCGGTTTCAGTGCCTCGAGTTCGTCATTCGCCGCCATGTTCTACTTGATGACCGGGTTCCACGGACTCCATGTGTTCGCAGGTCTCGTGCTGATCACGTTCGTCTCCGCGGCTGCGTTCACGGGTCGAGACAACGATGAACGAACGCAGGCGGTCGTGTCGTACTACTGGCACTTCGTCGATGTCGTCTGGATTGCCCTGTTCACGACGCTGTATGTGGTGACATGAGAAGGCTTGTCGCGATCTCGCTCGGCGTTGCGGTCTTGCTGATCGCCGGAGTTCCCGCGGGGGCCGATTCGCAGACGGATCAGGGCAGGGAGCTGTTCGAGGTGCACTGTGCGACCTGCCACGGGGAGGATGCCAAGGGTGGCGATGTCGCTCCAAGTCTTGTCGGGGTGGGTGCCGCGATGGCCGACTTCCAGCTTCGCACAGGCAGGATGCCGATGGCCGACGTTGGGGTGCAGGCTGTCAGGAAGCCCAGTCCCTTCACGGACGAGCAGATCCGGGTATTGGTGGAGTATGTGGCGTCGCTGGGCGAAGGGCCCGCGATCCCCACCGTGAACGCCGCTGCAGGAGACGTATCTCGGGGTGGGAGCATCTTCCGAACGAATTGCGCAGGCTGTCACGGTGCCGCGGGTCGCGGTGAGGCGCTCTCATATGGGCGGAACGCCCCGGACCTCTATCTCGCAACCCCACTCGTTCTTGCGGAGGCCGTACGTACCGGTCCGAGCCAGATGCCGGTGTTCGACCAACTCACCGACCAGGATGTCAACGACGTGGCCGCCTTCGTAATGTCCCTTCAGAAGGATCCCGATCCCGGCGGGTTCGGACTTGGCAGGTTGGGTCCGGTTCCGGAAGGCTTGGTCGCGTGGCTTGTCGGCCTCGGGCTGCTCGTCGGAGCGGCGCGGGCGATCGAGAGGAAGTCGTCGTGAAGCGCCGACTGATCCTTGGATCACTTGCACTGAGTGTCGTTGCCGGAGCCGGGCTCACACTCGCCTACGTGTTCGCCGGATCGAATGTGATGCAGGGGGCACTGCTCGCGGTGGCTCTCGGAGGTATCGGTGTTGCCGTTGTGGTGTGGTCGTTCACTCTGTCGGGCGGGGAGACGGAGGAGGCCCGTCATTTGCCTGCCACCGACGACGGGATCGAAGACGATCTTCGCGTTCGTGAGTCCTCGGAGGCGCCAAGCCGGCGCACGTTCATCGGAATGATGGCCGCCGCGATCACATCTCTCGTGGTCGCGCTCGCCGCTCCCTTCAGGTCGTTGGATCCAGGGCCAGGCCCTGAGCTGTTCCACACCAAGTGGTCGGCGGGTGCCCGCCTCGTCGACATCGACGGCATTCCCGTTCGCGCCGGCGACATCGACATCGGGGGCGTGGTGACGGTGTTTCCCGAGGGATATGCGGGTGACGGTCAATCACAGTCTCTGCTGCTGCGCGTTGACCCGACCGTTTACACGCCACCTACCGGCCGTGAGAGCTGGGCGCCGGGCGGACATCTCGTGTTCTCGAAGATCTGCACGCACGCCGGCTGTCCCATCGGGCTGTACGAGGCGGCCGACCAGCTGTTGTTGTGCCCCTGCCATCAGTCCACGTTCGAGGTGCTCGAAGCAGCCCGTCCCGTGTTCGGTCCCGCACCACGGTCACTTCCCCAGCTTCCGATCGCGATCACGCAGGACCGCTGGCTCGTCGCGCAGAGCGACTTCTTGGAGCCGGTAGGCCCAGGGTTCTGGAACAGGGATCGCTGATGATCGAGGCACTCGTCGGATGGCTCGATCAACGACTCGGGACCAGCCGCGTGCTGAAGGCGGGCATGCGCAAAGTGTTCCCCGACCATTGGTCGTTCATGCTCGGCGAGATCGCCCTCTACTCGTTCGTGGTTCTGTTGGCGACAGGCGTATTCCTCACGTTGTTCTTCGTGCCGGATGCGCAGAAGATCACCTATGAGGGGAGCTACTCGGCGCTGCGCGGCGTCGAGATGTCACGTGCCTATGAGTCGACGATTCGTCTCTCGTTCGACGTTCGCGAGGGTCTACTCATCCGGCAGATTCACCACTGGGCTGCTCTGGTGTTCATCGCGGCAATTGTCATCCACCTTCTTCGGATCTTCTTCACCGGCGCCTTCCGGAAACCACGTGAGGTCAACTGGGTCATCGGGCTCACCCTCCTTCTGCTCGCGATCCTCAACGGGTTCGCGGGCTACTCGCTACCCGACGACCTGTTGTCGGGGACCGGTTTGAGAATCGCCTATACGATCACGCAGTCGATTCCGGTGGTCGGTTCGTGGGCGGCCGCACTGGTATTCGGCGGTCCCTATCCGACAGAAGAGATCATTCCCCGGTTGTTCACTGTCCATATCCTCCTGGTGCCGGGGCTGATCATCGCGTTGCTGGGAGCGCATCTGGCGATTCTCGTCAGACAGAAGCACACTCAGTTCCCCGGCAAAGGGCACACGGAGCACAACGTGGTCGGAAGCCCACTATGGCCCCGCTTCGCAGCCAAGACGATCGGTCTGTTCTTTCTCGTTGCCGGCACACTCGCCCTGCTTGGTGGAGTGTTCCAGATCAACCCCGTGTGGTTCTATGGCCCCTACCACCCCGCGCAGGTGAGCGGCCCCGCTCAACCCGACTGGTACATGGGCTGGCTGGAAGGAGCGCTTCGACTATTCCCCAACTGGGAGATTCGAGCGTTCGGATTCACGATTCCCAATGTGTTCTTCCCAGGGGTGCTGTTGCCCGGTATCACGTTCGGCGTGCTCTACGCGTGGCCGTTCATCGAGGCGCGCTTCACCCACGATCGCGATGTGCATCATCTGCTCGACTACCCGTCGACCCGCCCGTGGAGGACGGCGGTCGGGTGTGCTGCACTCGCGTTCTTCCTCGTTCTGTTCGTCGCCGGGAGCAACGACGTGATCGCTTCGCGACTGGAACTCTCGCTCAACACACTCACTCACGCGTTGCGGGTTCTCGCACTCACACTGCCGTGGCTGGCGGGCGCGGTCGCCTATTGGATCGCGAAGGAACGGGGTGAGGGTCCGAAGGCTCGGCCCTCCGCTCACGAGTTCGTTCGAACCGAGGATGGAGGCTATGAGATCCACTAGCGCTCGACTGTCGCCACTCTTGCTCGCTCTGCTCCTGGCGGGTTGCGCGGGCAGCCAACTCGGCCCACCCTCTCCGGTGACGGAGCAAGGCGGCCGGATCGCGGGTCTGTGGGATGTCTTCGTGTGGATCGCGGCGTTCATCGGGATTCTCGTATGGGGGTTGATCGGCTGGTCGATCCTTCGATACCGGCGCAGGAACGCAGAGGGACTTCCACGCCAGACAAAGTACAACGTCCCGCTCGAAGTCATCTACACGGCCATCCCTGTTGCCATCGTTGTCGTGCTGTTCGTTCTCACCCGAGGTGTCATCAACGACGTGAACGCCCTCTCAGAGTCGCCTGATCTGGTGGTCGAGGTGACAGCCTTCCAATGGTCGTGGCAGTTCACCTACCCGGAACAGGGCATCGTGATCACCGGCTCACCGGGCGAGCAACCGGTCATGGTCGTACCGACGGGCGAGACGATTCGCTTGGAGCTCACGTCGCGGGATGTCGTGCACTCGTTCTTCGTGCCGGACTTCATGGAGAAACGTGATGTGTTCCCTGGCAACGTGCAGAAGCTCGATGTGGTCGTCGAAGAACCCGGTGTCTACCAGGGCAGGTGCGCCGAGTTCTGTGGGGTGTTCCACGACCGGATGTTGTTCCAGGTGAAGGCCGTGTCTCCCGACGAGTTCGATGCGTGGGTCGCTGAGGAGGGCCAATGAGTTTGGAACAGCAAGGTGTCCTTGGCTGGTTGACGATGACCGACCACAAGAAGATCGGTGTCTCCTACATTGTCACGGCGATCGTCTTCTTCGTGATCGCCGGAGTGATGGCATTGATCATCAGGAGTGAGCTTGCGGCACCGGGTCTGCAGTTCGTCAGTGAGCAGACATACAACGAGCTGTTCACGATGCACGGCACTCTCATGATGTTCGTGTTCGCGACTGCGGTGCCATTCGGGCTGGCCAACTACCTGGTGCCGCTTCAGATCGGAGCACCCGACATGGCGTTCCCTCGCTTGAACGCCTACTCGTACTGGGTGTACCTCGGTGGGGCTCTCACGCTGCTTTCGGGGTTCTTCAGCGCAGGAGGGGCGGCAACGTTCGGATGGACGGCATACGCGCCGCTCTCGGGTTCGATCTACTCGCCCGGTCCTGGCAGTGAGCTGTGGATCGTCGGCGTGATCCTGACCGGTATTGGGACCATCGGCGCGGCCGCCAATCTCATCGCCACCGTGTTGACGATGAGGGCACCGGGGATGACGATGTTCCGACTTCCGATCTTCACCTGGAACATGACCGTTACGGCTGTGATGGCACTGCTCGCGTTCCCGGTGCTGACGGCAGGACTCTCCCTGCTGTTCGCAGAGCGGGCACTAGGTGTGCACGTGTTCGATCCCGCGTTCGGTGGGTCACCGATTCTCTATCAGCACGTCTTCTGGTTCTTCGGCCATCCGGAGGTCTACATCATCGCGTTGCCGTTCTTTGGGGTCGTTACCGAGATCATCCCCGTCTTCTCCCGGAAGCCCCTGTTCGGCTACACGGGATTCGTCTTTGCGACCCTGGCGATCGCGGCGCTGTCGCTGGGTGTGTGGGCCCACCACATGTTCGCCACCGGTCTCGTGTATCTCGACTTCTTCTCGGCCGCAACGTTCCTCATCGCCGTGCCGACCGGGGTGAAGTTCTTCAACTGGATCGGAACGATGTGGCGAGGGCACCTGTCGTTCGAGTCACCAATGCTGTTCTCCATCGGGTTCCTCGTGACGTTCCTGTTCGGTGGGTTGACAGGCGTCATGCTGGCGTCACCGCCCATCGACTTCGACGTCACCGACACCTACTTCGTCGTTGGGCACATGCACTACGTCTTGTTCGCCGCGGCCGCCTTCGCACTGTTCGCCGGCGTGTACTTCTGGTTCCCGAAGATGACGGGCCGGTTGCTGTCCGAGCGCTGGGCGAAGGTGCACTTCTGGCTGATGTTCATAGGATTCAACCTGACGTTCCTCCCGCAGCACCTGCTGGGTCTGCGGGGGATGACAAGGCGGATCGCGGACTACTCGGCCGGCGACGGTTGGACATTCTTGAATGACCTGTCGACGGTCGGCGCGTTCATCATCGCGTTGTCCGTTGCCGTGTTCATCGTGAACGCCGCTCGCAGCTTCCGGCACGGGCACGCGGCAGGTGACGACCCGTGGGGCGGATACTCGCTCGAGTGGGCGACGACATCTCCACCTCCGCTTCAGAACTTCACTTCGTTGCCCGCGATCACGTCGGAGCGACCAACGTTCGATATGCGACACCCGGAGGTCGAGGAGTGAGATTCCAGGCGAAGGTGCTGCTCGGACAGGCGATCGTGTTCAGCATCGCCGCGGTCATCTACATCGTGGGGCGCGGGTCGATCGCCGGTTTCGTGATGCTGGCCACTGCCGTGATCTTCGGTCTGTGGACGGCGGTGTTCCTCCTCCGCCGGCACGAATCCGACGAGAAGCGAGGACCGGTCGTTGGGGTGTTCCCGGTGGGCACAACCAGGGCGCCGTTGCTCGCGGCGGCGACTGTGCTCCTCGCCAATGGCATCGTGGTTGGTTGGTGGATGGTCGCGGTGTCGGGAGTGTTCCTGCTGATCGCCGCCGGTCTCTACTTCTTCGAGTACACGACTCGAAGAGAAGAGTGACCAACTCCCCGCTCTTGGCACCCCCAGTCGCGCTGGGCGGGTTCAGCTCGACGTGAAGGAAGAGGTTGGGGGCGTTGAGTCGTTCACCTTGGCGATCCACTCACGGATCGCATCGAAGAACGGCTCTCGACCCCATCGTTCCAGCCAGGGTTCGTGACCGCACTGGTCGAGTTCTCGGTACTCGATGTGCGGGATGAACTGCCTGAGGGTTTCAAAGGTGGCGCGACCCGGATGGGGGTCGGTGTCGCCGTGCAGCATTAGAACCGGGCGGGTGATCGTCGAGAACGCGGCGGGCTCGATACCGGTCTCCTGGAGGCGCAGGACGTCGCTCCAGGTCTCGTCGTGACCGGCGGCGTCGAGGTCGTCGTAGCCGGACTGCTCGACGAGATCGAACGCTTGGGCGTATTCGTTGAGGCTGCCGATCTCGGCAAGGATGAGGTTTCGTTCGTGTGGATCCGTCGCTTCGGCCATCAGACGCCGGAGCTGAGCCTTGCGCTCGCGACCTACCGGACCGAGGCGCTCGTTCATGACCGAGTGGTAGGCGTCGCGACTCGCAGGGTCATAGGTTCCGCAGCCGACCAGGACCAGTGAGCGAACCAGCTCGGGGTGGGCGGTTGTGAACGACAGCGCGAGCATCGCGCCCCACGACGAGCCGATCAGTGCCATAGGCTCGGGGAGCACGCCTGCGAGGTCCTCGACATGCCGTGCGACGGTGAGGAGCACCTCTCCTGATCGACGCTGCAGCGGTTCGAGCACGCGGCAGAAGGACGCCATGTCGCGCGCCAGCCCCGCGCAGGACCCCGGAGCCCCAGGGCCGCCGTGCAGTACTGCTACGAGCGGTCCCTCCTGTCCGTGGGTACGAACCTCGATGGGAGTGAGGGCCATTGGTACTCCGCCTATCTGTAACAGTCATACTGGCTCACTGCTCTGCACCGGTCCAGTAGCGAGCCCTGTGTCACGCGGCGAAGCCCGCCGTCGCGGGTCACCTCTACCCACGTTTGGCCAGCCGACAGGTCTGGATCGGAGTGTTGCTGTGGCTCCTGTTGGGCTCCGACGTGCCCGGTTCTGGCGATAGAAGTCTCGTGGCCGGCTGGCTAGGGACTGCAAAGCGGCACATCACCGTGTAGTGCTCGTGTTGCTCGACCGGTTCGAAGCCTCGGGCATCGTACAGGTGTCCCGGGTTCTGCGGTAGTGGCTCGGGCGGTCAGGCCACTGAAGTCGACCGGCAAGGCGCCGATCTGCCCGGTGACCGGTTCCCCGCCGGGGGACGCGCGATGGAGCACTCTCACCAATACCAGAGGCCGCTCCGAAGAGCGGCCGTGACCTGGTGTTCTACTGGTCGGGACGGCCGGATTTGAACCGGCGACCTCAGCGTCCCGAACGCTGCGCGCTGCCAAACTGCGCCACGTCCCGAAGGTCAGGGATGATACCAGCCGAGCACACCACCGGATCAGGTGCGTTCGACACGTAGCCGGTCGATTCGTCGACCTTCCATGTGCAGCACGGTGAAGCGCATACCGGCGATGTCGACGGAGTCACCTTCTCTCGGAATGTCTCCGCTCTCCGCGAGGTACAGCCCGCCGACAGACCCGTATGGACCCTCGGGCAGCTCGACACCTATGTCCTCGGAAAGATCCTCGACGGTGACGCGCCCGTCGGTGATCCAGGTGTCGGCGCCGAGCGAAACCGTGACCGGCACGCCAGGGTCGAACTCGTCCTGGATTTCGCCCACCAGCTCGGCGATGAGGTCCTTGATGGTGACGATCCCCTCGACGCCACCGTGCTCATCGAGCACTGCCGCGAAACCTGCACGACGCCGACGTATCAAGTGGAGCGCTTCCAATACGGACGCACTTTCAGGGACATAGAGCGGCTCCCGCAAGAGCCCCACGATCTCTTCGGGCGACGGATCATGAGGGGCACGCAGGAGATCCTTCACGTAGAGGACACCGACCATGTGGTCGAGGTCGCCGTCGACGACCGGGTAGCGCGAGTGACCCGAAGTGATGACCGCGGCCCGAATCTCGTCGGAAGTGGGGGACATCCCCATCGTCACGATCTCGACCCGGGGTGTCATCACGTCTCGAACCGGCTGGTCGGTCAGGCTGAACACAGAGTCGATGATCTCTCGCTCCGCGGATTCGATCTCGCCGGAACGCTCACCGAGCACAGCAAGGGCACGTATGTCCGCCTCGGTGATGAGCGACGCCCGGTCCTGTCGGGGCACACGGAGCACCCTCAGGATCGCCCTGCTGATGGCGACGAACACCGTCGTGATCGGGTCGAGGATTCGCACGAGTCGAAACAGCGCGCCGGCAACCGCCAGGGCGTACCGGTCGGGCCGTCGCGTGGCCAGCGTCTTCGGGGTGATCTCGCCCACGACGAGGATGACGGCGGTCACGACGACGGTAGCCAACCACGGTCCCCACGTCTCACCGACCAGCGCGATCGTGAGAACCGTGGCAACCGATGCTCCGAGGATGTTGACGAAGTTGTTGGCGACGAGCAATGCCCCGATCGTGCCTTCGAGGTCCGTGAGGAGCGCCTCGAGTCGTTGTCCGTTCCGGCCCTGTTCGGCGAGTTGGTGAGCTCGCTCCTTCGGTACAGCGACGATCGCCGTCTCCGACCCAGAGAGAAACCCGGACGAGAGGACACACAAACCAAGGATCGCGAGGAGGATCGCCTGGACGGGGGTCATCTCGCCAGGGTGCTCAGTCCGCTGCCGGCACAGGAGTGAGCACGGACCTCATCTGCTGCGTTGTGAACGGCTTGACGAGCCACGCATCTGCACCCGATCGTCCGGCGATGAACACATCTGCGCTCCTGTCGAGCAGCAGCATGATCAGGGTGTCTTCGATGCGGCGTGCGAAGATCGCATCGCGCAGCGCTCGCGTCACCGCCATCCCGCCCATGCTGCCCACCTGGAGATCCACGATGACCGCGTCGGGGGCAATCTCTCCGCATGTGGCAACCGCCTTGGTCGGGTCCGTCTCCTCATATACCTCGAAGTCAGAGCTCGCGGCAGCTACCTCACTTCGAACCCAGCCGGCGTCGGCGACGACCAATACTCTCATGGGCGCGAACTCTAGTGCGTCGAGCGGCGGCGTCCTCCCTCGACGCACCCGTCGACCACCGTGGGGTGGCTGACAGGGTAGAGGTGAGAGCGCGAAAATCTCCCTTGGAGTAGTAGTTCCTTCCTGGTCGTGGCCGGATGGCGCTACTAAGTTCCAAGTGCTCGCCAACAACAAGGAGGGACTCGTGCTCGCACCGTCTCGCGACGTATGGCAGCCGCGCGCTTTGTGCCGAGGCAACCATTCACACCTCTTCTTCCCGCCCAGCGCATTCGAGCGCAAGGATGAACGGGAACGGCGAGAACAGAGAGCGAGAGCCATCTGCAAGGTGTGTCCCGTTCGCGAGGAATGCCTCCAGGCGGCCCTGGAGATCAGAGAGCCGTACGGCATCTGGGGTGGCCTCACGGAGAGCGAGCGCCGCGAGTACGTGCTGCGATCGGTCTAGTAGGACCGCTGATCGCCGTTCCGTCTGGTGATCGACGACGAGTCCAACCATTCGAGGAGCGGCACCGCGTACTTCCTCGAGATCTGAAACCGGTCGCGGAACTCCGCGACCGTGAACGGGTTCGGCAGCGCTGAGAGCCCTGCCTTGATCTCTTCGATCTGATCGGGAAGGTAGACGAGATCGTCGGACACCTGCACCAGATCACCTCGTCGAACGAGCGCGTGCAACGTCTCTCGATCGATGGCGAGCTCGCCGACCTTCGGTACCAGCAGCCCGCCGGCTTTCAGCATCGAGACCAGCTCTCCAAGCGACGCCGTGGCATCAGCTCCGAGTTCCACGGCGAATCCGGTGGCGGCGACGAACGGTCCAACATCTTGGAGGGTCTCCGATCGGCTCACGAGCGCATCGAGAATCGCGGTGGACACTCCTAGTCGACCGGCGAGATCCGCCTTGGGGACACCGGGCCGGAGGGGATTGGACTCATGGAAGCGCTGCACGTACAGGGCGGCTCGATCGGCGAGACGGCTCGTGGTCTCGTCGGAAAGGGCTATGCCTGCCACGGTGAGGGCTGTGACCTCACCACCTCCGGAGTGCTGAGCGAGATGTTCGATGGCATCGCTCCCTCGAACCTGCAGGAGCGTCTCCGCCTGCTCGTCAGGGCTTGTGTCCAGCACACCGGCGAGGAGCGACGCGCTCGCCACCATGTCGTCTCCCGTGAGCTGAGGATCGGGATCGAGGACTCTGCCGCCGGCAACGACCTGACGCCTGCCGACCTCACGCAAGATGAACGGGTCGCCCACCATCACGGGGAGGGCCGTGCCGGTCGTCAACAGGGCAAAGCCTTCGGCATCGATGCCACTTCCGTCGAGTGGACGGACGCGAACGGGCCATGTGCCGCTCCCGAGATGGAGATGGAACGCTCCCTTGGAGGTGATCGGCTGGTCCACATAGCGGGCCAGCCGCACGGATGCGAGGAACCGTGCCGAAGCGGCCCACGCGTCGGGAGATCCCATCATCGCTCCTCGGGTGATGTCACGGCGATCCAGACCGGTGAGGTTCGCCGCCACCCTCGAGTGGGGCGACACCTGGTCGTGGGCCCGCTCGTGGGTCTGGAGCGACCTGATACGCGCCGAGCGACGATCCGGCCAGATCATGACCCGATCGCCAACGGACAGAGGTCCGTCGAGCAGTGTTCCCGTGACGACGGTGCCGGATCCAGCGATCGTGAACGAGCGGTCGATCCACATCCGTGGGCGACCTCGGTCCCGAAAGGACGCGACGGCAATCGACACCTGGTCTACAAGGGCTGACCGAAGCTCGTTGATCCCGACACCTGTTGGCGCAGACACCGGAACCACGTGCGCGCCCTCGAGGCTCGTTCCGGCGAGGTGCTCCTCGATCTCGATCGTTGCGATCGCAACCAGATCCTCATCGACACGGTCGATCTTGGTGAGTGCCACGATGCCATGGTGAACACCGAGGAGATCCAGCACGGCGAGGTGTTCTTCGGACTGCGGCATCCAACCCTCGTCGGCAGCGACGACGAACAACGCTACGTCGATCGCCTCGATTCCCGACAGCATGTTCTTGATGAAACGCTGATGCCCGGGGACATCGACGAACGACACCTCGGTATCGTCAGGGAGTACCGTCCAGGCGAACCCGAGATCGATCGTGAGGCCCCGCTCTTTCTCGGCGGCCCAGCGATCGGGATCCCTACCGGTGAGTGCGTGGATCAGCGTCGACTTGCCGTGGTCGACGTGACCGGCCGTCCCTACGACCGGCACGCCGCCCCCAGGATCGAGGCGACCCGATCATCGTCCTCGGGCGCCACCGAACGAAGGTCGATCAGGACCCTGCCCGCCTCGCGGCGCGTGACCACGGGAGGGTCGGCACCGAGCAGCCGGGGCCACAGGGATGCCGCCCCTGGATTCGAAATCCTGATCAGCGGAGAGGGGACCTCTGCTCCGGGAACCGACCCGGCGCCGGGCACAGAGCCTCCGAACACGACCTCTCCGTCCACGCCGGAGTCGGCGAGCACCCGGCTCGATCGGCCTTCGAGCGTCTCGTAGGACGATGATGCCATCGACCAGAACGGGATCGATGCGCCATCTCCATTCGCGTACATCTCGAAGGTCACCGTCAGGGCGGCAAGGATCGGGCCGGACACACGAAGGGCGCGTGCCATCGGGTGATGGGCGAGTCGCGAAACGAGATCGCCGTCGCCGACGATGACGCCGGCCTGAGGGCCGCCGAGCAGTTTGTCTCCGGAGAATGTGACTACGTCCGCACCCGATTCGAGGACCTGCCGGACGCCTGGTTCGCCTTCGAGCCATCGAGGAGGGGGCCCACTCAGCCACGGGACGTTGCTGTCGATCAGTCCGCTGCCCACATCGAAGACGAGGGGTAGATCGTTGGTGTGCGCGAGGGAGATGAGGTCGTCCAATGCGGGAGCGTCCGTGAAACCGACGACGCGGTAGTTGGACGGGTGCACCTTGAGGATCAGGCCGGCTCCCTCGGCGATCGCCCGTTCATAGTCGGACAGGCGTGTTCGGTTCGTCGTTCCGACCTCGAGCATGAGAGCAGCGGAGGCCGCCATCAACTCAGGAAGACGGTATGAGCCGCCGATCTCGATGAGTTCTCCGCGCGAAACGGCAACGGGCCTTTCTCGGCCCAGGGCGGACAGGGCGAGCAGGAGTGCTCCCGCGTTGTTGTTGACGACGTGGGCAGACCCTGCCCCGGTGACGTCGGCCACCAACCGATTCAGGTAGGCGCCGCGACCACCCCGGCGCCCCTCGGTCAGGTCGAACTCGAGATTTCCGTAGGTGGCAGCGGCATCATGCAGGGCCGCGGCGGCCGCGGGTGCCAACGGCGCCCGTCCCAGATTCGTGTGCAACAGCACGCCTGTTGCGTTGATGACCGACCGGTGCCGGAGTGACCGAAGTCGCTCCAGCATGTTCGTCGCTGCCGTCAACGGGTCTCCTGATACACCTGCCCTGGCCTCTTCGATAGCCGTTCGGGCAGATTCGACCACGAGCAATCGTGGGAGCGTGATATCTCCGAGAGCTCGAACGAGATGATCGACCGAGGGCAGGTCACTAAGCGCCATGTCGTGAAGCGTAGTTTTCGCGAGAGCTACCGCGTCAAGGCGGCGTACCCTTTCGGTATGGATGACCAGCCGATTCGTGACGCCTCCACCGTCTGCGTCGTGAGACCGGGCGGGGCTGGGCTCGAGGTGCTGATGGTCAGACGAGCAGCATCGTCGGTGTTCGTAGGGGGCGCGCATGTCTTCCCTGGGGGCGCACTCGACGCCGTCGATCGGAGCGAAACGGCCCGCAGGCTGTTCGGGGACGGTCCGCTCTCGGCGTGGCTGTCCGCTGCCGTCAGGGAGACCGCCGAAGAAGCCGGTCTCGTTGTGCCGGCCGGACAGATCGAGACCCCGAGACGGACACACGGTATGGAGCTTCTTCGTGCCCTCGACGAAGCGGGCTACGTGTTCGATCCCTCACGATTCGCCTATCTGTCGAACTGGGTTACACCGAAGGGTCAACCGAGGCGGTTCGACACGAAGTTCTTCGTGACCGATGCCCAAGAACAGACGCAGGCGTCACCGGACGCGACCGAGGTGACCGAAACGGTCTGGGTGACGCCACGCAGTGCTCTGGAGCGCTGGTCACGAGGCGAGTGGATGCTCGTTCGGCCGACGCTCGAAACGTTGAGGACACTCGCGGGATTCGACGAGGCCGACGCGGTCCTCTCCTTCGCACGCTCCCAGAGGTCCATCCCCCGTATCGAACCACGAGTAGTCCAGCAGGATGGAGCACTCAAGATCCTGATGCCCGGCGACGCGGGCTACGAGCAGGCCGACACGTGAACGTGCGGCGAGTACTCGCGCCGAACCCCGGCCCCTTCACAGGGGGAGGGACGAACACCTACATCCTCGATTCGGACGGTGAAGCGATCATCATCGATCCTGGACCGAATGACGAGCGCCATCTCCAGGCGATCGCTACCGACATTCGGCCCCTCACTCCGAAGATGATTCTCGTCACCCACACCCATGAGGATCACGCACCCGGCGCGAACCCGCTGGCCGAGCTCCTCGACATACCTACAGGGGGCCGCGGACCCGGTCCGGAGTTCAAGCCGGACCGGATTCTGACCGACAATGACACCGTCGAGTTCGGGGGCACAACAGTGCGAGCGGTGGCAACGCCGGGACACAGCGCGGATCACCTTTGCTACCTCGCGGGGTCGGCCCTGTTCACGGGCGACCACATCATGGGAGGCTCGTCGGTCTTTGTGGAAGACATGACCGCATACATGGCTTCGCTGCGAAAGATCCAGCAGCTTCCCCTCGACGTGCTGTATCCAGGTCACGGCCCCGCGGAATACGACCCGGCCGCAGTGATCGCCGAATACATCGGGCACCGACTCGAGCGCGAGCACCAGATTCTCGAGGTGGTCCGGTCTGGCGCCGCCAGCGTCGGCGCTATCGTCGCGATCGTGTATGAACAGGTCGCCCCGGCTCTGCACCCGCTGGCAACCATCGCCGTTCGTGCCCATCTCGAGAAGCTGGCTGGGGAAGGCATCGTGCGTGTCGACGGAGACGAGGTGACCTTCCTATGAAGGGGCTACTCAGGTCTGTCGCGGTTCTCTTGCTGGTTCTCGCGCTCGCTGTACCAGCCCTGGCAGAGGTGAGCCAGGACGACGTTGACAGTGCCGCTCGGAAGTTGGATCAGCTCAGACAGCAGTCCGACGCGCTCGTTGCCCAGTATGAGGATGCATGGGCGTCGTCCGAGCTGCTGGCCGACCAGATCCAGGCACTCACAGATCTCGTGTCTACCTCTCAGGTGGACATCGGGATCGCGGAGCACAAGGTTCAGGACCGCGCCGTCGAAATGTATATGAACGGGACAGGCTCCGAGATCTTCACGGCGTATGTGCTCAGTGGAGGACCGGGCGCCGGTATCGGCTATCTGGAGGAGACGGCCGCGGCGGACCAGCAGCTCGTCACCGATCTCGAGGCACTGCGCCGGTCATACCAGCGCCAGCTCGACGATCTCGAGGCTGCCCGCAGCGAGCAGGATCGCGTCACGAGTGACATGCAGGCTCTCGCCAATGAGGTCCTCCAGCAGATGGGTCCCGCGCAGGCGGCATACGACGCGCTGAAGGAGGCGCGCGCTCGCCAGTTGGCCGAGGCCGAGGCCGCCCGCAGGGCCGCGGAAGAGGAAGCAGCCCGTAAGGCTGCCGCCGCACTCTCGACAACCACCGCGGCGCCGATCACTGTCACCACCAGACAAACCACACCCACCACGGTGGCCGACACCACACCCACCACGGTGGCCGAGACCTCAA
>CAZQMF010000012.1:29025-36734 GCA_964594235.1 uncultured Acidimicrobiia bacterium
ACCACACCCACCACGGTGGCCGACACCACACCCACCACGGTGGCCGAGACCTCAACCACCACCGAAACCACCACGACTACCACAATCACAACGACCACGCCCCAGCCGGTCGGTGGGCATGTGTGCCCGATCGACGGTTTCACCAGCTTCTCGGACACCTTTGGCGCCCCCCGATCGGGTGGGCGCACGCACGAGGGAGTGGACATGATGGCTGAGCGATGGACCCACATCGTGGCGATCGAGTCGGGGACAATCTATCAACTCAGGGAAGGTGGCCTCGGTGGCACCACCATCTGGCTGCATTCCGACTCGGGAGACTCGTACTACTACGCGCATCTCGAGGCATGGGCCGACGGTCTCAGCAAGGGTCAGCATGTCGATGCAGGTGAGCTGATCGGATACGTGGGAACGTCGGGTAACGCACCGGATTGGCTTCCCCATCTCCACTTCGAGTATCACCCCGACCTGGGGCCCGCCGTCGATCCGTACCCTGTGGTGAAGAGCCTCTGCGGATAGGTCGAGGGCCGGTTGTCACCGGCCCTCGTTGCTCCCAGCGCTTCGTGCGGTCAGCCTCCCAGCGACAGGCACGTTCTGTGCCATAAGTATCGACGAAGGAGGCCCAGGGGTTGGGGCGTGTTGTGAGTTGACTCCGAGTGACTAGTTCGAGGACACGTCGTCCAGCATCCGCGCCAGGCGACCGGTGCACGTTTCCTGATCCGCCGGCGGGAACGCATCGATCAAGCGAGCTGCGACGTCCTTGAAGGCGATAGCGGTGGCCGTCTCCGGGTGGGAGCGAACGATGGGTGATCCGGCGTCGCCGTCGGACACGACATATGGATCGAGCGGTATCCGGCCAAGCAAGGGGATGCCCAGGTCTCCTGCGAGGCGAGCACCTCCACCCTCGCCGAACAGGTGGTAGGTGGTTCCGTGCTCGCATGTGAAGCCCGCCATGTTCTCGATCACACCGAGCACCGGGAGAAATGAACGTCGAGCCATGTCGGCGACTCGAGCAGCAACCTTCTGTGCGGCCACCTGGGGGGTGGTCACGACCACCAGCTCGGCCTGCGGTGCCATCCTCGACAGCGCCATTTGAACGTCTCCCGTCCCAGGGGGAAGGTCGATGATCAGGTAGTCCAAATCGGAGCTCCACGACACCTGGCGCAGGAACTGTTCGAGTGCCTTCGACAACATCAGGCCGCGCCACATGAGCGCCGTGTCCTCCGACTCGATGATCAGTCCCGTCGAAACGACCTGGATGCCACCTATGTCTGCCGGAACGATCATTCGATCGTCGTCGGCGGTGAGTCGTTCCTCCGTACCGACGAGTCTGGGGATCGAGAATCCCCAGATGTCCGCGTCGAGCAGCCCGACACGATGTCCCAGATCGGCGAGGGAGAACGCCAGATTTACGCTGACCGACGACTTGCCGACTCCGCCTTTGCCGCTACCGACAGCGACGACACGCGTGAGGGGGTTCACCGAAGTCGCCTCGGCATGGTCTCGGGCTCGCTGTCGCGCGACACTCATCAACGCGGAACGCTGCTCGGCATTCATCGTGCGCGTCTCAACGTTCACCGACGTCACACCATCGAGTGCAGAGACCTTCCTCACAACATCGTCTTCAATCCTGCTCCGCATCGGGCAGGCCGCCACTGTCAGGGCCACCCCGACCGTGACCAACCCATCCGGCGAGGTCTCCACCGACTGGACCATTCCAAGGTCGACGATGTCACTCCCGAGCTCGGGATCCAGAACACCCTTGAGGGCGGTCATGATGTGTTCTTCGTTCACAGACGCGAGCGTAGATGCGAATTTCCACTACGTCGACGGTGGTTATTGTGAACGAGCCGGTATCCTGTCCTTCGCCGAAAGGAGCAGTCGTATGCAGTTTCTCGAGATCAAGTCCGCAATGCGGGCGGTGACCTTGACCGATACCGCGATCGCGAAGGTGCGAGAGCTCGTCCAGGCGGAAGGAGATCCGTCTCTGGTGCTTCGGTTCGGAGTTCGCCCCGGTGGATGCTCGGGGTTCTCGTACGAGATGTACTTCGACACGCAGATCAACGACGGCGACATCGTCGAGACGTTCGGCGACGACGTGAAAGTCGTCGTCGATCCCGAGTCGTTGACCATGGTCAGGGGTTCAACCCTCGACTACAAGCAGGACCTGATGGGTGCAGGGTTCGCCATCCAGAACCCGAACGTCACCAGCTCCTGCGGCTGCGGCAACAGCTTCAACTAGGCCCGCTTCGCGAACAGTTTTCGGTCGTCGGTTTTCGGTTCTCGGTAGGACACATGCCCCGAGGTCTCGTGTTGTTCTGGGTCGCGCTCTTACTGAAGACTGACGACTGAAGATCGCTCGCGCAGCGAGCTGCCCACCGACCGGACGACACATCGCGGGGCCCGCTTCGCGGGCCGTTGTCGGTTTTCGGTTCTGGGTTCTCGGTGAGAGCCCGCCCTGCGGTCGCTAGAGGTCGCATGCTGTCGGCTGTCGGCTGTTCGCGGCCAGGTAGCCTGAGTGCGCAGCGAAACGAGGAGCAGCGATGTCGAAACGAGTGCTCACCACTCCGAGCGCACCCAAGGCGCTGGGCCCCTACTCGGTAGCGGTCGAAGCAGCCGGCCTGGTGTTCATCTCCGGGCAGGTCGCCATCGATCCGGCAACGGGTGAGCGAGAGTCCGGGGATGTCGCAGCGCAGGCTGATCGGATCATGACGAACATCGGAGCGATCCTTGGTGACGTCGGTCTCGGGTTCGAGAGTGTCGTGAAGACCACCATCTTCTTGCGCAACATGGCCGACTTTCCCGTCGTCAACGAGGTGTACGGCTCGCGTTTCGGGTCGGAGCCGCCGGCGAGGTCGACCGTTGAGGTCTCGGCACTGCCGGGCGGATTCCTCGTGGAGATCGAGACGATTGCGAGCAGGGGGTGAGCGAGATGAAGGAAGTCCTCGAGGCATTGGGGCTGTCGGACGTCAACTCGGGTGTCTATGCGAGCGGCTGGCGCGAGGCCCACGGGAAGGTTCTCGAGTCGATCAATCCCACGACGGGAGAGGTCATTGCAAAGGTGGTTCGAGCGTCCGCGGAGGACTACGAAGCCGTCATCGCAGACTCGGTGGAGACGTTCCGCCGCTGGCGCATGGTGCCTGCTCCTCAGCGCGGCGCGTATGTGCGAGTCCTTGGCGACGCCTTGCGAGAGAAGAAGGCTGCCCTTGGGGCGTTGGTGACTTTGGAGATGGGCAAGATCCTCCCGGAAGGAGAGGGCGAGGTCCAAGAGATGATCGACATCGCCGACTTCGCCGTGGGTCTGTCTCGCCAGCTGTACGGTGTGACGATGGCTTCGGAGCGGCCGAGGCACCGGATGTATGAGCAGTGGCATCCGCTCGGGCCCGTCGGGATCATCACCTCCTTCAACTTCCCGACCGCCGTCTGGTCATGGAACTCGATGATCGCCGCCGTTTGTGGCGACACGAACGTGTGGAAGCCCTCGAGTTCCACACCGCTGACCGCGATCGCGGTCACGAACATCGCCCACTCTGTGATGGCGGGAAGCGGGTACGAAGGGGTGTTCAACCTGGCGTTCGGAAGTGGTGCCGACGTCGGCGATCTGATGGTCAATGATCGACGTGTGCCACTCGTTTCTGCCACCGGTTCCTGCGACATGGGGTACAAGGTCGGTGTAGGTGTTGCCAAACGGCTGGGCCGGTCGCTGCTCGAGCTCGGCGGCAACAACGCGATGATCGTCATGGATGACGCCAACCTGGATCTGGTCACCCGCGCAGCGCTGTTCGCAGCCGTCGGGACCGCAGGACAGCGCTGTACGTCTCTACGACGGTTGATCGTTCACGAGGACGTAGCCGACGAGGTCGCCAAGCGGATGGTTGCCGCCTATGGGCAGGTCAGCATCGGTGATCCGATCGAACCGGGAGTGTTGATGGGACCGTTGGTCGACGAGACGGCGGTGCACAACATGCTGACCGCCATCGATCTTGCGAAGGCTCAGGGTGGCGAGCTGCTCTATGGCGGTGGCCGCCGTGAGGACCTTGGGACGAACTTCGTCGAACCGACGATCATGAAGATACCCAAGGACGCAGAAATCCTCCAGGAGGAGACGTTCGCGCCGCTGCTCTACGTGATCCCGGTGACATCGGTCGAAGAGGCGATCGAGGTACAGAACGGCGTCCGGCAGGGATTGTCGTCTGCGATCTTCACCGACTCCCTGTCGAGTGCCGAAACGTTCCTCTCCCACGAAGGATCCGACTGCGGAATCGCGAACGTCAACATCGGGACATCCGGTGCAGAGATCGGCGGAGCGTTCGGAGGCGAGAAGGAAACCGGCGGAGGGCGGGAGGCCGGATCCGACGCGTGGAAGGCGTACATGCGTAGGCAGACGACCACGATCAACTGGAGCGGCGAGCTACCCCTGGCACAAGGTATCGAGTTCGGGTAGGGGACTCACTACGTGGGCCTCGGTTGTCGGTACGCGACCTGACGAGCTACGAGGTTCCGGGGCCGATGGTCCTGCCCCAAACCCAAGGCCGATGACAGACAACGGCCCGATCTAAACCTGCAACTTCTCGCCCAGAGGCGGGCCGTGTGTCGTAGGGTGACCGAGTGAACGAGATGCTGGGACGGTCGCTCCACCTCGAAGTGCTTCACGAGGCGGAGGAGTTTGCACGACAAGGCGCTGTTGCCTTGATCTCTGCTGCGGGGCCCTCCGGGAGCGGTCGCACTCGACTCCTCGACGAGTTCGAGCGGCTGCTCACGACGGACGGCTTCACCGTCGCGAGAGCGGCTGCGTTCGAGATGTCCGAAACCGAGCCCGGATCGGTCGCCGCCTCGCTCGAGCCGGCGCAGGCCCTCCTCGTTGACGACGCCCACTGGATCGACGCAACCTCGCTCGCGATATTGCGAAGCCGTATGGCGGCAGCCGACGAGGGGCTGATTCTCGTGCTCGTCCACGCGAAGATCGATGGATATCGTCGGTTCGCTCATGATTCGTTCGTGGAGGCGGCTGATCGCCTCGGTCATGTGTGGCATCTCTCACTCGATCCCCTTCGTCAGGAAGACGTGGAGTCGATCGTCGAGTCGAATGTCGCCGCTGCGATCATTCAGGCGACGGATGGACTCGCTGCCGATGTGGCGACCACCCTCGATGCATGGGAGTCATCCGGCGCACTCCGGCGCGAGGGACAGCGGCTGGTGACAACCGGAGCGCCTCCGCAGCGGGGCGCAACGCTCGCCGAACGCGTGGCCGATCTCGATCGAGAGGAGCGCCGATTCGCGGAACTCGCCTCTGTCGCGCGACGGCCCTTGTCGATTGGGACCCTCGCCGCGGCACTGGACACGGATGAACAGCGAGCGCTCGACATAGGGGAGCGACTCACCGCACAGGGGATCGTGCGACAGTCGATCGAGGGATTCACTGGCGAGAAGCGGCTCGCCGACCACTTCGGTCCGGTCCGTCGCGCCGCCCTGGCCGCGGCACTCGGCGACGCGCTGGTGTCTCAGGGGCTGGCGGACAGGGACCCGGGCTTGGTCGGGGCCTACTACCTGGACGGCGCACGCTGGGACGATGCCCTGCGCTTGCTGGCTCGTTCCGGCCTCGCGCAAACCGACCGAGGCCACTACGCCGAGGCGTACCCGCAGGTAGACGGCGCCCTTCAGGCGCTCGAGGAATCACACACGGATGACCCTTCACTCGAAGGAAAGCTGCGGCTCGCCAGGGCGTCCGGCTACCGGCTCGCCGGCCTGTCGGACGCTGCGGCCGAGGACCTCGAGGTGGCGGCCGCACGACTATCCGGGGTCGAACGGGTACACGCCATGGGCTACGCCGGCCAGGTGGCCGACGACCGGCAGCGACCACAGGAGGCGGAACGGTTCCTCGCCGAAGGCCTGCTCGAAGCCCACCTGGCAGGCGAGCAAGGCATGCTCGGTTCGCTGATGACGCTCCACGCGAGAACCCTCGCAAGGCTCGGCTTCGCTCGTGAGTCGGACGCCGAGATGGAGAAGGGGCTCGCGATCCTGTCCTCGTTCGGGAACATCGGTCAGCAACAGCGGGGACGCTACAACGAAGCATGGGTGGCGTTCGATCGTGGCAATGCCCGAAATGCCGAGCCTGGATTCGCCCGTCTCGTCGACGAGTCCGCCGACGGGAGTGTCATCCTTGCAGACCGACTGGCGTGGTGGTCGCGTGCTCTGTTCCTGGCCGGTCGACCTGATGAAGCGCTCGATGCGCGACACCGCTCGATCGAGCGGGCCGATCTCGACGCCGGACCTGTCTTCCTCGCCCACATGGCGCTCGCCGAAGGAGCGATCCGGTTTGGCGCGTGGAGTGATGCGCTCGGCGCGGCCGACAGAACCCTCGCACTGGTACTTCAACAGTTGCCGGCATGGGAGAACAGCGCTCGCTATCTGCGAGCCAGGGCGCTACTCGGCTTGGGCCGTGTCGACGAAGCGCACGCAGAGGCCGAAGCGGCTCTTGCTAGCTGTCCTGAAGGTGTGGATGGGCGTCGATGGTGGTTGAAGACGCGTGTCTTGCAGCTTGCGATCCTCACAGCGCAGGGAGCTGACTGGCCGTCGGATGAGGCGTTCGACATGACCGACGAACTGCTTCAGTCCGAGTGGTACCTGACCGCGGCGAGGCTGCTTGTCATCCGGTCTGCGGCGGAGCATGACCCGTCGCTTGCCGCCGAGGCAATGGCACTCGCGACACAGCTCGGAGTGTCGGATGTGGCCGCCGAGGCCGCTCAGACGGGCGGGCTGTGGCGCCGCCCCGAAGCCGGAGCCGTGGCAACGTCGATCAAGACGATGCGCGGCCACGTACCGGACGACTGGCGAGAAGCCTGGGAGGCATTGCCCCATGTTGCATCGGCCCTTTCGGTGCCCGACATCGACGAGGCTGCCTATCGCGAAGCGATCGACCAGCTGTCTTCACAACTCGACGACGCGCTCGATGCTGCCGGACTGGGTACGGAGGGTCGCCTCGTCAGTCCGGCCCAGCGGAGGGCCCGAGGCCTCAGAAGGCCGCGGCGCCCATTCCGGTGGACTCCTCTTCGAGTCGCTGCGGCAGTTGCCGCCGTGGCCGTGCTTGGCGTGGGAGGAGGCTTCCTCGCTCGTGCGATCGCCCCGACACCCACGACGATCACGATCGCCGCAACGTTGCCGACGACAGCGCCAACCACGACGTTGCCTCCTGAGATCTGGGAAGTCGAGCTTGGCCCGCCCGAAAAGAACCTCGTCGTCGGCCAGTGGGACTTTGGTGGAGACGTTGACGGGTCGCCCACCCTCAACACGGGGGCGTCCAGCCGGACGGGGGTGAGGAGAGCCGACGGCTTCTACTGGAAGTACAAGACCAATGGCAGGATCGAGTCGACCCCCGCGGTGTTTGGAGAGAGCGTGGTGGTGGCCAGCGAGGACGGAAGCCTGTACGGGATCACGATGCCGTCTGGAGTCCCCCCACTCTGGATCGACGACTCGTCGACGCAGGGGCTTGTCTCGTCTCCGACACTCGCGTACCTCTCGAGCGGGAGTGGGCTCGACCCGTCATCGGGCATGAGGCTCTACTACGGGAGCATGGACGGCACGTTGCGGATTCGATTCGATGCCCGGCTGCGCACCGCCCAGGTGCAGCCGATTGCCGTGGGAGGCCAAATCCTTGGCTCGCCCGTTGTGATCGGCGACTCGGTGTACGTGGGAACCACCGACGGGGAGTTGCA
>CAZQMF010000013.1:0-34912 GCA_964594235.1 uncultured Acidimicrobiia bacterium
GACTCTTCGCCGCCAGGGGATATGACAACGTCACGGTCGAAGAGATCGCCAACGACGTCGGCGTGTCCCACATGACGTTCTTCCGACACTTCCCGACCAAAGTCTCGGTACTGATCGACGACCCGTACGACCCGGTGATCGGCGAAATGGTCGCCAGGACCGATCCGACGCTCCCGCCGATCGAACGAGTGCGCCGTGGCATCCTCGAATCGTGGGTGCACGTCGACGAACCCGACGACGACACCATTCGTACCCGGTTCCGTCTCCTCACCCAGCACGAGGATCTCGTGGCAGCGGCCTGGTCGAACAATCGCAAGACCGAGCAGGTGATCATCGAGGCGCTCACGTCGACCGGGGTCCCCCTGCTCGACGCTCGGGTAGCGTCCGGAGCCGTCATGGGGGCGCTGATGGCGGCGCTGATCGACTGGGGTGAACACAACGACTCTGGCACGCTGGGCGACCGGGTCCGTCTCGCTCTCGAGATGCTCGGAGGCGATGATGCCTGAGCCGCTCGAGGCACGGAATCTGGTACGTCTGTACGGTGACGAACGAGCTGTCGATGGGGTTGACATCGAGGTGCGTGCGAGCGAGATCCACGCGATCGTCGGCCTCAACGGCGCAGGCAAGACGACGTTGATGCGACTGCTGTTGGGGATGGTGGTGCCAACGTCGGGAAGGGCGCTGATCGACGGCGTGGACGCCCGGTCGGCCGGCCCGGGAGTGTGGCGAAGGGTCGGGTGTCTGATCGAAACGCCCTTCTCCTACCCCGAGCTGACAGTCACCGAGAATCTCGAAGCTGCAGCCCTGCTGCACGGTGTCGACGACGTTGAATCAGAGGTTCGAAGGATGATCGACGACTTCGAGCTGACCCACTGGGCGTACAAGCGGGCACGGGCGCTGTCGCTCGGGAACCAACAACGACTCGGGCTCGCCGCAGCGATGGTGCATCGCCCCTCGATCCTCGTACTGGACGAGCCGGCCAACGCGCTCGACCCGGCCGGGGTCGTGTTCATCAGGGACCTGATGCGGACGGCCGCCGAGCGAAACGTAGCGGTGATGGTGTCGAGTCATCACCTGGACCAGCTCGCTCGGATGGCGCATCGGATCACCGTGCTGCATCGAGGCAAGATCATCGGAACGCTCGATCCACGCGGTACCGACCTCGAGCAGCAGTTCTTCGATACCGTCTACCGGAACGATCGAGAACGGGGGCTGGCGTGAGGCGGGCTCTGAGCGTGGAGGTAATGAAGGTTCGCCGCTCGACAGTGGTAGTCGTCACAACGGTGCTCATCGTGCTGCTGGTGCCGCTGTTGTGTCTTGGGTTCGTGGCGGTCGCCAAGCAGGGCGGCGCGGGTGCGGTCGCGCTCAAGGCCCAGGCGATGGTCGTCGGTGAGGGATGGGAAGCCTATCTGGGGCTGCTGGCGCAGATCGTGTCGATCGCAATGTTCATCGGGCCCGGTGTGGTCGTCGCGTGGGCGTTCGGCCGCGAGTTCTCCGACAGGACGTTCCCGGCGCTGTTTGGACTACCCGTGTCGAGAGGCTCGATCGCGACAGCCAAGTTCATCGTGCTGGCGCTTTGGGGTTTGGCGCTCACCGTGCTGACGCTGGCGGCCGCCGCCTCGGTGGGCCTACTCGCCAATGTCGGACCCCTCGCGGGGTTCGACCTGGCGGGCTGGTTGGGACGTCTGTTTGTCGCCGGGTTCCTTACGTCGATCATCTCGCTGACCATCGGATTCGTGGCGAGCGCCGGGCGCGGCTACCTGCCGGCGATCGGTGCGCTGATCCTGTTGACGATGATCACCCAGATCGCCGTCCTGTTCGGGACCGGCGGCTGGTTCCCCTACGCGGCGCCGGGTTTGTACGCGATCGCCGGTGCAGGAGACGTGGCCGAAGTGAGCGTCGTCCAGCTGCTGCTGGTTCCGATCTGGACGGTCTTCGTGGGGTGGTTCACGGTCCGCTGGTGGAACCACGCCGAGGTCGTGTAGCCACACCCGTTCTTGTCAATCTGGACCCCGGCAGGCGAGGCTGAGATTGACAAGTTCCAGACCCTCTCGTTCTTGTCACGCTGGACCCCGGCAGGCGAGGCTGAGATTGACAAGAACGGGGTGCATGATCCCGCCGAGATCGACCTCACTCCCGAACGGGTCGACGACGGTTCCGCGTCCGAGTCAGTGCTCGCCACGAGGTGATCGCCAGCGGTATCTGGAGGAGACCGTACACGACGTGGGCGGCGTAGTGGCTCAGGGTCTGGTCGGGCTCGAACGGAAAGATGCCCAGCGGAAGAACCGAGACCACAGCCCCGCCGATGAGTTGAAGGGCCACGTAGACCACCAGCACCACCCCGACCCAGCGGCTCGGATATCGCCACCACGCAACGGCGAGCAGGACGCCGATAACGAGCAGAACGGAGTTCTCGGGTCTCCACAGTGGCAACGCCAGTTCTCGCAGGTTGTGGAGGTACAGGCCGAGCCAAGACAACAGCAACGCCCAAGCCACTCTCGACGCATGCGGCCGGTCACCTCCGATCCCTGCGACCAGCGAACGTCGGGCAGTCTCACCGTTCATGAATCTTCCAATCGCAACGCAATCACCGGGAATCGGCGGCCGGTCTCAGACTGGTACCGAGCCCAGCTCGGATTGTGCTCGGCAAGCCGCGGCCACAGCAACTCGCGTTCGTGCTCGTCGAGCGCTTCTGCTCGCGCTCGATGGCGCGTGCCGCCGAGTTGAACCCATGCTTCCGGACGTGTCTGGAGGTTGAACCACCATCCCGGCGGCTGATCGGGTTCTGCGGCGTTCGAGGCCACCACGAGCATCCGGGACCCCTGCGGGTAGTACATCAGCGGCACTGTTCGCTCTCTACCAGATCGCCGACCAACCGTAGTGAGCAGCAGCACCGGGACACCCAGGACCTCACCGCCCATGCGTCCGCCCGACAACCGATAGAAGAAGCGATGCATCTTTGCAGAGGCATCCGATCGGGCCATCCGGTCACTGAGTCGACCGACCGTTCCGCTGCTCATCCAACGCCATCCCTTGCTGCGAGCAAGTGACACCCTATCTCGGTAACTTGCCTGTGGCAAGTGACAAGGTACGATACCGGGCGTGGCCATCGCCAACACTGATCGGTGCGCTGTCCTCGGCACGCTCGACGTCTTGGGGGACATGTGGACTCTGGGAATCCTGCGTTGCGTCTTCTACGGGCAGCGCCGCTACGGGGAGATCCAGCGCGAGCTCGGCATCGCAACCAACGTCCTCGCCGACCGGCTCGATACCCTCATCGAATCGGGGATCCTCGAGAAGATCCCCTACCAGGACCGACCGGTGCGTTTCGAATACGTTCCGACATCCAAAGGTGACGATCTCAAACCGGCGATCGTCGCACTACGTGAATGGGGCCGGCGTTACCTCGACTGGAAGACACCTCTTCCACCGTTGCGTCACACAGACTGCGGAGGACCCATCCGAGTTGCGATGGTGTGCGAAACCTGTGGCGAGTACATCGACACACGCGACCTGGATATCCCCTCCCAATCCGTCACCATATCCACAAACACATGAGCACGGTCTCGGGCTACGACTTCGATGGTGCGACTGCCATCGACCAGGTCGGTGACCGCTGGCACGGCACGATCGCCGAGGGTTGGGACATGGGCGGCGTCCCCAACGGTGGATACCAGCTTTCGATCGCCTCGCGAGCGATCCTCGCCGTGACCGGGCGGAGAGATGTCGTGGCGCTGTCTTCCACCTACCTGAGTCCTGGGCATCCGGGCAATGTGGAGATCGAGGTTGAGGTGTTGCCTTCTCGAGGAAAGCGCCACACGGCCTGCACCGCCACACTGCGCCAAGATGACACGCCGACAATGGTCGTGCAGGCGATCAGCGGCGAGCTGCCCGACGACGGTGAACAGCATCTCTGGGAAACGTCCCCTCCCCCTCTCGGCCCGCCGGAACAGTACCCGAGGCTGATGCCCAGGCCGCCATCGACACTTCCTCCGCGGCTCGCCCAGCATGTGGAGCTGCGCCTCCCCGTCGAGCAGGTCGGTTTCGCATTCGGAAAGGCGCACGGTGCTCCGACCACCATCGGGTGGACCAAGTTCCCCGACGACCGCCCACTCGACACGCTCTCGCTGCCCCTGTTCGCCGACGCCTTCCCACCGGCCGTCTTCAACACCGGCGGAGTGATCGGCTGGGTGCCGACTCTCACACTGTCGATCCAGATCCGTCGGCGGCCGAAGGGCCCTTGGCTGTCGGCGTCGTTCCGAAGCCGTTTCATCGACGAAACCTACGTCGAAGAAGACGGCGAACTATGGGACACCGACGGCACGCTGGTCGCCCTCAGCAGACAGCTCGCCCTCGCCCCACGAGGCTCGTGACCCGTCCGGGACGTCCCGACGGAGACCGGACGTTCGAGCACCCGACCATGAACCCAGGGATGGTGACCACGCTATGCGCGGCTACGAGCCCTGGGTTCGGAGCAGGACGGCCCCTAGAACTCCATGACCGTATCGAGACCACGGTGGAGACCCACCAGGTTCGACACGTTCCTGATCGCCAGCAGCGCTCCCGCAACGTATGGTTCGGCGCTCGGGCCGGCGTCGTGCCTCAGCGTCAACCGCTCGTCCTCCTGACCGAAAATGGACTCGATCCCGATCACGTAGCTGGGCAGCCGGAGAGAGTGGACTTGGGTACCTTCGATGGTCGCTCCCCTGGCGTCGCGATCGCCGAGGATCTCTCTCGATCGGCCGGCCTGAACCGCCCCGAGCCGGCTTGCGAGTTCCCGCGCCGTGCCGCTAGGAGCGTCGACCTTGCTCGCACTCGCGTAATCGATGACCTCCCAGTCTTTGATCCACGCAGCCGCGATCTCGCTGAACTTCATCATCAGCACGGCGGTGATCGAGAAGTTGCCGCACGCCAGCACACCGACGCCTGCACCGGTCGCAACCTCGTGGATCATCCGGTAGTCATCTCCCGACAACCCCGAGGTTCCCACGACCACATGGGCACCAGCATCGATTGCAGCCAGTATGTTCTGGAGAGCCACAGACGGGTGCGTGTACTCGACGAACACGTCGGGACGAGCCTGGAGTGCGTCGGCGACGGTTCCACTGACGACCAGCGGCAACCCCGTGGTGTCGAGCACCTCATCGAGTCGCCGACCGGCCGCCGATCTCGCCACGGCGCCGACCAGTTCGAGATCTTCGGACGTTGCGATCCCCCTGGCGAGGGCGGAACCCGCCCAACCGGTCGCGCCCGCCAGCACCACCGTGGTCTTCGGAACTCCGTCGGTCATCGAGGCTTCCCCTGATCGAGTGGCGCCGACACTAGCTCGGATCGACCCCTCACCCACCGAGGAACGTTGCGAGAGCGTCGATCACCTCCGGCGCGACGTGGTGGCCGATATCGGCGGGCGTAATGGCAAGAGGGTTCGTGCCCTGAACACAGTTGAGCGCGTGGGTCACGCACGGCAGGGTGATCACCTTCGCGTCTACTCCGAGCGACTCGAGGTACTGACGCCACGACTCGGCCTCGGTGACCGGCACGTTCCAGTCCATCTCACCGTTCAGCACGAGAAGAGGCTGTTCAATCTCCTTCGCGTCAGCGATCGTCCGGTCGTGCAGATCGAACCAGCTGTTCCAGAACTCGGCGCTCGTCCCCGCGACGGGCTCTGTTCCCCCTGCTCGAATCGCCTTCACGCCGTCCACCGTTTCCGCCAGCGACGCAACCGGCGGCAGCGCCAGTGCTTGCTCCCTGCTCATGCCTTGCTGCTCGATGAGTTGGAGCGTGAAGTCGAGTTGTGCCTCGATGATCTGATCGATGGGTCGGTACGGTCCGCCGATCATCACGCCGCTGGCCAGCTCGGGGTCGGCTAGAAGCATCACGGTGATGAACTCCGCTCCCTGGCTATGACCGATGACCGTGATCCGGCCGGCGTCGACCTCGGGGCGGGTTCGCAGGTACTCGACGGCCGCGGTGGCGTCAGAGACGAAATCGTCAACTGTGAGGTCGGCCTGCGGGGTCGGATAGCCGTTGTCGGCGCACCCGTTGAACGGCCCACAGGTCCGCTTGTCGTAGGTCAGGACTGCGATGCCGTTGCCCTGGAGACCTTCGGCGAGCTCCTTGAAGACGGGGATGTCGAATCCGAATGTCATGTCGAGCTGGCCGGGCACGACCTCATCCCGGCTCTCCGGTCCGCTTCCGGCGATCAGCACGACCGAAGGAAACGGACCACCACCGGCCGGCAAGCGCAACGTTCCGGCAAGGTCCAATCCGTCGGCCGGAAAGGTGACGTCGACGCTGGTCGCTCCAGGCATGGTGGTTTCCTCGGAAGTGGTTGTCGGTGCGGAGGTGGCCGTGGAAGTCGACGCCGGCGTTGTCGTCGTTGGCGCCTTGGTTGTGGTCGTCGTCCCGCCGGAGGCAGTGCACCCGGCGGCGAGCAGCAGCGTGACGCCGATGCCGATCAGCCCCTTCGCAAGATGAGGTGTTCTCGAATCCATGCCCCCCTCCGTCCTTCGCTCAGCGGGCCGGTTGTCAGTCTAGTTCGTTTGTTGGCGAATTACCGAATCGGAGCACTCGAAGGGCACGGAGTGTGTTCCAGCGGCTGGGCTTGCCCGACCCGGGTTCCATCTTGAAGTGTTCCTTGCCGGTGTAGTGGTTCTGAAGCGGCCATGTCCCGTCCTTCTTCCGCTTCGCCTGCACAACGGCGATCGCCTCGTCGCAGCGTTCGTCGAACGGGATGCCGGCGTCGCGGAAGTAGTCGAGGCCACGGAGGACGTCGTAGTGCCAGCGGGGTGGGAACGAGAACAGCTTCCAGCGGGGGTTGATGATCTCCCCAGTGGAGAGGAAGCGCAGCAAATGGCGTTCGAGCAGGTACTCGTGCGCCCTCGTCCTTGCGTCGTTGATCGCCGGGTCGGTCGTGCCCGTGGCCCGTGCATACTGGAGGAACCCTTCGAGTACCGAGAGTGTTGTGTGGAATGAGGATCGCACCGATCCGTTCCTCGTCTCGCAGTTCCACCCTCCGTCTTCGAGCTGTTCGCCGAGGAGCCACTCGACGTTGGGTTCGGTCCCGGCGACGGCACCGAAGTACGCGCCGAGCGCCAGCACCATCCCCGTGACGCACGTGTCACCCCGGTACTCGAAGAATGGCCGTGGCCCGCGCCAGAAGACACGTTCTCGAACCCGATCGATCGCCGCGCTGCACTCACGACTCGCGGGATCGATGCCGAAGTGACGCAACAGGAGCAGGGTGTACGTGGTCGAGATCCACTTGGGCGAGTAGATGCCGCCGCCCCAGTGCCCGTTGTCGGCCTGAAGAGAGAGGGTGCGGGCGCCCCACCCTTCAGTCGCGACACGAGCCCGCTCGGCGGCGATCTCGTCGGAGGGTGCGTCGGTGAGGTCGCGCAGCGTCTGCCACCGGATCGCCGGATCCCCTTCCAACAACCACTCGATCATGGCTTCAAACTAGCTTCCACGTCCGATCCCAGGGCTGTCTCACCCGAGGTCATCCACTGCGCGAAGCCCCCGTTCGATCCATGATCGCAACGCCTCGTCGGTCACGTAGCCGTCGGGCTGGACCACCACGAACGCGGCAGCGGTTCTGCCTCCGAACTCGAGCGGCCGAACATGCGGCTGGGCTAGCGCTTCGCCCATCCCATCCCGACCCACGCGCACGGTGAGACCCCTCGAACTCACGCCGCAGCACAGGTGACCATCGACCATGAAGCCCAGTCCCCCGCCGACGATCCGCCTCTCGACGACGTCGTTCAGCCCGGACAGCAGGAGGCGTACGCTCTCGACCGTGCGTTCGTCGAAGCTCATTGCAGCCTTTCTACCGTCCCGAGGCGCGTACGACGTCCATTCGAGATAGGCTCGCATGAGACGACAGAGGAGCAGGCATGACCGACGTGACCGCACCAGGAGGCAACCGACTTGCCTGCGAGATCGTCGGGGACGGGGATGTCGATCTTCTCCTCGTGCACGGCATCACCGAGTCGAGGCGAACGTGGGACCCGCTCCTTCCTCGCCTCTCCCAGACCTTTCGCGTGGTCACCGTCGACCTCCCGGGCCATGGTGAGTCGGAGCCGATGGACAGCTATGGCCTTGATCGACTCGCGGCGAATGTCGGAGCGGTGATGAACGAACTTGGGAACGGCACGCCGCTGGCGGTCGGCCACTCGCTCGGAGGGTTCGTCGTGTCGGTGTACGCGGCCCACCATCCCGTTCGTGGCGTCGTCAACGTCGATCAGCCGCTCGCCCTCGCGGCGTTCAAGGAGCAGCTGACGGCTGTGGAGCCGATGTTGCGCGGCGAGGCGTTCGGTGCCGTGATCGGAGCCATGTTCGACGGGTTCATGGCACCGCTTCCTGACGACGAGAAGGCTCGCCTCACTGCGCTGCGCTCACCGAACCAGGACGCCGTGCTCGGTGTATGGGATCCCGTGTTCACCAAGACCCCCGAGGAGCTCGATGCGATGGTGCGCGGCTTCCTCGATGGGCTCGACGCCCCGTACCTGGCCTTGCACGGGACGGACCTCGGCCCCGACTATGTCTCCTGGCTGAAGTCGGTGATCCCGCAGGCCAAGTACGAGGTGTGGCCGGACTGCGGTCACTACCCGCAGTTGATGCACCCGAACCGGTTCGTCGAGCTGATCACCTCGATGGCCTGAGGTCCGACCGAGGCTCGCAGCAGGGCTCGCGGCAGCCGCAGTGGCAACCATCCTCTGCCCGGTCGATGAAACGCCGGGCCGAGCCACGCCACGGCCGACTCAACCCTCCTCAGTACTCGAGAACTCGACGTCGGCCGTCTTGACGGTCCCGCCGCGACGTCCCGGTGCGCGCTGTTCATCCCAGTAGAGGTTCGTGTGCGCGATCACCTGCTCGGGTGGTGGCGCACCCCACTCGGTGAGGTCCTCGGTCGTGTGGGCGTCACCTACCAGAGTCACGTCGTACCCGCGGACGAGCCCTCCGTGGATCGTGGACCGCACACACGCGTCTGTCTGGGCGCCTGTTACAACCAGCTTGCCCACTCTACGCTCGGCCAGGACTTCTTCCAGGTCGGTGTCCTCGAACGAGTCGCCATAGGTCTTGTGGACGAGCGGCTCGGTCTCCCGGCGAACCAGTTCGGGTACGTACTCCCACGCCTCGCTGCCCTTCGCGAGGTACTCGCTGGAGTGCTGGATCCACACGACCGGCACGTCTTGCGAGCGGGCCCTCTCGACCAGGCTGTTGATGTTGGCGACCACCCCATCGCGGTTGTGGGCCTCCTCCACCACTCCGTTTTGGACGTCGATGACGAGCAGGGCCGCGTTCGGACGATCTGAGAAGGCGGACATGGTGACCTCCGTTCCGTTCTGTGTCGTCACACTACGTCACGTGCCCTGAAAGTGTGTGAGATCACAGACCAGTCATCCGACCACGGCACCTGCTACGAATAGGAGACATGAGAACACAACCCACTATCGACGTTTCCACCCGGCACCGCCTCCGCAGGTACAACCTCCTGATGGGGCTGTTGCACGCCGTGCAGGGAGTGCTGGTGCTCGTCCTCGCCAACGGCTTCACGCTTCCCGTGATCGGCACGTTCATGACCGGACCGCCTGGAGCTGGTTCTCCCGCCGTCGAACCCCTCTTCGACGTGAACATCGCCTGGGGCGTCGCCCTCTTCTTCTTCTTGTCGGCCGGCGCACACTTGGCGATCGTCAGCCCCGGGATCTACGAGTGGTACGTGAGGAACCTGGAACGTCACCGGAACTACGCCCGGTGGATCGAGTACTCGCTCTCCTCCTCGGTGATGGTTGTTCTGATCGCGATGCTCGTCGGCATCGCCGACATCGCGGCGCTGATCGCCATCGCCGGTGTGAACGCTTCCATGATCCTGTTCGGTCTTCTGCAGGAAAAGTACGAGACCCCAGGAAAGGACGTCAGCTGGGTTGCCTATTGGTTCGGTGTCTTGGCAGGGGCCATCCCCTGGATCGCGATCGCGATCTACCTCGTGAGCCCTGGCGTCGACGTGAGCCCTCCCGGGTTCGTCTACGGGATCTTCTTCTCACTGTTCGTGTTCTTCAATGCCTTCGCCATCGTCATGGTCCTCCAGTACCGGAAGGTCGGACGCTGGTCGAACTACGTGTTCGGTGAATCGACCTACATCCTGTTGAGCCTCGTTGCAAAGTCGCTGCTCGCCTGGCAGGTGTTCGCAGGAACGCTCGCACCATGAGTGCAAACGCTCCAAGTCGGCACACAGTCCGCCTTCACGAACAGCGGCGAGTCCCGAAGCCACAAGCCCACGTATTCACGTACGCAGCCGACTTCTCGAACATCGAGAACTGGGATCCGGGTGTGGTGTCCTCGACGCAGCTCACGGACGGTCCCGTCCGTGTCGGCACTCGCTATGAACTCGACGTGAAGTCTGGATCCGGAACGACCCCGATGGTCTACGAGATCACCGTGTACGAGCCCGATCACAGAGTGGTTCTCGTCGGAACCGGCAGCAAGCTGCATGCTGTGGACGAGATTCGGTTCACGAGCGAGGGTGACACGACCGTGATCGAGTACACGGCAGACCTGACGTTTCTCAACTTCCTTCGGTACCTGACACCATTGATGCAGCTGGCAGTACGGAATGTTGGCAAACGCGCCCTCGATGGCCTGGCAGAGGCACTGCGCGAATGAGCAAGTTGACCGTTGCCACCTTCACGAACCTCGGATACCTGATCCACGCGAGACGGTTCGAACCGATCCAGGCCGACCTGTCGGGACGGGTAGCCGTCGTCACCGGGGCAAACGGAGGTCTTGGGCTCGAAACGTCACGGCAGCTCGCGGCCTACGGTGCCCACGTCGTCATGGTCGGCCGCAACAAGGACAAGCTTCAGAAGGCGAGCGAGTCCATCGAGGGGGCAACCTCGATCGCGGTCGCGGACCTCGGTCTTCTCGGCGACATCAGGCGACTCGCCGATCACATCCTCGAATCAACCCAGCGGATCGACATCTTGATCAACAGCGTGGGGGTTCTCCTCCCCGAACGCGCGATGACTGAAGAGGGCCTGGAGGCCACGTTCGTGACGGATCTTGCCGGACACTTCCTGCTCACCAACCTCCTCCTGCCTCGTCTCGTCGCGTCGGCCCCTGCCCGGGTCATCAACGTCAGTTCGGGCGGGATGTACTCGGCCAGGATCGATCCCGGCGATCTGCAGTTCGAGCGGCGCCGGTACACAGGGACGGGGGCGTACGCGAGTGCGAAGCGGGGCCAGGTGATCCTGACCATGATGTGGGCGTCGCGCTTCCCCGATCTTGACGTGACGTTTCATTCGCTGCATCCGGGATGGGCACGAACGGAGGGCGTCGCGACATCGTTGCCTACGTTCAACAGGGTGATGAAGCCACTGTTGCGAACGCCGGCACAGGGGGCCGATACCATCGTCTGGCTCGCCACGGCCGAGGAACCAGGGCACACCTCTGGTCAGTTTTGGTTCGATAGGTCCGTTGCACCGATCCATCTGACGGAGTCCACGAGAGAAACCGCCGAGGATCGGGTCCAGCTCTGGCAACGGCTGGTGGACATCACCGGCAGCGACGTCCCGTCGAGCTGACGTCGCCACGGCGACCCGAAGGGCCCGCTCACGAGACCCGAGATCTCGTCGATCCGTAGGCCGCGAGTGCGCGCTCCCGAGCCATTTCGACGACCGGTTCCGGGCAGATCGTCCCCAGCTCCACACCGAAGGCCGGCCGCTCCAGCGAACCCCTCCCCCAACGATCGATCACGTCGACACCTCCGCAAGGAGAACCGACAGCTTCCTCATGCCGCTACGGATCCGGCTTTTGACGGTTCCTTCCGGTTGGCCGAGACGCGTGGCGACTTCCACGTAGCTCAAGCCGCCGAAGTAGGCCAAGGCGATCGCGTCGCGCTCACCTTCGGCGATTCGTTCGAGTGCCTGCCGCACCTTCTCAGACAGCACGAGTGTCCATGCTTCGTCGGCTACGTCGTAGTGCTGCTCGTCGGCTGGTCGCGCTTCACGGTTCGACCGGGCAACCTCCGAACGAACAAGGTCGACGGCACGACGGTGAGCGATCGTGAGCAGGAACGTACGCAACGAGCCGCGCGCAGGATCGAACTTCTCGGGAGCGTTCCACAGACCCAGGAACGTCTCCTGCGTCACATCTTCCGCCAGGGCGTCATCGTGCAGCACTCGCGCCGCGACGGATTTCACGGCGGCCCCGAAGTCGGAAAACACTGTCTCCAGGGCCGATCGATCGCCGCCGGCCAGCCGGGCGGCAAGTTCGGCGTCGGTATCCGCAGTCACACGCTTCGACGAGACATCTAGAAGCCAATGCTACAGGTGGACCTGTCGACGAACCCGGCGTGAGGCAGCATCGAGCGGGCTGGCCGCTGCTCGGATTTGCGTCGAACTCATCCGGGAATGCTCCCTGTTCCGAACTAGGGGTATGGGCCACAACATCGCGATCATCGGAAGCGGAATCGCCGGCCTGGGTGCGGCGTGGGCCCTCTCGGGCGACAACCGGATAACCGTCTACGAAGCCGACAACAGGATCGGTGGGCACGCCAACACCGTCTCCGTGAAGACGGGGACCATCGAAACGGCGATCGACACGGGATTCATCGTCTACAACGAAGTCACCTACCCGAATCTGACGCGGCTCTTCTCGCTCCTCGACGTTCCCACCCGTGAGAGCGACATGTCGTTCTCGTTCTCACTCGATCGGAAGTTCGAGTACGCGGCGAGTCTCCCGGGAGTTCTCGCTCAACCTTCGAACCTGCTGCGGCCGGCGTTCCTCAGGATGCTGTTCGACATCAACCGATTCCGAAATGTCGGAACGAGTCTGGTTCCTCGCGACGACGAAACGATCGGCGAGCTCCTTCGGCGCCACGGGTTCTCCACCGACTTCATGACCGACTACCTGTACCCGATGACCGGAGCCATCTGGTCCACCGAGCACGCCTCGATCGGAGACTTCCCGGCGGCGGCGATCCTCAGATTCCTTGGGAACCACGGGCTGATCACCATCGCTGGACGCCCAACCTGGCGGACGGTCGTAGGCGGAAGCCGCACCTACGTTCAGCGTCTCGTGGCAGGATTCGAAGGCCGCATCCAAACGAACTCACCGGTCACGTCCGTCGCACGAACCGGCAGAGAAGTCCTGATCGAATCGAACGGTCAGACGGACACCTACGACCAGGTCGTGTTCGCCACGCACTCCGACCAGACACTCGCCATCCTCGGCGACGAGGCAACACATGACGAACGCGAGCTCCTCGGAGCAATCCCGTACACGACCAACCGTGCCGTTCTCCACGGCGACCCGACGCTCATGCCACGTAATCGAAGGGTGTGGTCGAGCTGGAACGCGATGGCGAGGTCCTCCGACAGGCAGCCGGCATCGGTCACCTACTGGATGAATCGGCTCCAAGGCCTCGACGTCGGCCATGACTTCTTCGTGTCGCTGAATCCGCTCACCGAACCGGATCCCTCGACGATCAGGGCCTCGTTTCGATACGCCCACCCCCGGTTCGATCGCAACGCCGTCGCCGTGCAGGAACGAATCGCCGAGATCCAGGGCATGAACAACACCTGGTTCACCGGCGCGTACCTCGGCTACGGGTTCCACGAAGACGGGCTCCAATCCGGTCTCAACGTTGCGGCTGCGCTGGGAAGCCCGGCACCATGGCACGGCACCTTCGCTCCGATGAGTTCGGCCCTTGCCCCCAGGATCCTGGAGGCAGCATGAACGTCCGGCAGTCCAGTCTCTACCGGGGGACCGTCACCCACACACGACTGAGGCCCTTCCGTCACAGTTTCAGGTACCGCGTGTACTACACGCTGCTCGACATCGACGAACTCCCAACGCTGGATCACGACCTGCGCCTCTTCTCGCTTGGACGGTTCAACCTCGCCTCGTTCCACCCATCCGACCACGGTGTTCGCTCAGCTGCCGAGGTCCGCCCGTGGGTCGAAGGGATTCTCGCCGACGCCGGCGTGCACCTCAACGGTGGATCCATCAAGCTGCTGGCCTTCCCACGAATCCTCGGCTACGTGTTCAACCCGCTGAGTGTCTGGTACTGCTATGACGCCGACTCGGAACTCCGGGCGATCCTCTACGAAGTGCGCAACACGTTCGGAGATCGTCATGTCTACGCCGTTCCGATCAGCGATGGACGTGATCTGAAGCACAGCTTCGCCAAACGACTCCACGTGTCGCCGTTCAATGACATGGACCAGACCTACCGGTTCACGATCACCGACCCGGGCGCCTATCTCTCGATCGGGATCGAGCAGCGCGACGCCGATGGGACGATGTTTCGCGCAGGTATGCGTTTCGCACGACTCCCGTTGACCGACTGGAACCTGCTTCGAATGTTTGTCATGCACCCTTTGGTGACCGGCAAGGTGATCGCAGGTATCCATTGGCAGGCACTGAGGCTCTGGCTGAGAGGGGCCCGGTACCACCGGAGGCCCGAGCCGACGGCTCCCACAGTGACCATCGAAGCGAGCGTGTCGTCATGAAGCGGCTCGAAGATCTGGGCATGAGCTTCCTGGGACGTATCGCCCGAGTCGGCCGGCTCACGGTCACACTGCCCGACGGTGGAGTCCGTCGAGTGGGGACGGGCACGCCGGCTGCGGAGCTGCATCTCACGGCGTACTCGCCGCTTCGAGACATCCTCCAACGAGGGTTGACGGGATTCGCCGAGGCCTACATGGATGGCCGAGTGGACACGCCAAGCCTCCCGGATCTTCTGCGCTGGGGTGCGGCCAACCAGAAGGCCTGGTTCGAACATCCGATGGCGAAGATGACCCTGCCGCTGCGCAGACTCTGGCAGCGGATACGGCCCGAACGCCGCCACTCTCGAGTGACGACGATGAACGATCACTACAACCTCGGAAACGACTTCTACGAGGCGTGGCTCGACGAGTCGATGACATACTCCTCGGCGAGGTTCCAGAACCCCGACCAGGACCTCGCCGACGCCCAACGCAACAAGTACCGGATCATCGCCGACCTCGCCGGGCTCGAACCCGGAGCGCGTGTGCTCGAAATCGGTTGCGGCTGGGGCGGCTTCGCCGAGTACGCGGCAGCAGAACGCGGGTGCAGGGTGACCGCCATCACACTCTCGACCGAGCAGGCGGACTACGCGAGGAAACGGATCGAGAGTCGAGGGCTCACCGACAAGGTAGAGGTCAGGGTCCAGGACTTCCGTGAGGTTCGGGACCGCTACGACGCCGTCGTCTCGATCGAGATGATCGAATCGGTCGACGAGACGCAGTGGCCGCCTCTGTTCGCCACGATCGAACGAGCCCTCGAACCGGGAGGGCTCGCAGTGATGCAGATCATCACCATTCAGGATGCCGAGTGGGAGCGATACCGGTCCCGAGCCGACTTCATCCAGCAGTACATCTTCCCTGGGGGCCAACTCCCCGCCCCCAAGGTGCTGCGGCTACTCGCAAAGGAAGCCCATCTCGACGTTGAGAAGATCGAGACATTCGGTCGTGACTATGCGAGAACCCTCGCAATCTGGCTGGAACGCTTCGAGTCGGCGTGGCCGCGCCTCGCACGAGATCACCATCTCGACGAGCGATTCCACCGAATGTGGGAGCTCTATCTCGCATTGTGTGAGACCGGCTTCCGATTGGGTCGAATCAATGTCGAACAGTGGGTGTTCAGTGCCGAGTCGACACCTGAAGCTACATCGTGATGCTCCGATCGGACACCCTCACGGCTCGTCCGACGAGAAGACCTCTTTCGCCGCCGCTACCCTCCGGCTGGTCGATGCGCAGGTGGAGAGAATGAAGCCTTCGCGGCTTTCCGAAGCTCAACTAGGGATCGCTGCCGCCGCGCTCCACGGCAACTCCGGTCTGCTCTATCGGCTGGCAGCAGATCTGCTGGATGGCGGGACTCCGTTCGATGTCGTTCTGTTCGACATCCTTCTCGGCTCCGAGGTGAGCGTCGGATTGCGCTGGCAGGCCGGGGACTATCTCGTGTCCGAAGAGCACGCTGCGACGGCCACGCTGGAAACGGTGATCTCGCTGCTCGCCGGTTCGTTCGATCAACCCGGCGACGGTCCATCCGTCGTCGTGGCTGCGGCGGAAGGAGACAGCCATTCACTGCCGGCGAGGGCAGTGGCCGCCTACCTCCTCTCGACGGGCTTCCGAACGGTGTTTCTGGGAGCCAACGTGCTCGCCCACGACCTACGCGACTTCCTCATGTCCGAACCCCCTGACGCCGTTGTGCTCTCCTGCGCGATGAGCACGCACCTGGTGGGGGCGCGTGCGGCCATTCGAGAAACCCACGATGCCGGCGTGCCCGTGCTGGTCGGGGGTAGAGGGTTCGGTATGGACGGCGTGTGGGCCGCCCCGGTCGGAGCCGACGCGTGGGCTTTCTCGGGCAGAGACGCTTTCGACATGCTGAAGGGGTGGAACCCTGATCCGAGTGCGGCCGAAGCCTTGGCACGAGATCCGGGCGAAGTCGTCCAGACGGTGCTCGATCATCGACACTCGGTGTTGGCCACCGCCGAGGAGTGGCTGGCCAGTCTGTCCGGCGCGTCAATCGGGTCCAGGGTGCGAAACGAAATGGAACTGATCCTCGACGCGGTTGCGTCGGCCGGCCTCATCGATGACCGAACGCTCTTGGATGAGTTCCTGGCGTGGCAGCACGAGACACTGGCCGATCACGGCGTCGACACTCGTCTTGTCGAGGCTGTCGCTGTCGCTCTGATGCCGATTGCACCCAATCTCGCCGCATGGATCCAGACTGACTCGCCCACTGCCTAGACCCTCGCAGGCCTGGCCATGCCGTCTGCGTCGATGTGCTCATTTTTCGCGGTCTCGAGGTCGAGTACGCACCCGAGGGTGCCGCGGTCATCGAAAACCTGGAGTCCGGTCGGTGAGCACAGGAGGGGCCGGCAGGGCCAGCTCATCGGCGATCCACCATGCGGCCCCGTCGACCAGTTCGAGGTTGTCGAGCCGCCACCGGTCGGCGTCCGAGATCCCAGGGCCGGGGCCACGCGCCAGCGACCACAGGGACCACGCCAGATGAGCGGCCGCCCACTTGGCCGCCTCCTGCATCGGAAGGGGCCGTCGCCCTTCGATCACGAGGTCGATGTTGACCGTCGACGTATCGAACCACGGGCTCCCGATCCGAGCGTACGACCAATCGACGATCACGACGCGGTTCTCGAGAAAGCACAGATTCGAGTACCAGAGGTCGGCGTGGACCAAAGCACGCCCCCCGGGCGGGACCAGGGCGGCGTCGATGATCTCGCCGGCACAGGTCTCCAGCCACGGTCCCAGCTCGGGAGCGACCGCAGCTGCATGTTCGACGATTCCGCGACAGATCTCCTCGGATGGTCCTTCCAGCTCCGGAAGTGCCAGCGACGAGGGGATCGGAGTCCGCCGGAGTTCATGCAGAGCCTGTGAGAGACTCGAGAGGTCCTGCGGGTACGGTTCCGGCCAGTGACCGCTGGAGAGATCCTCGACCAGGAGCAGGGGCATGGGGCCGGTGACTGCTCCGCGGAGTTCGGGAAGGAACGGTGCGTCCAGCACGCTGAGCAGTGCAATCTCACGACGTATCTCTTCGGCCGATCGCTCGTCCTTCGCCGCCTTCACGAACAGCTTGGAACCGTCCCGAAACGTGGCGACCCCCGTGAGAGCATGGGTCAGCCCTTCCGACCTCACCGACCACCCCACGATGCTCGCGCCGACTTCGCGCTCGATCATCTCGCGCACCCGGGCGTCGAGCGAGACGGGCACCGTCAACCTCCAGGGCAGGTTCGCATCCGGCGACCCGCCACCATGTCGACCTGTGCGCTGGACAGGATCACAAAGCCGGAGACTCGCGGCTCACCTGTCGCACCGTTCCACTGACGAGGCTCGAAGGCGCCCAAGGCAGCCCCGGCAGCTACCCCTCCAAGAACCAGTTGGATGATGCGGGTCATGTGTGCGGAGCGTAGTCCAGCCGCCATTCCTCACATCGACCCCGCGCGGGCGCCGGGCCGAGGACGAGATTACGAGACTTCTTCGCCGAGGGGTTCGGCGACCTCGCGGGCCACGGCGGCAAGCCCGTCTGGCGCGTCGTTCGCGGCCACACCCAGGATCACATGATTCGCCCCCGCCCGCACGAACCTCCGAGCGGTCTCGAGGGCGGAGCGTCGTGAGGCCGTGGTCGATCCGCACGACACCTGGGCAGCGAACACAAACCCTGCTGGATCACGACCTTCTGCCTGCAGGGCCCGAAGGATCTCGTCACGCTTGGTCGAAAAGTAGGCGATGTCACCCGGCCGGTTGCCCGGCATCGGCCAGCCAGAGGCGTAGCGAGCCGCGAGGGCGATCCCCCGTCGCTTCTGAACGCCCAGCCAGATCGGAGGACCCCCCGGGCGAACCGGTGGTGGTTCGTTCGTCGCCGACCTGAGCGGGAAGAACGGATCGTCGACGGTGACACCTGGCGGTTGCCGGGCCTCGTCAGAGAACAGGGCGCTCAGTACCTGCAGCGCACTCTCGAAGCGATTGAAACGTTCCGGTGGAGGTGGCAGCGGGATCCCTAGCGCGTCGTGTTCTCCCTCGTGCCAGCCGGCCCCAAGCCCCAGCACGAACCGTCCCCCTGTCACGTGATCAAGTACGGTGGCCGACTTCGCGAGCACGGCAGGGTGGCGGAACGTATTCGACAGGACTGCGATCCCGACCCACTTCCCGGGCACCCGGGTGGCCAACGCTGCGGCGGTTGTCGTCGATTCGAAGGCCGGGCCATTGCGCTCGCGGTTCGCGTTGGACAGGTGATCACTCATCCACCCTGCCGAAAAGACGGGGATCGTTCCCGCCAGCGCCCACGTGTCGTCAAGGCGGGACCAGTCGAAGGTTGCGGATTCGGTGGCAGAGATGCGAAAGCCGATCAGCCCTGGCCTTGCGTCGCCAACGAACTCGGATCCCATCGTCACTCCACCGGCTCCAGGGTCCGTCGAATCATGCGCCATGCGACCACGAGAACGAGACCGACCGGCCACACCCAGACGAGATCCTGGTACCCCCCGTCCTCTGCGATTCTCCGCAGCTTCTGGATCCGAAGCAGCCGGTAGTCGGAGGTCGCTTCGGCCAGTTCGTCGTTGCTCATGCGTCGTGGATGCAGTCCGAACAACGGTGCCGCGAAACCGGAGTCGATCAGAATGCGACGCAGGCGATCGAGTCGCGCCGGATCATTGGACAGGTCGTCGACCGTAGCCTCCCACGGGCCATCCGGCAGCCAGATCGAGATGCTGCGTTGGGCGAGAGCGTTGCGGTACCAGTCGGTGTTCCTCCCGAAGGCCGCGGCACAGTAGATGTCACCGTCGACAATCGTGAAGTTGACGGGGGTGCGATAGGTGGTGCCGCTTCGCCGACCGACGTGTTCGATGACCATCAGCCTGCCAAACCCGCCCGGCCATACATCGGTGAAACGACCGAGGCCCAGCCTCCACAGCAGGACCATCCACCGGTTCATCTCGTGAAAGACCCGGCGCAAAGCGGCGAACGGCTCCGGTCGAGTGAGACGGCCGTACCTCGGAGCGACACCCTGCGGCGCCTCTGCCTGTCCGCTCGACAGCATGCCTCGCAACCTCCAGTCAACGACCTCAGCCTACGCGGACCAACGGTGAAATCGACCAGAGCGTCCCGGTCACAGTCCGGGTAGGACGACGTCAGAACTGCGCTCTCCACTCGTGGTCGTGAACCGGGTACCGTGTCGGAGGATCCGGAACCCGCCAACGGCTCCCTGGAGGTCTCCGTCATCGCTACAGCAGCACGTCAGCCACCGATCGGGCTCCGCCCTCCACATCGAGACGAACTGGAGGAAGTGGCTCGGCTCTGGGCAGCCGCCGGGCTGGTTGACAATCTGGAAGCAGCCACCGCCGAGGCGACCCGCGCGTTCCTCCCCGGGGCCGATCGGACGAGTCGAGCCACCGCGACGAAGGAGCAGCAGTAGTGAGCTTCTGGACCGAAGAGGAGTTGGGTCGAATCGGTGAAGCCGAGTTGCTCGAGCTCGCCTCTCAACGCAAAGACGGGACGCTCCGTCGCTACGTCACCATGTGGGTAGTGCGAGTCGCCGACGACCTCTATGTCCGCTCCGCCTACGGACCAGACAACCCGTGGTATCGCCGGGCAGTTGCCAGTGGCACCGGCCGGATCCGGGCCGGCGGCATCGAACGTGACGTCACCTTTGCCGACGCGAGTGCGCACGCGAACATCGACGCTGCCTACCACGCCAAATACGATCGCTACGGACCCAGGATCGTCAGCACCGTCGTCGGGCCCGACGCCCACAACGTCACCATCCGGCTGATGGTCCGGAGAAACGCCGCCTAGAGACAGCAGAAGACCTGGCCAGACAGCGGCCTGACCAGGACCGTGCGAGAGCGAGATCTGAGCCTAGGACCTTCGGGCTGTGCGTCGGCTCGGCGGCCTGGCTCGCGGTCGGAGAGCCGATCGTCCAGGTCGCTACCCGTCTTCAACGCCGGTGACAACGTATCCCGCTTCGATCCGGCCGACAGGGCCCTCGAAGAGGTAACCGATGGGCAACAGCGCGTAGATCACCAGCGAGACCATTGGGGAGAACAGGGCGATGACAACAGCGCTGGCGTATGCGATAGGCCCGATGAGATAGCTCTTGAGCACCTTGCGTATCTCCAGAGGATCGGCCTCGGGTTTCATGAGCCGCATACGGAAAGCGGACTGCCAGACAACATTGAACATCAACGCCAGGGCGAACATCGCCAGGCCGTAGACCACGGCTGCCACTCCCCTCAGATTCGGATTCAGCACGTACTCGGCGAGGAGGGCGTTGGGGAAAGGGATGATCGCGATCGCCATCAGGGCGAAGATGTTGAGAACCAGAAACGTGTGGTTGACACCTCTGAGCAGGTTGAACATCCGATGATGGTTGATCCAGTAGGCGCCGATGATGAAGAAGGTCACGGTGTAGGCGACATACGACGGCCACTGGTCGGCCAGGGCCGCCACGAGGTCCCCCTTGCTTGCCGCCGATTCGACGACCGGAACAGCCACCTCGAGTGACAGGAGTGTGATTCCGATGGCAAAGACACCGTCGGTGAATGCGGCCAGGCGATCGACCGCAACATGACGAGCAGCATTGTCATCGTTGCCGACCAGCTTCTCTGCCATCGTGTCCTCCTCGCCCGAGCCGAGGCTACCTGAGATCCTCGAACGGACGGTGCGACGCCTGCCCACTTCGAATGCAATTACGGCGTGATCTCACTTCGAACACTCTCGAGCTCAGTTTGAGAGGACGGTCCGGCGAGGTGTCCTGGAGCACGTCCGGTGACTCCTCGGTCCCGTTCTCGACCGGGCCCCCGGCGGCTAGGACGAGAACGCCGATACGCTGTGATCGTGACGCCGGAGAAGCTTGCCGACCTCGCGCACCTGCGCCGTGCTCGTGATCTGATGGACCGCGAGTACGCGAGTCCCCTCGATGTGAGGGCGATCGCCCGGGCCGCCCTGATGTCCCCCGCGCACTTTTCCCGCCAGTTCCGGGCGGCGTATGGAGAAACACCCCACGCCTACTTGATGACACGGAGAATCGAGCGGGCGAAGGCGCTGTTGCGCCTCGGCGACCTGTCGGTCACCGAAGTCTGCATGATGGTTGGTTGCGCATCGCTCGGTTCGTTCAGCGCGCGTTTCACACAGGTGGTGGGCGAGACACCGACGGCCTACCGGGCGCGTGACCACAGCGCGCTCGCGAGCGTGCCGGGCTGCATCGCGAGAGACCTCACCCGTCCCGTATCGAGCAGGATCGGAGAAGCGCTCGCGGCGTCGGTTCCGTAGGGTTGCGGCCATGGATATCACCCTCTCCCAATGCTTCGTCATAGTCACCGACCCTGATCTCGCGCTGAGGTTCTACCGTGACGCCCTCGGCCTCGAACTGCGCAACGACGTTGCCCGCGGAGACTTCCGCTGGATCACCGTCGGCGCCGCCTCACAGCCCGGCGTCTCGGTCGTCCTCACGAACTATCTCAACGGCAGCCCTGCCGACGCGGAGGCGGTCACCGCCCTCGTCGCCAAGGGGGCCTTGAACGGCGTCCACTTCCACACCGACGACCTCGACGCCACCTTCGTGAAGGTGCGCGATCTGGGCGCCGAGATCGTGTCGGAGCCGGCCGACCAGCCGTGGGGTACGCGGGACTTCGCCGTGCGCGACCCTTCCGGCAATCTCATCCGCATCGACCAGCCTCCGGCCTCACAGTCGTAGTCCGATTGACAGGCGTTGCATGACCTCCACGAAGCGACTTGGAACGATCACCTGGGGCGAGTTCGTCACACGTGAACCGGAGCTGGCACGGTTCGGGGCGGCACTGTTGACGGCAGGGCCCGCCTACCTGGCGACGGTTCGCCGGTCGGGAGCACCTCGGGTCCATCCGGTGACGCCGGTCTTCACCGCCAGCGGGCTGTTCCTGTTCATGGAGCCGACCTCTCCGAAAGGGAGAGACCTTCGGGAGCGGGGATGGTTCGCACTTCACAACGGCGTTCAGGACAACGAGGGCACCGGTGGGGAGTTCTCCTGCGCGGGCCGTGGCTTCGCCATTGACGATCTCGACATGTGGTCGATTGCGGCCGACGCTGCGAGCTACTCGCCGGTCGAGAGCGATGTTCTGTTCGAGCTGAAGCTGAGCGAAGCCCGCTGCAAGGGGTACGGCGACGTGCTCCTGCCCGTGACAACGAAATGGTCGGCGCCCCCGGACGGCAGGTAGCGTGGACCGGATGGACACCGCCGACAGCCATGACCTGATCCGGGTGACAGGCGCCCGGGTGAACAACCTGAAGAACGTGAGCATCGAGCTCCCGAAGCGCCGGCTGACAGTGTTCACGGGCGTCTCCGGGTCGGGCAAGAGCTCGCTGGTGTTCGACACGATCGCCGCCGAGTCGCAACGGATGATCAACGAGACCTACAGCTCCTTCCTTCAGGGGTTCATGCCGACGCTGGCACGGCCGGATGTGGATGCGCTCGAAGGGTTGACGACGGCGATCATCGTCGACCAGGAACGGATGGGAGCCAACATCCGCTCCACCGTCGGCACAGCAACCGACGCCAACGCGTTTCTTCGCATCCTGTTCAGCAGGCTCGGCCAACCACACATCGGCTCCCCAAGAGCGTTTGCGTTCAACATCCCGTCGGTGCATGCAAGCGGCGCGCTCACGGTCAAGGGCAAGACGATCAAGAAGACGTACTCCGTCACCGGTGGCATGTGTCCGCGCTGCGAGGGCCGGGGCACGGTCTCCGATATCGACCTGACCCGGCTCTTCGACGACTCCAAGTCGCTGAACGATGGGGCGATCACCATTCCCGGCTACAAGGCGGGCGGTTGGAACGTGCGGTACTTCTCCGAATCCGGGTTCCTCGATCCGGACAAGCCGATCCGCGACTACACGAAGAAGGAGCTGCACGACTTCCTGCACAAAGAGCCAACCAAGGTCAAGATCAACAAGATCAACATGACCTACGAGGGTCTGATACCCAAGGTCCAGAAGTCGTTCTTCTCCAAGGACCGTGAGTCGATGCAGCCGCACATCCGCGAGTTCGTCGAAAGGGCGGCGACGTTCACCGACTGTCCCGACTGCGGCGGCACCCGGCTCAGCGAGGCCGCACGGTCCTCCACGATCGACGGGGTCAGCATCGCCGACGCCTGCGCCATGCAGATCAGCGACCTTGCTGCGTGGGTTCGAAATCTCGAAGAACCCACGGTGGCCCCGCTCCTGACCGGGCTCCAGGAGACCCTCGACGCGTTCGAGGAGATCGGCTTGGGCTACCTCTCGCTCGACCGGGCATCCGGGACGCTCTCGGGCGGCGAGGCGCAGCGCGTCAAGATGGTCCGCCAGGTCGGGTCGTCGCTCACCGACGTCACCTATGTCTTCGACGAACCCACCATCGGACTGCACCCTCATGACATCCAGCGGACGAACGATCTGGTGAAGCGGCTCCGTGACAAGGGCAACACCGTGCTGGTCGTCGAGCACAAACCAGAGGTGATCGACATCGCCGACCACGTCGTCGATCTCGGCCCAGGAGCCGGCACAACGGGCGGCACCATCTGCTTCGAGGGCACCGTCGAGGAGCTGCGGGCAAGCGACACCATCACAGGCCGGTACCTCGACCACCGAGCCGCACTCAAGGACACGGTTCGGACCCCGTCCGGGGCACTCGAGATCCGTGGTGCGGGCCTTCACAACCTGCACGACGTCGACGTCGACATACCGCTCGGCGTGCTCTGCGTGGTCACCGGTGTGGCGGGTTCCGGCAAGAGCTCGCTCATTCACGGGTCGATCCCCGCCGGCGCCGGTGTGGTGTCGATCGACCAGGACGCGATCCGTGGCTCGCGACGGAGCAACCCGGCGACGTACACGGGGCTGCTCGACCCGATCCGCAAAGCGTTCGCGAAGGCCAACGGTGTGAAACCGGCGCTGTTCAGCGCCAACTCCGAAGGTGCCTGCCCCACCTGCAACGGTGCAGGTGTCATCTACACCGAGCTGGGATTCATGGACACCGTCGCCACCACCTGCGAGGAGTGCGATGGCAAAGGGTTCGAGCCTTCGGTGCTGGAGTACACCTTCGGTGGTCGCGACATCACAGAGGTCCTCGCGATGTCGGTGACAGAAGCCAAGGAGTTCTTCGGTGACGGCGACGCGAAGACACCGGCGGCACACAAGATCCTCGTCTGGCTCGACGACGTCGGGCTCGGCTACCTCGCCCTCGGCCAGCCGCTCCCGACGCTGTCCGGAGGTGAGCGGCAGCGACTCAAGCTGGCCACTCACATGGCAGAAAAGGGCGGCATCTACGTCCTCGACGAACCGACCGCCGGCCTTCACCTCGCCGATGTCGACAATCTGCTCGGACTCCTCGACCAGCTCGTCGACGCCGGCAAGTCGGTCATCGTGATCACTCACCACCAGGCGGTGATGGCCCATGCCGACTGGATCATCGATCTCGGTCCGGGCGCCGGCCACGACGGCGGCCGGATCGTGTTCGAAGGCACACCCGCCGACCTCGTCGCCGCTCGTTCGACCCTCACCGGCCGGCATCTCGCCGAGTATGTGGGCTAGGAGCCGGCCACCGGACCTCACGGCCATCCGCTCGGCAAACGCCGGATCTGCACGTCCGACCTTCGCAGTGTGAGTCCGAATGCGGGGGCTCCTTCCGGGGACACTGCGGCACGTCATGTGTAGATTTCACCACACAAACAAGCGAGGATGTATGGCCCACTTCGAGGTCCCTGCCGACGTTGAGGCCGTCTTCCGGGAGTTCCGGACGACGGAGTTCACCACGATCGGCAAGGACGGAACACCGGCGACGTGGCCCATCACCGCCGTCTACTACCCGGATCGCTGCGAGTTCCTTGCAGCCACGTCCATCGGCCTGTCCCAGAAGGCTGCCAACATCCGCCGCAACCCGCGTGTCTCGCTCCTGTTTTCGGAGCCGCGCGCCTCGAAGCTCACCAACCCTCCGGCCGTCCTGGTCCAGGGTGACGCCGTCGCAGGAGCCATCACCACCCTCGACGGCATCGAGGACGTTTGGGAGAAGATCTACCGCTTCCAGCCCTCCGGCAAGTGGACATCTTGGGGGCCACTGATGAAACAGCTGATGGGCAAGTGGTACTTCGTCCGGATCCCGCTGCGCATCATCCCGACCAGGATCCTCTGGTGGCCGGATGCGGACTTCTCGGAGGATCCGCTGGAGGTGCCGCATGTGGGATGACCTGGTCCGCAACCTGGGCAAGTACCCGACGGCTGTCCTGACCGTCACCGACGCCGCCGGCTACCCGTTCAGCATCCGCTGCGTTCCGGAGCCGGATCCGGCTCGACAGATCCTCAAGGTGGACCTGCCCGGCTACGCACACGCCCAGGCCGGTCCGGCCGGGCTGCTGTGTCACTTCCACGACGACCGGCTGTGGAACCAGACCAACTTCGTCGCCTACGGCAGACTCGAGCGCGATGGCAGCGCCTGGGTCTTCCGGGCCACTCGGCTGATCGAAGGGACAGGCGCCGGGATGAGTTTCGTACGGCAGGTGCGCAGCGGTCGAAGCAGCGCCAAGCGCTACCTCGCCAGGCGCGGCCTGGACTGGCCACAGGTGCCCTGGGGACGGCTGCGTGCGATCTACAAGAAGGCCCGGCGGGCGGAGCGCTAGCGCGTCGTCCCCGATGATGGGACGGAGCACCTGCCAGAGGGTACCGCGGCATTGTCCGACTGCAGCTGTTGACCCTGGGTTCGATCGGCAGCGATGGTCGAGCTGGTGTCGGACGCACGCAGTTGCCGCCTGCGAACGTCCCATTCGTGACCGCCCCCGCCGCCGATCGAACCCGGGCGTAGATCGCTGCCGGCCACGGAGCCGTGGGTGTCCCGCTCCACGGTCTCGACGGGTGGGTCGATCTATCTCTCGAGTGCCGCGTGTGATAGAATCATCCGGTAGCGGCGACCAATAGCCGCCAGCGCCTAGCTTGCTTCCTTCGACCCGTCGGATGTCGCGGCGGGACCGGCCAACTACCGAGGCCGGACTTCCGTCTGCTTGGTGTCCAGCCAAACGCGGTAGACCTCGAAGGAGAGTCCATGCCCACCAGCATCTACGTCGGCAATCTTGCATTTGCCACAACATCGAACGACCTGCGCACTTTGTTCGCCGAGTACGGCGAAGTCTCAGACGCCAAAGTGATCAACGACCGTGACACGGGCCGATCCCGCGGATTCGGTTTCGTTGAGATGTCATCCAAGGAGGCTGCCCAAGCCGCCATCTCCGCCCTCGACGGCAGAGACGTCTCAGGGCGTGCCCTCAAGGTCAACATCGCCCAGCCCCGGTCCCGCTGATCGACTCCGCCCGACACATCGGGATCGCAGCGACCGGAGAGTCACCAGCAGCCGCTCTTGAGGTCACGGGCCGTGGCTAAGCGCGGCCGGGATAGCGCTATCAAGCGCGCCAAAGAGAAGGCGCGCATGGAAAAGCAAGCAGCGAAACGCGAGCGGCGCGCCACTCGGAGCACTGCTGATGAGGACGAGACGGCCACTGACGTCGATGAGAAGGCGCTCTGGGAGGAGTACGCCCACCTCAGCGAACGTCATGCCTCCAAGAAGATCAGCTTCGACCGCTACGACGAGGAACGCACCAGAATCCTCACCGAACTGGGAATCGAATCCGACCAGTAGCACCGGGAGACAGCCCGGGCCTGCTGTAGGACCCTGACGACGACCCCGGTGAAAGGCGACCACGCCTTTCGCCGGACGCACCCGCCCGAACGGACGCTCTGGGAAACCGCTCTGACGACTTCTGCCGTCAGAGCGGACCCGTCAGCGGGCCTCCACAGTGCACGATTCAGTCCAGGTCGAACCGGTCGAGGCTCATGACCTTGTCCCAGGCGGCCGCGAAGTCCTCAACGAATTTCTCCTTGCCGTCGTCCGATCCGTAGACCTCGGCGATGGCACGCAACTGGGAGTTCGAACCGAAGACGAGATCGACGGCGGTACCGGTCCACCTGACCTCACCGGTGTGCCGATCACGACCCTCGTAGATGTGCTCGCTGGTCGACACCCGCCACTCGATACCCATGTCGAGCAGGTTCACGAAGAAGTCGTTGGTCAGGGTGCCGGGCCGGCCGGTGAAAACCCCGTGGCTGGACTGCCCGAAGTTGGCGTTGAGCACGCGCATGCCGCCAACGAGCACCGTCATCTCGGGTGCAGTCAGCGACAGCAGGGCAGCCCTGTCCACCAGCAACTCCTCGGGCCGTCGTTTGTCTCCGGCCCTCGTGTAGTTGCGGAAGCCGTCTGCCGTCGGTTCGAGTACGGCGAAGGCGTCCACATCAGTCATCTCCTGGGACGCATCGGTGCGGCCCGGGGTGAATGGGACCTGGACGTCGTGTCCGGCGTCCCTGGCGGCCTTCTCGACTGCTGCACATCCACCGAGGACGATCAAGTCGGCGAGCGAGATCCTCTTCCCACCGGTGTGCGAACCCTTGAACTCGGCCTGAATGGCCTCGAGAGCCTCGAGTACCGTCGACAGCTCGGCCGGATTGTTGACCTCCCAGTCCTTCTGCGGGGCGAGCCGGATCCGGGCTCCGTTGGCCCCGCCCCGGTTGTCGCTGTCGCGGAAAGTCGACGCCGCCGCCCACGCAGTGGAGACCAGCTGGGAAACAGAAAGGCCCGAATCGAGGAGCTTGCTCTTGAGCGAGGCTATGTCCTGATCGTCGACCAGCTCGTGATCGACTGCTGGGACCGGATCCTGCCAGATCAGCTGTTCGGCGGGGACCTCTGGTCCGAGATACCGCGTGATGGGGCCCATATCTCGGTGAGTGAGCTTGAACCAGGCCCTGGCGAACGCGTCGGCGAAATCATCAGGGTTCTCGTAGAAGCGCCGCGCAATGGGCTCGTAGATCGGATCGAACCGCAACGCCAGATCCGTCGTGAGCATCATGGGGGCGACCCGCTTCGAAGGATCGTGGGCATCAGGCACGGTGTCGTCCGCGGCGCGATCCGTCGGACGCCACTGATGGGCGCCTGCCGGGCTCTTGTCGAGCTCCCACTCGTAGCCGAACAACATCTCGAAGAAGGCGTTGTCCCATGCGATCGGCGTAGGTGTCCAGGCACCTTCCAACCCGCTGGTGTAGGCGTCGCCTGCCTTGCCACTACCGAAGCTGTTCTTCCACCCCAGGCCCTGCTGCTCGAGCGGGGCGCCTTCGGGCTCGGGCCCAACGTACCGTTCCTCGACGGCGCCGTGCGTCTTGCCGAACGTGTGACCACCCGCGATGAGAGCGACCGTTTCCTCGTCGTTCATCGCCATGCGCAAGAAGGTCTCGCGCACGTCGCGGGCGGCGGCGATCGGGTCGGGATTCCCGTTTGGCCCCTCGGGGTTCACGTAGATGAGACCCATCTGTACCGCACCGAGCGGGTCGGCGAGTTCGCGGTCGCCGCTGTATCGCTCGTCACCGAGCCACGTGTCCTCGGGACCCCAGTAGAGGTCCTCTTCCGGCTCCCAGACATCCTTGCGTCCGCCACCGAACCCAAACGTCTTGAACCCCATCGACTCCAGGGCGACGTTGCCGGCAAGGATCATCAGGTCGGCCCAGGAGATCTTGCGGCCGTACTTCTGCTTCACCGGCCAGAGCAGGCGGCGCGCCTTGTCCAGGTTTGCGTTGTCCGGCCAGCTGTTGAGCGGCGCAAAACGTTGCGTGCCCGTGCCGGCTCCGCCGCGGCCGTCGTGGATGCGGTAGGTCCCGGCGTCGTGCCAGGCCATCCGGATCAGGAGCGGTCCGTAGTGGCCGTAGTCGGCCGGCCACCAATCTTGCGAGTCGGTCATAACCGCGGCGAGGTCGGCCTTGACCGCGTCGAGGTCGAGACTCTCGAACTCTTCTGCGTAGTCGAACTCTTCCCCCATTGGATCGATGAGGGGCGAGTTCTTGTTGAGCATCCGCAGATTCAGCATGGTGGGCCACCAGTGCTGGTTCGCCATGGAACCGGTCGCGGTGTATCGGTCGTGCAGTACCGGGCACTTGGTGGCGGATGCGCCTTCCTCTCCGGTGGTGTCGGTTGCGCCGGTGTCTTCGTTGCTCATGAGTGCTCCTTGTCTGTGGTTGATGACTCTTGGCGAGAGCGCTCGCCGTCGGTTGCGTCTTGGCAAGCAGGGCAGTAGCCCCAGTAGATGATTTCGGCTTCATCGACGATGAACCCGTGATCGTCAGAGGGGTGCAGGCACGGCGTACGTCCAACGGCGCAGTCGACGTCGACGGTACGGCCGCACGTGCGGCAAACGAGATGGTGATGGTTGTCATCGACCCGATCTTCGTAGCGAGCCGGCGACCAGGCCGGCTGGATACGCCGGATGAGACCCTTGTCCGTGAAGACTCCGAGAGCGTCGTACACGGCCTGACGCGATATAGCCCCGATCTCGGAGCGTACGAACTCTTCGATCTCGTCTGCCGTGCCATGCGGCCGATTCGACACGGCCCGCAGCACGGCGAGACGCTGGGCCGTCACTTGAAGTCCGTGCTCCCGAAGGAGGTCGGTCGAATGGCTGGACATGACTCTCTTACACTATCCGATTCTGGACTCTATCCACTATCCGAGGTGACTCGGATGGGCTGACGACCAGCTCCCACCAGCCGGTGACGTCCATCGTCAACACCATCCGAGACCTGTTCACACAGCAGCCAGGCGGCACCAACATCTGGATCGCCTTGGCCTGGATCCTCGGCATCCTGGTGGTGTCCTACGCGTTTGCGGTGAGGTCTATCGCCGGAGGGAGTTCGTCACGGCAGGCCAGTAGGGTCGGCACCGAACCAACCCGCGAGGTGAGGATCCGGCGTTGGCGAACCCGAACTCCCCCCGATCACAAGCAGGTGGGCAAGGCTGAGGCGGTTGCGCTATGCCGCCGGCTCGAAACCGAGGAACGACCGATCGCCGCGCTTCACGTAGGTCGCCCGAAGGTGCGTGCCGATCTCGATGCCTGTGGGTTTCGCCGTGTCCACACCGACAATCTGCGCACTGATCGCTGGGCCCTCGGCGAGCTCGACGATGCCGACGCAGTACGGGTTGTTCCGGCCGTATCCGACTTCGATCATGGCGGTTGGAGCGATGTGGACGGTCGTGAACGCCATCAACTCCCCTTCTCCGCTCATCTCCTCCCACGCCATCTCCTCCCCGTAACACGAAGGGCACAGGGGTCGTGGCGGTACATAGAGCGCGTTGCACGACTCGCAACGCGAGCCCATCAGCTTGCTCTCACCCAGGTATTCGTAGAACGACGTTCCGTTGGGCTCTTTCATTGGTCACGCCTCTCGAAGATGTGAACCACACACGTCTGGCCGGTGCCACCGACGTTGTGGGTCAGCCCGACAGCAGCATCCGAAACTTGACGGTCGCCAGCCTCCCCGCGCAGCTGCTTCCAGATCTCGACGATCTGCCCTGCACCCGACGCGCCGACCGGGTGACCCTTCGACTTGAGCCCGCCCGACGTGTTGATCGGCCGCGGACCGTTTCGAGCGGTGCGCCCATCCTCGACAGCCTTCCAGCCTTCGCCTACCGCGAAGAACCCCAGGTCCTCGGTGGCAATGATCTCGGCGATCGTGAAGCAGTCATGCACCTCGGCGACGTCGACGGCGTCTCGGCCGATCCCGGCCATTGCGAATGCCTGATCGGCAGCGATCCTGGCGGCGCGAATCGTCGTGGGGTCCGGACGGTCATGCAGGGCGGCGTCGCTGGCCTGACCCGAACCGATCACAAGGAGTGGACGGTTCGTGAACCTATCGGCAATGTCCTCTGCGACCAGCAGCAGTGCGGCGGCCCCGTCCGAGATCGGCGAGCAGTCGAACAGCCGCATCGGCCAGGAGATCGTCGGATTGGCTCTCTCATCCTCGAGGAACGCCAGCTCGTCGGCCCACTCGGGAATCGGGCGCCCCTTGTCGGCGGCACGCTTCTTCTTGGACTCCATGATGTCGGCAATGCGCAAACCGAACTGCGCCTTCGCGTTGAGTGCGCCGTTCTCGTGATTCTTGATCCCGACGCGCATGAACGTCTTCGGAGCCGCCCCGTATCGATCCATGTACGCCGTTGCCATGGCCGCGTAGAAGCCCGGGAACGTAAAGCCTGCGGGGATCTCGTAGATGGCGTCGCCGGCGGTCGCCAACGTATCGGTGACCCGTTCCGTTGGAAGGTCGCTCATCTTCTCGATACCGCCAACCAGGACGACGTCGTACATCCCGGAGGCGACGGCGATCAGACCTTCACGAAAGGCGACGCCGCTACTGGCGCAGGCGTCCTCGATCCGGGTTGCGGGACGGGGAGTCAGACCCACCCAATCGGCCATGATCGGTGCCGTGTGGCCCTGGCCTTCGAACAGATCGCTGCTGTAGTTCCCGATGTACAACGCTTCGATCACCTCGGGATCGAGACCGAGATCCACCGAGGCGCGCATCTCCAGGAAAGCGTCGACGAACAGATCCCGCGTTGCTCTGCCCGGGAAAGTGCCGAACTTGCTCATCCCCGCACCGACGACGGCGACGCCCCTGCCAAGCGTGCGTTCAGTCATGTGTACCTCCGCGACAACGCTGTGGTCCATGCTATCGGCACGGCAGCGTCGTGGAGTCCGGTTGCCGGGTGAAGGAGCTCTCCGTGGCCTCCGGCAAGCCCAGGACGATCCACCGGCCTACCGTATACGCACGCACCAGTGCCGATAGGAAGGTGCGGAGGCAGGGAGGCGTGTCCTAGACGTGGACGACGATCCACACTGCGATGTAGTGGGCAATGAACGCAGCGATCGTGAATGCGTGAAACGCTTCGTGGAATCCAAACCACTCCGGCGACGGATTAGGGCGCTTGGTGGCATATACAACAGCGCCAATCGTGTACAGGACGCCACCGATGATGATCAAGGTGACGACAGGCACTCCGGCGCCATCGATGAGACCTGGCAGAAAGAAGACTGCAATCCACCCGACCAGTACATAGAGACTGGTCGTCAACCATCGAGGAGCTGCTGTCCAGAACACTCGCAAAACGACTCCTGCAACCGCTCCGGACCAGACGATCAGCAGCAGTGTTCGACCTTGGTCTGGTGGAAGAGCCAGCACTGCGAACGGCGTATAGGTACCAGCAATGATCAGGTAGATATTGGCGTGATCCATCCGCCGCAAAACGTCCTCCACCCGAGGGGACCAAGAACCACGGTGCAAGAGTGCGCTCACTCCAAACAGAAAGGCTGCTGTCGCCACAAACACAGCGGAAGCGGCACGCGCTTCCTTGGTAGAAGCACCGGCAACCAGGACCGCTCCGGCGACCAGGGCCACCGGAAACATGACTGCATGCAGCCATCCGCGCAATCTCGGTTTCTTGCGGGACTCGACTAGATGTTCGGTAGTCACTGGGCCGCCGAGGCTAGCCGAGACTAGAGGCGTGCCTCCGTGCCCACAAGCCAGAGGCGACATCACTCCATATGCGGCATCTTGATCTGTCCCCTTGGGTATCCACAAACGTCAGCCTGCTTGACTCCTCAGCGTCATAGGCGCGGTGCCGGTAGGGCCGAATGTCCACAGCCCGCCGTCGGACCCGCCAAGAGCAGAGACTCGGTCATGCATACATATAAGTATATGCAGGCCTAATCTATGCGATACAGCGTACCAGTACCCATTGGGAGTGCTCAATGAGCAAGCTGATCGATGCCGTCGGCCATGCGCTGAACCTTTCGTTCGCGATGACCTGGCAGATTCTCTGGGCCCTCATTCTGGGCTTCTGGCTCTCAGCGCTGATTCAGGCCGTGGTGTCGAAGCGGGAGATGAGCCGGCTGCTGCCCGACGACTCGCCGAAGAGCCTGGCCAAGGCCGCTGGGCTCGGGGCCGCATCGTCGTCGTGTTCCTATGCCGCTGTGGCCATTGCCCGGTCGATCTTCCGCAAGGGCAGTGACTTCACCGCTGCGATCGCCTTCGAGTTTGCATCGACAAACCTCGTGATTGAACTCGGCATCATCCTGGCGCTGCTGATGGGATGGCAGTTCACGCTCGCCGAGTTCGTCGGCGGGCCACTGATGATCATCTTCCTTGCCGTGCTGTTCCGCCTCTTCTTGCATCGCGACCTGGTCGCCCGGGCTCGAGTCCAAGCCGATCGAGGCGTCGCGGGACGCATGGAAGGCCACGCTGCCATGGACATGAGCGTCACCGAGAAGGGACCCATCTGGCAGCGGCTGCGTTCCCCCACAGGGCGTACCGCCACGTCACACGCCTTCGTCATGGACTGGGTCGCCATCTGGACCGACATTGCGCTCGGTCTCTTGATCGCCGGTGCCCTCGCCGCCTGGGTACCCCAGAGCTTCTGGCAGAACTTCTTCCTGGTGGATCACCCAACTTTGGCAAAGATCTGGGGACCACTCGTCGGCCCGATCGTCGCGATCTTCAGCTTCGTGTGCTCCATAGGCAACGTGCCACTTGCTGCGGTGCTGTGGAACGGCGGCATCAGCTTCGGTGGCGTCATCGCCTTCATCTTCGCTGACCTGATCGTCCTGCCCATCCTGAACATCTATCGCAAGTACTACGGCATCAAGACGGCGCTGTTCCTGCTCGCAACCTTCTACGCCACAATGGTGGCTACCGGCTACGCCGTCGAGATCCTCTTTGGCGCTACTGGACTCATCCCGAACGAGCGCAACGCCAAAGTCATCGAAGCGTCAGTGACGCTCAACTACACGACCGTGCTCAATATCATCTTCTTGATCTTCGCCACACTGCTCGTCGTGCGCTTCTTCCGCACCGGTGGTCGACAAATGCTCAAGGACATGAACGCGGCGCAAGGTCACAGCCGCGATTAAGGGAACACCCTGTCTCGCCGCCGTCCCGGTGAGTGGATACGTGTTCGTACTTGGCGGTGACCGCGTGGAACAGGTTGGCTCCTGAACCACCACTGACCGACATCGAGGCACGCTGGTTGCTATCGTCGCCGCATTCTTCGAGAAAGGGAGGGCGTGCTCGAGGTAGCCAACCTCGAGGTTGTCTATCACGACGTCATTCTGGTCGTGCGCGGAATCTCGTTCTCGGTTCCGGAGGGTGAGATCATCGCGCTGCTTGGAGCGAACGGTGCCGGCAAGACAACCGTGCTGCGAGCCATCTCGGGCCTTCTGGACATCTACAACGGAGATGTGACGAAGGGCAAGATCGAGATCGACGGAAAGTCGACACGACACGCGGATGCAGCAGAGATCGTCCGCAGGGGCGTCACCCAGGTCATGGAGGGGCGGCGCATCTTCGGCGAGTTCACCGTCGAGGAGAACCTGCGTGTCGGCGGGCACACGGCCCGCAGAGCGATCGACGAACGACTGGACCGGGTGTTCTCACTGTTCCCGCTTCTGAGAGAACGGCGAAGACTCGTGGCCGGCTATCTCTCCGGGGGTGAGCAGCAGATGCTCGCGATGGGCCGG
>CAZQMF010000014.1:0-33018 GCA_964594235.1 uncultured Acidimicrobiia bacterium
ACCGCACGTCCTACTACCTGGCGCCGGAGTCGTCCGGAGAGAAGGCGTACACGATTCTCCTGGAGGCGCTCGCCCGCAAGAATCGTGTCGGCATCGCTCGGTTCTCGCTGCGGGCGAAGGAGCACCTCGCCACGCTCAGGGCCGACGAGGACGTCCTTGTCCTCGAGACGATGTTCTGGCCGGACGAGATCCGGGTGCCCGAGTTCGAACATGCCTCGGTGGATGTGCGACCCGAAGAAGTACAGATGGCAGAGATGATCATCGACAATCTCACCTCGGACTTCGATCCTGATGTGTTCCACGATCAGACCAGGGAAGCGATCGAGGCGGCCGCTCGGGCGAAGCTCGAGGGCGAGGAAGTCGTCTCCGCGGCTATGCCCGAACCCACCAAGGTGCTCGATCTGCTCGAGGCACTCAAGGCGAGCGTGGAAGCTACGAAGCGGGCTTCGTAGGCCCCTCGTTCTCCCACGTGTCGGCGGGTTCGTCCGTGAAACCCTTGAAGGACGGGGCCCGAAGCCGTCCGGCAGTGGTCCATTCCTTGTACTCCACGGCCGCAACGAGCGAAGGCACCACCCACGTTGCGTCACGCGGCAGCTCCTCGTCGTCCTCGAAGGGGCAGTACGGGGAGCGCATCTGGTCCAGCGCTTCGCGAATCGCGGTGAGGCTCGTTTCGTCGAAGCCGGTACCGACGGCACCGACCCATCGAAGACCCGCCCCGGAGGGAACGCCGACGAGGAGCGCTCCGAACGTCGACGACCGGGACCCTCCTCCACTCGTGAATCCCCCGACGATCGCCCGAACCGTGTGTTTGATGGTGATCTTCAGCCAGTCGGGGGATCGGACTCCCGGTCGGTATCGAGAGCCGAGTCGCTTCGCGACGATGCCTTCGAGCCCGTTCGAACCGGCCGCCGAGAACAGCGCCTCGCCTTCGGCCGGAATCGCTTCGGATCGGACGAACGGAGGAGGGAAGGTGAGCCGTGCCAGCCGATCCAGCCGATTCTCCAACGGTTCGTCGATCACCTCGGTTCCGTCGTAGAGGATGTCGAACACCATGTAGGCGATCGATCCAACGCCACGCTGCAGCAGCCCGAATCTCGGAACGCCCAGTTCATCGAACGCGACCAATTCGCCGTCGAGCACGACCGGATGACGTGCGGGTGGTTCGCGAAACGCCGTGTGGTCGATCGTCCTGCCCGATCGCGTCCGGAGGGTCATGTCGCTTCCGTTCGACTCGACCAGCAGCCGAATGCCGTCCCACTTGGGCTCGAACATCCAGCCTCGATCGGTGAACGGACGCGGCGTCCGGGTGGCCAGCATCGGGGCGTAGCGTTTCACCCCAGCGCTTCCCTCACGATCCTGTTGACGACCGATCCGTCCAGCTGATCTCCGTACGCCTTCATCAGCCGGCCGATCACCATCCCCGGCGACGTGACATCACCAATCTCAGCGATCGTCGACTGCACGAGCGCTCTCGTGTCGTCTTCGGAGAGGGTCGTGGGAAGCCAGCGGGAGAGATACTGGACCTCGAACCCGAGCTTCACCGCCATCGCCTCGCCACGTTCGCCCAATCGGGCGTACTCGTCTCGGGCTTTCGACATCTTCTTGACGTACGAACCGATGACGGCCCGGTACAATTCGTCGTCGGCCTCACCTTCGAAACCGGGCTCCGTCACCTTTCGTGTCACCTCGGTCTCGACCTGTCGGATCACGTCGCGCCGCAGCGCGTCGCGGCTGAGCATGGCATCTCTCAGTTCGGCTGCCAGCTCTGACTTGATGCTCACTCGTTCCTCCTCAATGCGTCGACGATCCTGCGAGGGTCGTCGGTGATGACGACCGACACGCCCACCTCCGCGAGCCGTCTGGCCCGATCCTCGTCGTCGATGGTCCACGCGACAACCTCCAACCCTCGATCCCTGAGACGGGCTACCTGCACACCCGGGTCGTCCCCGAGCAGCCACCAGTGGGGAGCGACGATCGCGTGGCCGCAATCAACGGCTCGCCGTGCCGCCTCGTCCAGTGAACCATCCGGCTCGACCAGCAGGCCCGTTCGAAGCGACGGATGTGACCGCCTGATCGCATCCATCGTCGGCCAATGAAATGAGGTGACGATGTCCTGAGGCCGTGCCAATGACGTCACCTCGATCGCGAATGTGAACTCGGGGTCGAAGTCCGGCTCGCTGGGGTCGTTCTTGATCTCGATGTCGATCGGGAACGCACCGACTGCCCTCAGGAGTTCGTCAAAACGGGCAGGCCTGTGGCCGTCGCCGAGGTCGATCCCGGCCAGCGTCGCCCAGTCGGTCTCGATGACGACATGCCCTGCAAGCTCGGCATCATGTGAGAGCACCGCGACCCCGTCAGCGGTCCGCCGAAGGTCCGTCTCGGCAAGGTCGGCGATCCTGGTCGCGGCGACCATTCCCGCAATCGTGTTATCCGGGTACTCGAGTCGCATCCCTCGATGCGCCCCCACGAGAATTCCAGAGAAATCCATCCCATTATCCCTTGCTGTAGGTTTTGACCGTGGGTAGGGTTCTTGTGAATTACATCACAATCCTTCTTCAAGGAGATCCTGTCTTGCTCACCGTAACCACCGATTGGCGTCAGCTCGCCGCCTGCCGGGACTCGGAGCCAACCCTGTTCTTCCCGGTCGGTTCAACAGGACCTGCTTTGCAGTCGATCGCCGACGCCAAAGCCATCTGCACTCAATGCTCGGTCAAGGAAGACTGCCTCCAATACGCGCTCCGCTCCAATCAGGAGTCGGGCGTGTGGGGCGGCTATGCAGAAGACGAACGTCGTCGTCTCCGCAAGCGTTGGCTCGCGGAACGGAGACGGCGGGCCAGCTAGGCCGGCCCGAACTGACTCAATGGAGAGGCCGGCCGCGAGCCGGCTTCTTCAGCTTCTGAACCCGACGTTGACCGTGTGCGCAGGTTCGATCTCGATGAACCCGAGTCTGACCAACGGGATCCCTACCCGTTTGCCGTCGAGCGCGTCCACCCAGACGAACGCGTCCCCTCGCGCGTGCGCCTCCTCGACCATCGCGACGAATGCCTCGGCGTCATCGACGTCGAGCTCCACCTCGCGTGAGGTGTCGGCGACTCCTATCCGAACTCGCATTGGTCCTCCTTGGGTGTCGGATGCATCGTACTGGACGCAATCTGAATCGGGATGGCCACTCCTCGGTGGAGAACGACGCCCCTCCCAGGTGGTCGCACCCGAGACAGTCTGGTGCGCCAGAGTTCCTCGTCTCGATGATCCGGCTGCAGTGACAGGCCCGCGGCATCGGACGCCAATCGTCTCACCCAGTGCCCGTGTGGGAGTTCACCGGCGCGAGCGGCAACCACGAGATGCAGGTCGGAATCGACGTCGACCGGTACGTCGTCGAGCCTGTGGGCATCATCGATGAGCACCATTCTCTGTCCTTTGGCTTGACCGGTGGGTATTACTCCCGCCACCGATTCGGCGACGGCTCGCAGCGCTGTCGACTTGCCTGAGCCGGGCGGCCCTGTGATGACGATGTGACGGCCCGGATCGACATGGAACCCCATCGGGCCAATCGTCGATGTTCCACCGAGGCCAACAGGGACGAACAGGGTGCCGCCGTCGCTGCGAGCCATCCCGTGGATCGCCGACATCGGTACCTCGAGGGGAAGGGCTCCGATGTGCGGTGGTCGTTTCGACGGCGCTGCGAGGTCGTACTCCGGTTCGACGACTCTCACGACGCGTTGATGGGCCATCGAGAACGCAGCTCTTCGCGGTAGCTCGGGGATCGAGCCGATGCCGAGTGCCAGGTATTCGTAGGGATCCAGGAGCCTGAAAGCCAGTCGTTCCGGAAACCCCGCAAGGATGGCGCCGCCAACGGCCCCGGCGTGCCGAATAGACGCGACCACCGCCACTCCCACCGCCGGTCCCTCCTTGATGATTCGCTCCAGCCACTCCCCTATGCCGAGGTCCTCAACCGCGAGAAGGATCGACGGGTCGGACACAAGGGCGACCCGGCGGCGATCGATCTCTTCGCTGAGGTACCGAACGAGTCGGCGCGTGCGTTCTGCTTCGCCGGCTCCAACGACGTTGCCAACCGCTGACGTGAGCCGCCACAGCGGCGAGTCCTGTCGAACCCCAGCGATGTGGACGTGCACACCGCGCGAGTAGGCGGCAGCCGCGACCCCCGCGAGCGCTCGAGAGGCTTCGATACCGGTGGGGTCCACGACCAGGATGTTTTCTCCTGCCCACACGAGCGGCTGGTGGCGGCGGGGATCGTCGACGAGTCCAATCGGGATCCCGTGTGGCGACTCGAGATCGCTCGATCGGATCGACGGCGGGAGTTGATCGGTCCAAATGGGATCGGCCGACGAGTAGCCGTTGTTTTCGGCGGCCTCACATACGGCATCGACCAGACGGTCGAGATCGGAAGGCCGGTCGCCGGCACCCGATGGCGATTCACCGGTGACCACACGGACCTCTCCTGAGGTTCCCGAGACGAATCCTGTGGTGAATGCGATGAGCTCTCCCGGTCCAAGCCGAGCGAAACCACCTCCTGGTCTGCGACGATCGATGCGTGCGGCATCGTCGCTGTTGATGATGTCGTGGGAATCGGCTGCGTCGTGTACGCGCAAGGCGATCCGAATCGATGTGTTGGCTCGAATCCGGTCGCTGACGACGCCCCCGGGCCGTTGCGTTGCCAGCAGCAGGTGGATCCCGAGACTTCTGCCCCGGCGGGCGACATCTATGAGCCCGTCGAGTGTCTCCGGAGCCTGATCGGCGAGTGCGCCGAACTCGTCGACCACGACCAGCAGGCGAGGCACACCCAACTCCCTGGGCTCCAAAGCGTCCACGCCTGCCTCTCGTAGCCGTCGTTCTCTGAAGCGGACCTCGGCTCTCAGCGCCTCCAGCGCCCTGTCCGCGCCCGAAGGATCAAGGTCGGTCATCGAACCGGCAACATGGGGCAGCCGTCGGCATGGGTCGAACGTGGCACCACCCTTGAAGTCGACCAGAACGAACGCGACATGGTTCGGTGGGTACCGGACGGCCAGCGCTATCACGAGACTCCTCAGGAGTTCGCTCTTCCCGGATCCGGTGGTGCCCGCAAGGAGGGCGTGTGGACCGTGGCCGACGAAGTCCAGCTCCAGGGGGCCGCTCGCGGTGCTGCCGATGCGTGCGACGACTCCCGCATCGTGACGTCCCCACGCCTCCGCGATCGACGATGCGGTAGGCGCTTCGAGCAGCTCGTCGAGCGATACCGGGCCGTCGCCGACGGGGGCTTCGGGGTCGCGCAGACACGCGAGCGCCCTGGCCGTTCCGATTGCGTCTTCCTCCCGGATCGTGATCGTGCACCCGGATCGAGTCGTGCCCTTTGCCGGACGCACCACGCTGACGAGTCCCCGGGTGTGGGTCTCGATGACGAGGTCGCACGCGCCGGGCAACCGATCGGGATGGTCGGACACCACGATGCCACACCGTCGTTCTCCGCCGGGCTCGCCGATGGCGACTTCCAGCTCGGCTCCCGACGCTGGGTGTGGCAGCCACCCGAGCCATGCCCATTCAGGAGTTGAAGGGCCGAGCATGGCGACATCCGCCGGTCCGTGATGAACGGCGGCCTGCACCACGACCCACCGGGCCAATCCGAGGGCAGCCGGGCCGGCGATCCCGACGGTCGTTCCCGACGCAAGCGTGACCTCGATGGGCAGCCCATCGTTCGAGCGTCCTACCGAGACCATCCCGAAGTCGGCATGCGACGGCCGGCGCTGCCACAGTTCTCGAGCCCCCGACGAAGCCAACGCCGCGACGCGGTCCGGGCCGGGCAGACGAGATTCCATCACCACCCCGAGCTGTTTGCGCCGGACCGCCTTGGCCCGCTCATAGAGGACCCCCGCTTTGCGTATGGCATCGCGGGCCGCTCGGCGTTCGCGTGAGAGCGCACGACGTTCCTCCAACCAGCTTCCCACCGCCATGAGGACTCCGACCAACGAGAAAGCGGCCATCATCGGCCCGAAGACGACGGCAAGGGCGAGGCCTGCTGCGAGTGGAACCACGGCGGCGGCCCACCGGAACGGCACCCGTCGGTCGGGTATGCGTGGAAGCTCGGGAGGCGGCGGAGGTGGCGGCACGCCGGTCGGGGTGATGCGTGGCGGCCGGTGGAACATCACGCGTCCTTCCTCGACCGGCGGGACCGATCGGGCTTCTCCTCTGGAAGCACACAGCGTCACCCCGTTGGGGATGTGGCCGATCGGCTCGTAGTCGGCGAAGCGTCGATCTCCCACCCAGATCTCGTCGGGGTGGTGAGCGAGCAGAGATCGCAGGGCACCGACCGTCGCTCCCCGCGGAGCATCGATGACGACGATGTCCTCCTCCCACACCACTCGCAGGTTCACGACGCCTCGAGCAGCTCATTCCTGACCTGCTGGATCAGTCGCCGCTGCCGGGCCACTTCCTGATGGAAGCGCTCCGCGGCCGGTCCCGACCACGACCAGCCAGCCATGCCTTCGACGCGTGCCATCTCACCGTCGAGCGTCGAAAGACGCACTGCGAGGCCGTGCTGCAGTGTCAACTCGTCGCGGACTCGATCGCGTGCCGGCGGCGACTGACGGCGGTGGCATTCTCCGCCATGGCCTCTCTGAGCCGGTGGAGTGCCGGCACGAAGTCGCCCGACCATGCCTGTCTGAATCGGTCCGCCGCCGGGCCGGTCCACGCCGTCGACTGCAGCGCTGCACCAATCCGGGACTCAAGCGCCTCGATCTCGGCCCCTTCCTGCCGGAACCGCGCGGCGAGATCGTCAAGCTGGGCGAGATCGCCCCCATACACGGCCATGTGGCCCCCTTTTCACTCGGACCAGGCGAATTTACAACATGTGTTTACACTTGTCGAGAGGAGGCAACGATTGACGACATGCCGTCCGCGAGGTACGTTCGGCTCATGAAAGCTCTTCTGTCTGCGGAACTCCTTTCGCTCGCGGCGCTGTGGCGTGCCGGGACGCTCCTCGACCCTGGCAACCCCAGCGACCGCATAGTGGGGATTCTGCGGATCGTGGCGATCGTGTGGATGGTGTGGACGACCTACTCGACCATCGCGATCCTCTCGTCGAGTCGTCCGAGGTTCACGAATCGGCTGGCACGCGCACTGGTGCATCGGGCTGTCGCCGCCGCGATCCTGACGGGAGTCGCCACCGCTCCCACCCCGGCGTTCGCAGTGACGGCCCAGATCGATTCCTCGGGTGTGCCGATCCCTCCCGGCGCGTTCGTGCGCCCGGGGTCGAGTGAGCGTTCCACAACGACAGAGTCGGTTTCTGTACGGTCGACCACATCCGTGGTGGTCGAGCCGGGCGACAGTCTGTGGAGGATTGCCGAGCGCCATGTCCGCTCGATCGAGGCCGACCCTGCACCCAGACGGATCGCCACGTACTGGGCGCGCGTGGTCGCGGTCAACGCGGATCGTCTCCTGTCGCACAACCCGGATCTCATCTACCCGGGCGAGACGGTGATACTCCCCTAGCCGGGCACCCAGGACAACCTGACTCGCCGCTCAGGGTTGTCCCCGTTCGGGTCGACCAACACGAGCGACTGCCAGGTGCCGAGCGCCATCCGGCCGGCGATGACCGGGATGGTGATGCTGGGTGCAACAAAGGCCGGGAGTACGTGATCGGCTCCGTGCCCGGGGCTGCCGTGCCGGTGCCGCCAACGGCGATCGTCCCTCGGGAGGAGCGTGTCGATCACGTCCATGAGATCGAGATCGCTCCCCGCGCCGGTCTCGATGAGCGCCAGGCCTGCGGTCGCGTGCTCGGCGAATGCCGACAACAGGCCGTCTCCACGGCCGGCCACGAATGAGGCGGCTTCCGCCGTCAGGTCATAGACCCCCCTGCCAGTGGAGATCCTGAGAACCGTCGTGTCCATGGACCGAGACTAGGTCGCCCGTCAGCGACAACGCGGCCTGGAGCGAGTGAAGACCGCATGGCGCGCTTCCCACCCACAACCCAGAACCGGGTGAGCGCAGAGAGCCCGCTACAGGTTCTCGCCCAGGAATATCTCCGACACGCTCTCGTCGGAGAAGATGGCCTTCAGGGCCTGGGCGAACAGCGGCGCGACGGAGAGCACCTTCAGTTTGGAGAAGCCGTTCGCGGACTCGGGAACGGGAAGGGTGTTGGCGATCACGACCTCGCGGATGTCGGAGTCTCTGAGGCGCTCCATGGCGGGTGGAGAGAGAACGCCGTGCGTGGCGACCAGCCGGACCGATAGGGCGCCCTGCTCGATGAGGAGATTGGCCGCGCTCGTGGCGGTGCCCGCCGTGTCAACGATGTCGTCCACGATGATCGCGTGCCGTCCCCGTACTTTTCCAATCATCGCCAGCGCTTCCGCGACGTTGCGCTTGTCCGCCTCCCGCCGTTTGTGAACGAACCCCACGTAGGAGTTGAGGTGACGGGCGTACCGCTCAGCCCGCTTGACACCGCCGGCATCGGGCGACACGATCGTCGTCGGGCCGTCGAGAGTCTTCTCGAGGTAGTCGACGAAGATCGGCAACGCCGTCAGATGATCGAAAGGTTTGGAGGTGAACCCCTGGATCTGTCCGCTGTGGAGATCGATCGACACGAGCCTGTCGACACCGGCCGCGGCGAACATGTCGACCATCAGTCGTGCAGAGATCGGCTCACGCGGCAACCCCTTCTTGTCCTGGCGTGAGTATCCGAAGGACGGCATGACCGCCGTGATCCGCTTCGCCGACGCGCGGCGAAGGGCGTCGATGATGAGGAGTTGCTCCATGATGTGGAAGTTGATGGGCCGGCAGTGGCTCTGTATCACGAAGCAGTCGGCGCCGCGCACGCTCTCGGTCGGTCTGACGTAGATCTCACCGCTCGCGAAGACGGAACGCTCGAGCCCACCCGGCTTGATGCTCATGAGATCCGCGATCTCAGCGGCGAGCTCCGGGTTGGCACTCCCCGAAAAGAGCATGAGTCGCTTCTGAGCAGAAATCTCCATTCAGGACCCTTTTCTACGCCGTCTGGCAGCGTAGTCCGGGATCTCCTTCTGTACCGAACGCTCCACTGCCAGCGCGCCGGGCGAGACGTCCTTGGTGATCGTCGAGCCCGCTCCCGTGACGGCATCGTCGCCGATGGTGACCGGCGCGACGAGCATCGTGTCCGAGCCGATGAACGCCCTGTCGCCGATGATTGTCTCGTGCTTCGCGACGCCGTCGTAGTTGCAGGTGATCGTTCCTGCCCCGATGTTGGCGTCACGTCCGATCTGCGCGTCACCGACGTAGCTGAGATGTGGGACCTTGGAGCCCTCTCCGACCGTCGACCTCTTGGTCTCGACGAACGTGCCGACCTTGCTCCCCTTGCGGAGCACCGTTCCAGGACGTAACGACGCGTAGGGGCCCACTTCGACGCCTTCTCCAACCTCTGCCCCGCGCAACACCGAATACCACACGTGCGCGTCGGGTCCGATCGTCGAGTTCTCCGCCGTGACGTTGGGTCCCACCTTCGCGCCGGCTGCCACGCGCGTCTGGCCACGGAGATGCACGTCCGGCAGGAGCATCGCACCGGGTTCGACTCGAACGTCGGCCTCCAGGTACACGCGGTCGGGGTCCTGCATCGATACACCGGTCCCCATCAGCGTTTGGTTGATGCGCGAGCGCATGAGTGCCTCGACCCGGGCGAGTTGCGCGAGGCTATTGACCCCAGCGATCTCGGACGGAACGGTCTTGAGCGCGTGGAGCGGATGCCCTTCGCTTCCGAGGATCTCGATGACGTCGGTCAAGTAGTACTCACCCTGGATATTGTTGAGCCCCACCTTTGGAAGGGCTTCGGCGAGCAGCCCCGAATCGAACACGTACACGCCGCCATTGATCTCCCGAATCCGACGCTGCGATTCGCTCGCGTCGACATGCTCCACGATCCCCACGACGCGATCCCACCCGTCGCGCATGATCCGCCCATACCCGGCCGGGTCGCCGACCTCGGCGGTCAACACCGACACGGCCGAACCGGTACGCCGATGCAGACCGATCAGTTCGCTCAGGGTGGACGGCACGAGCAGGGGCACGTCGCCTGGCGCTACCAGGATGGCGTCGCCCTCGTCCGACGATATCGCGTCGAGCGCGATACCCGTCGCGTGCCCGGTGCCCAGTCGCTGTTCCTGCACCACCACGTCGACGTCGTCATCGAGAAACGGTCGCACCTGGTCCCCGTTGACGCCGACGACGACCACGATCTGGTTCAGTTCCATCGATCTCACCGCCGACAGCACCCACGAGATCATCGGTCGGCCGGCGACGGTGTGCAGTACCTTCGGGAGATCGGACTTCATGCGGGTACCTGCCCCCGCGGCGAGTACTACTGCTCTCACAGCCATTCGGCCCTCCTTGGTCGCTGGGGGGAAGGGACTCGAACCCCTACTGACGGGACCAAAACCCGTAGTGCTGCCATTACACCACCCCCCACAGAGAGGTCTCGGACGGCGCCGAGTCTACAACTGTGGCTCCACGCGCACTCCGCCCTGAATCGGCCGGGCGGCAAAGGCCACCCTTCCCGGTGCGGACGCGACGGCCGAGCGTGCCTCGTCGACGTCGAGGAAGAACGCGAACAGCGTCGGACCACTTCCCGTCAGCAGCACCGGCCTGTCCCAAAGGTTCTCCAGGTCCGAGATCCAGTCACCGAGGTCGGGTGCAACGAGTCGGGCCGCCGGTTCGAGGTCGTTGACCAGTGGCGCGTACTCCCTCAGCGATGGCGGTACGGCATCGGCGCGAACCGGACGGACCTTCGCTTCGCCGAGACGATCCCATGCCCCGAACACGTCGGCCGTGGTGAGGCGGAACGTCGGAGTCACCACGCCGACCGCGTAGTCAGATGTGAGCGGAAGCCGTGTCAGTCGATCGCCCCGTCCCTCCATCATCGCAAGCCCACCACAGAGGAAGAACGGCACGTCTGCGCCAAGGGGAGGTGCCAAGTCTGCGACATCACTCACCTCGAGGATGCGGCCGACCAGCACCAATGCCGCAGCGGCGTCCGCGCTGCCGCCACCGAGCCCGGCCGCGACCGGGATACGTTTCTCGAGATCGAGGTGGAGCGGGGTTCTGTTGCCGGAGCGCCGCCGGAGTGATTCGACGGCTCCCCATACGAGATTCTCCCCGGGAATCGGTTCACCGTCGACGTCGAGATGGTCGTCGTCTGAAGTCTCGGCACGCAGCATGTCGTAGTAGTCGATCGCCTGTGCGAGCGATCGAAGTCGGTGGTACCCGCCCTGCTCGAGGCCGAGGACGTGGAGATCCAGATTGAGCTTCGCCGGGGCCAATGCCCGCTCAGTCATGCAAAGCCTCCCAGATGTCCACGAACTGACGGGGTGACAGATCCTCGGGTCGGGCGTGCGGATCGACACCTGCTCGCAACAGGATGCTTGGATCGATACTCGACCGCAACATCTTCCGCCGATGCCCGAACGCCTTCGCTGCGAGGTCGAGAACATCGTCGAGGTGCTCGTGCGCACTGCGTCTGCGAGCTACCACGACGGCCGACGAGACACGAGGAGCAGGGACGAAGACCTGGGGCGGTACGGTGAACGCCCGGCGGGCGTCCGCGGTGAGCCCGACGACGATCGATGGCAGCCCGTACGAGCGCGATCCCTGCCGTGCGGTGAGTCTGTCGGCTACCTCCTGCTGCACCATCACCGTGAATTCCTCCACCTGCCGGGCGTCTCTCAGGAGGGTGAGGAGCAGTCGTGTCCCGACGTTGTATGGCAGGTTGGAGACCATCTTCCAGCGTCCAGGACCGATGGCCGATGGCAGGGCGTCGACGGCATCTTCGAATCGCAGTTCGACGTTGGGCCGATTCCCGACGACCTGGTGCAGGATCGGACGAAGTCCGGAGTCGACTTCGTAGGAGACGACGTGAGCTCCCGTGTCCGCCAGCGCCGCCGTGAGTGAGCCGGTCCCGGCTCCTACCTCGAGTACGTCGTCATCCGGACCGACCTGCGCCGTCGCGACCATCTTGGCGATGATGTTCGGATCGGCGAGGAAGTGCTGGCCGAGGCGTTTGCGAGGTACGACACCATGGTCACGCAAGAGCTGTCTGATCGATGCTGGACCCTGCGTCATGGCCGGTAGATGTGGGTCGCGTTGGCCGATGTGATGCGAGCGACCTCGTCGAGTGAGATACCCCACACGCCGGCGAGCGCAACGCCGACGAGCGCGACGCGCGCCGGTTCGTTCGGTTCCTTCCGGAACGGCGGTGGCGACAGGTACGGCGTGTCGGTTTCGACGGTTGCCCGTTCGGGTGGCACCAGCTCGGCACCGCGCCTCACCGTGTCACCGGTTTCGAAGGCGACCGGCCCGGCGAACGAAAACATCACCCCAAGGTCCAAGAACCGTTTGGTCCACCTCGGACCGCCCGTCCAGCAGTGAAGAACGACACGATCGGCGGTGCCGGTGGCTTCGACGAGTTCGAACACATCTGCAAACGCGTCCCGGCAGTGCACCACCGCGGGTAGATCGAGCTGCGCGGCGAGTTTCAGCTGGTCACGGAATGCCGCACGCTGGAGATCCCGCGGCGACAGGTCTCGGTAGTAGTCCAGCCCGATCTCGCCTATGCCGACCCCGCGTGGGGCGAGTTCGGCGATCGCGTCACGCTCCAACTCCCAGTTTCGGGCCTCGTGGGGATGCACGCCGACGGTCGCCAGAACCCGCCTGCCATCTGCGATGGCGAGCGCCTGCCGGCTCGTCTCGAGATCGATCCCGGGTACGACGACCCAGTCGACGTCTGAGGCGCGCTCGAGCAGCTCAGACGGATCGGCATCCGCGAGTTGCAGATGGCAGTGTGGATCGACCCACGTCATGTCCCGAGATCGTAGGGGATCCGCGACACACTCCCCGTAGATCAGGTAAGATGTGGTTCACACCGCCCAGGACCGGTGGGGCATTGTCCGACTAACGGAGGCTGTATGGACACCGGTATTGCTCGTAAGATCGATGACCTCGGGCGGGTGGTCATCCCGGCGGAAACACGGAGGATGTTCAACATCCACGAGGGTGACCAGCTGATCATCGGCGTCGAGGGCGATTCGATCATGATTCGCAAGCTGGAGGCCACGTGCACGTTCTGTGGTTCGACCACTGACGTGACCCCGTACAAAGGCAAAGGCGTGTGCGCCTCCTGCCGCAAGGCGATTCACTAGAGCGAAGCCTCGTAGAGAACTCGTCTCGACACCCCCGAGCGTTCAGCAACGATGCGCACGGCGGAGGACATCGATTCGCCTTCCTGAACGAGGGCGCGAACTGCTTCCACCGCTGCGTGCAGGTCGGGCGGCCGGGGGGGGTGTCCCGCGAGCACGATGGTGAACTCACCTCGCTGATCGCCGGCAAACCGGGCCACTGCTTCACCGACGGAACCCCACCAGAGCTCCTCGTGGAGCTTTGTCAGCTCCCTTGCCACACAGACGTGCCGTTCGTCACCGGTGGTCTCGGCGAGGTCGCGGAGATCAGCGCCGACTCGGCGTGGTGACGAGAAGAACACAACCGTGCGGGTTTCGGCTGCGATGTCTCTGATTCGCCCACGGCGATCAGCCCCGGCGCGCGGCAAGAACCCTTCGAACACAAACCGATCGGACGGCAACCCTGACACTGCGAGAGCTGCCGTCACCGCGCTCGGCCCGGGCACAACCGTGACCGGCGCTCCCACAGACCGAGCCGCAGCCACTGCGAGTAGCCCTGGATCTGAAATCGATGGCATACCTGCGTCGGTGACGAGTCCCACCGTTTCACCGGCCTCGAGCCGTCGGCGGAGCTCGTCGCTTCGTTGGCGCTCGTTGCCCGTGAAGAACGATCTGAGGGGGACCTCCACAGCCAGTCGATCGAGCAGGATGCGGGTGCGCCGTGTGTCTTCGGCGAATACGACATCGCAGCCGCGCAGCGTCGCCGCAAGGCGTGGAGCGGCATCGTCGAGGTTCCCGATCGGGGTGCCGCAGAGGATCAGCGCCATCAGAAGTTGGGGAAGGCGGATCGGGCCGTCTCGCCGGCCTGCCTGTCACTCGCTGCGATGAACAGCACATCGGCGCCGTCTCTGGTCACGAACGCATAGCTGTCGCCGGTGAAGAGGCCGCCCTTGTCGGCCCGGAGCCCCATGCCGGTGGTGACGTAGTCGGCCAGCGCGGTCTGCATCTCCTGTGCGTCCTGTTCGGTATCGCCGACGTAGTGCAGCACGAACACGACGTTGGTGCCGTCCCACATGAGACGGTATCGGTCTCCACCCCACCCGCCTGCTGCGACACCGGCCGTTTCCTGGCCGAGGATCTGAGCGAACATGACGTTGAACAGCAACTCACCCCATGTGGATTCCTCCACGTTCTGATACCCGTCGATCGGCGTGTCCGGGAGTTGAACATCGATGGCCGGTTCCCTCCCGGCATACTTGTCCGCGTGCATCACCTGCTCGGTGGTCGTCGGGGGATCGACGTAGGCCTCGTCGACGTGGAGGAAGCCGTCCTGCGGGGTCCACAGACCACTGAGAAGACTCAGCCCGGCGTTGTAGGGGAAGACGAGGAGTTGCTGGATGAACTTCGGTGCGGCATCGAACACCCCGGTGTCCTGGCCGAGCGAGTCGGCGATCACCGCCTGCTGCTCGGCCGACGGTAACCCTGCGACGTAGTGGAGTTCGGTGAGGGTCGCATCCCCCTCGGTGATCGTCTGCAGCGCGGACAGGGCGTCATACTGCTGCTCCTTGTCGAGGGCGTCAGACCTGTCCGAGAACGAGTAGTGCTGGTCGGTCAGCGCGTGCGTCAGTTCATGTACCAGCGTCACCTTCTCGGCGGCACTCAGCTCAGCTCCGGTCGCCGGTACGACCATCTCTTTGGTCTCGCCGTCGTAGAAGCCGAGCACCTGTTCCCCGTAGAGGTCCTGGTAGAGGGTCAACATGTCCGTACCCTCGGGAACGAGTCCAAGGAGCACCTCGAGCGCGGTGTCCCTGGCGATCTGATCGGGATCGACGTTCTCGGCGATGAGCCCGCGCACCCGATCCGCCAGTTCCGTGTCATCGACGATGGTGACCGCCGGCGGGGTCAGGAACGTCAGTTCGCGCACCTTCTCCGTCTCAGCGATCAAGTCGTCGACCTGTGCACGGATGGCGTCTTCCGGTGTCGTTGTCGCGGTGGTGGTAGTGGACGTAGCGGTCGTCGTGGTCAACAACGTCGTCGCTGACGTGGTCGAGGCCGGTGTTGTGTCCGTGGTGACTGAGACGCACGAGGCAGTGAGAACCGCGAGCGCGAGGAACAGGAGGCGACGCATGGCCCGAACCCTACACACGGATTCGGACAAGACCGGGCGGCCTACTCCCGCCGGTCACGCCGCTTCGCGAAGACCGGGCTCGTGATCGCCAACGAGAGCCCGCCCAGCGTCGATCAGGCCAAGGCCGATGCGGACACGCAACGTCGGTGGTCGGGCCTGCTGTTCGATCGTCGGTCGTCGCGACAGTCGTCGCGACAGATGGTGTCTGATCTGAGCCTCTCGCGCGCGAGCGTATGGCTCCTGCATAGTGATCATGCGTCCTCCAGATAAAGCTCCATGAGGCGTGCCGCCTCTTCCAGGGCAACCCTGCGCAGGCCGTACATGGTCTGACCGGACTCTGCGTCGACGGTCACCCTGACGAGTCCCGCCGAACGCAGGACTCCGATGTGATGATGCAAGGTCGATTTGGCCACTCCGAAGTACGCCGCGAGATCATGCAGCGACTCCTGGCGCGATGCGAGCCTGTGCAGAATGCGCAGCCTCCGCTCGTCGCCGAGCGCCCGGTGCGCCTTCACCAGCATCTGTGGCGGCGCATCGGCTCGCTGATCGAGGAACTCGTCCGCAACCGGATGGCACAGCACGTAGGTGTCTCCGTAGCCGACGAGCAGTGACCAGGGTCTGACGACGACGGATGGAGCGAGCACAAGCCGGGCGACGTGCGCGGGAATCGCGTGGTTCACACCATTGGTTGCGATCTCGATCATGCGATCGATGGAGGTCGTCGGCAGCAGCGCCCCTATCGCCTCGGCCTCTCTGGCGATCGGTCCTCCATGTTCCTTCTCGAAGTCTGCATACACGTCGTCTCGATATCGCCGCACGACAGAGGCGGTTCGCGCTGCCAGCGAGTGGCCCGACACGGACATCAGGCGCTCGAGATCGGCCCTCCACTCTGTGGTCAGCGCATCGGAGGTCAAAACCCGTTCGAGGGCGGTCGGATCTCCTTCGGCTGCCGATCGGATCACATTTCGGTCGAGATCGTGGCACTTGAGGTCGAGGAGGCAGGCACGTAGATCGACGCCGTCGGACGATTCGAGCCATGCGGCGAACTCGTCCACTCCTGCCGATCCGTTGACCATCGGAAGCAAGTTCAGCATCGCGACCCACAGGTTGCCCCGGGTGTCGGACACACCGTCGAGCTCGTCCCGTAGCTCGGTGGAGATCCGTTCGTCGAGTCTCCGGAACCAGGCATTGCCGAGTTCGTAGTCGCCGAACGATTCGTCGGACGCCATCACCCAGATACTCAACAGCATGTCGTAGACGGGACTCGGATCGACTTCGACTGCCAGCGGCTGGCGGGGCTCGGTTAGATCGCGGATCTTGGCTTGCTGCTCCATGCGTTCGATATTATTCGAACGCATGGCCCCTGTCAAGATATTTCGAACCGTTCTATGTTTGTCGATCTAGACCCGAAACGCCTTCCACCGCTCGTCGAATCGCTCCTTGTCCTCCATGCCGCCGCGGCTCGGTGCAGCGAGGGCGACATCGGGTCCTCCTTCTGCGAAGAACCGTCCTCCTATCTCGGCCCCCTGCTCACCCGAGAACGCGACGAAACAATGACCGACCCCGTCATAGGGACCAGGCGGCTCGACCTCGTCGATCCGGGAGGCGATCACCCCTCCTGCCGTTCTTCCCTGGCCGGCTGCAAATACACCCGCCTTGGGCAGTGCTGCCGGCCCGATCGGAACGACGTTGACGTCTCCTACCGCGAACACGTCGGGGGTCGACGTTTCGAGCGTGGCACGGTCCACTCGCATCCATGGAGCTGCACCATCCAGCAGATCCACAACAACGGGTGGGGGTCGGTGGATAGGCACGATGATCGGCACGTCGGCAGAGAGTTCGGTTCCATCGCCCAGCACCATCGAGCCACCGTCGAGCGCCGTCACTGCAGCCCCCGTGTGGATCACGACTCCACGACGCGCCAGCGTGTCCGCCATCCTCGCGCTTGCTCCCGGTCCTGCGATGACGAGCGGGGCGGGACCGGGTATGGCGACGTGCAACTCAGTGACGTCCCTGAGTCCTCGTTCCCGCAGCCACCAGTCGATCATGAGCATCATCTCGAAGGGTGCAGGCGGGCACTTGATCGGGGTACCGGCGACGCCCACGGCGATCGTCCCGCCCGCGAAGCCCCGCAGTCGTTCGTGGAGTCGCTCTGCCTGTTCGAGCTCGTAGAAGCTGTACCCATCCCTCGCGCCGGGGACTGCGTCCCAGTCGTAGGAACTCCCGAGCGCAATCACCAGGTAGTCGAATGAGAACGAGCCCTGTGACGTGTGCACGACACGGTCTGATGTCGCGATGTGCTCGATCTCGGCTTCGACAAGATCGACACCCTCGAGGTCACGGAGATGACGTGCAACCTCGTGCCGCCGCCGTACGCCCACGACGATGAACGGGTTGTCGCCTGCCAGGTGGCCGATCTCCTGGCGGTCGATGAGTACCACCGAGTGCGGGCTGCGGGTTGCTCGGAGTGCGACTGCCGCCGCTCCCCCGCCGAATCCTCCGCCCAAGATCACCACACTCTTCAAACGTTCACTCCTGCTCTCCGAGGAGACGTCCCCGGAACTCGCCTGCACTGCGCACGAAGATCACCGTCGGCAGCCCCTCGACGAGTTCGTCGAGCCGCCGAGCGGTCTCGAGCTCTTCACCCGCCTGGCTCGCCCTGAGACCCATCAACACGACGTCGGCATTCTCGGAGCGCTCCCTGATGAGCTCCTGGACGCTTTGACCGCTTCTGCGTACGAGCACCTCCGTCTCTGCGGGGATTCGTGCAGCCCGAATGACCTTGTCGAGCATCGCGGCGTTCCGTTCGGCCATCATGTCACTCGAAGCGATACTCATGATGCGGATGATGGCATCCCGCCACTCCGGGTTGAGAGAGATCAGATGGGCGAACAGGGCGAGCATGTCGCCGTTGTTCTGGAGCCCGCCCCACCAGACGTCGATCCGGCGCCTGGCGACTCTCCGTCGCCTGTCGACAGGGCGGCAGATGATCGCGGACTTGCCGACTCTTGCGAGACGCTCGATGACCCGAAGCGTCGAGGCACGGCGGTCGAGCTTGTCGCTGTAGCCGAACATGACCGTGTTCGATTCGATCCCGGCGATACCGTTCGCCTGGGCGACGGCTACCGCTCCCTCGACGAATTCGCCGACGATATCCACCTCTGCGAAGGCGACGACGCCCAGATCATCGAGATCCACGTCGAGCTGGGCACGTCGCTCGGCGACCGTGTCGGCGTAGGTATCCAGCGAACCGACGCCCAGCTCACAGACCGTGAGGATTCCCCTGTCCTGCACGAGCCACGCGGCGAACTGGGCGAGGTCGGGTCGCTTCCTCACGTCCCCGGAAAACAACAGGATGTTGGGACGCCAGTTGCGCGGATCGTTGGGGAGCCGCCGGAGCTGAATAACCGTCGATCGAACGAGCGACATCATCGCGCCTCTCCGAAGATCACCCCACGGGGCGACCAGTGCCCGCCTTCGCATCGCCAGGTACACGCCGATCTCGATGACGATCGCGACCACGAGCGCGGCAGGGTTGATGAGGAACATCACCCAGAAGCACGCGCCCGCCCCGGCAAGCGAGATCGCCCAGTGAACTCCCATCGTCGGACGATACGAGGGGTCGGCGGTGAGATTCTCGACGCCCGCCACGAGGTTGACCATCCCGTACGTGGTGAGGAAGAACATCGTGAGGACCGGGGCCACCGCATCGATTCCACCCAGTAGCACCGCCGCGAGCGCTACGACGAGGGAAACAAGCAGTGGAACACCTGGACCTTTCACCTTGCCGAGTGGAGTTCCCAGCCAGCGGGGCAGAACACGGTCAGAGATCATGGCCTCGAGGGTTCTCGGCGCGGAGAGCACGCTCCCAACAGCCGAGGAGAAGATCGCACCCCACAGCCCGGGCAAGATGAGGAATCCGAGTCCCCCGGCGATCGTGAACCAGATCAGGTGGTCCTCGATCAACGCTGCGGGGTCTGCGGCCAGCGCCAACCCGATAGCGACGACCACGTACACGACGAAGCCGACGAGCACGGCCGAGATGGTTCCCCTCGGGATTGATCGATCGGGCCGCTTGAGGTCGCCGGAGAGGCTTATCCCGGCGAGGATGCCGGTGACCGCGGGAAAGAAGACTGCAAACACGGTCCAGAATCCGGAGGGTTCGTCGAACGCTCTCGACAGGTGCACAACCTCGGGAGAGCTCCGGACAATGCCTATGGCGAGCGCGACCAGAGAGAGACCAATCGCAACCATGATCGGGATCTGGAGTCGCAACGCGAGTCCGGCGCCTCGGGCGGCGAGTAGTGCGACAACCATGACGGTCACTGCCGCGACGAGTCGTTCGGGGACCGCCGGCCATACGATGCTCAAGCTCTCTGCGAGGCCGTACGCGTAGAGCGTGACCGACACCGCCTGGGCGAGGAAGAGCGGGATACCGATTGCAGCGCCGACCTCGATGCCGAGACTCCGGGAGATGATGTAGTAGGCCCCGCCGGCACCCACCCGCATGTTCGTGGCGACGGCCGACACCGACAATGCCGTCGCGAGCGTGACGAGGTTCGAGATGGCGATGATGACGAGCGCGCCGGTGAGCCCGACACTGCCCACGACCCATCCGGTCCTGAGATACAGAATCACGCCGAGGATGGTCAGCACCGACGGCGTGAAGACTCCTACGAACGTCCCCAGCTTCTCGTCTCGCGACCGGTCGGTCTTGGGCTGCATACCTCGGTACCGTCAGGGTACGGTCAGCGTAGTGGCAGTCCGATCCCGCCGAGGTTCACAGCTGGCCGGTGTCGACCACCGACGAGAGGTAGGCGGGATCGTCGAACCGGTCGAGTCGAAACGCGTCGGCGTGACCGGGAACCTGCGAACCGGTCACGTGCAGGGCGAGCAGTTCCGCCGCGGCCTGCGATGCCATGATCCCGTAGCCGGACAGGGCACCCAGCACGAACGCGCCGGGGGTCCGCAGTGGGCCGATGATCGGGAGGTTCTCCGGTGTCCGCAGGTAGTAGCCACCGTCGACGACCGTTTGGGGAAGCCGATCAACGTACGAAGCGAGCCCAGGGACCATCGTTTTCAGTCCCCTGAGCACCACTTCCGGGTACATCGAGTCGACGGGAACCGGGAACGTCGGATGCATGACCCTGGTCTCGTACTCCCAGAGTCCGAGTACCCACGGTGAGTCCGGACCGCCCTCGGGGCGAAGGTGCGCGCCGCCTCGCAGCGACTCCAGGAGCGCAGGGTCGATGCCGCGAAGAGCGGCTCGCTCGTCGTCGTCCCAGTCGAGTCGCTGAGGGTCGTCCCAAATCATGAGCGGAGCGTCCCGAGGGACGACACCCAGATGGTCCTTGAACGCGACCTTCATATGCAGTTCGGCGTGCACGGGTAGCGACTCCCCCACGAGACCAACCGCGTGTTGGATCAGTGGACCGGCCGCGATGACGACGAGGGGCGTCTCGATGCGGTCCCCGTCGTCCAGATCGACCGCCGTGACGCCATGCTGATCGTGCTGCACGCCTACGACCGACCGATGAACGAGCTCGACGCCCGCCGATCGGGCATCCTCGAGCAGCCTGGCGCCCAGTTGCTGTGCGTCGAGCCAGCCGGCCCTTCGGACGTGGAGCGCCCCGACGACCTCCCGACCCACCGCAGGGAACAACCTGCCGATGAGATCCGGATCGGTGATCAGATCGGCGCCCGTCTGGACGCGGTCCCATTCGCGAGCAGCTTCGCATGGAGCAGTTCCCGATAGAGGCCTGTGAACTCGGAGGTGTCCCGCGCCGGCCTGCGACACCACGCGCGCCCGTCGCTCGAACTCGTCGAGACGGTCTTGCGACGCGGTGAGGTACACGTAGCCGCGTCGGGTGAGCGGGACGCCGAGTTCCTCGAGAAGATCGATCGCCCTGTCCATCAGCGCAACCATCGCCGGCTGGGGCCACCAGTTGCGAAAACACTCGGTCGACTTGTCGCTCGTCAGAGACAGCGGTGGGAGCGGATCGCACACGATCACATCTCGAACCCCGTGGCGCACTGCAAGGTGATAGGCAGTGCTCACGCCGGCAATGCCGGCACCGACGATCACGACCTCAGCCCTCATCTGACCACAGTACCCACCGGCCGAGGCGACTCGCCACGGTTCTAGGCTTGTAACGACACGCAACGGGGGTTGTCATGATCATCGGAGTACCAAAGGAATCCACTCGCAACGAGCACCGTGTCGGACTCACACCCGATGCGGCGGCTCACCTCGTCAGGCTGGGACACACCGTCGTGGTACAGCGAGACGCCGGGCTCGATGCGCGATTCACCAACGACGAGTACGAACACGCCGGAGCGAAGATCGTGTACAGCGCCGAAGAAGCTCACAAGCGCGCAGACCTCGTCACCCGCATCGGACCCCTCTCCCCCGCCGATGTCGACCTCCTCAAACCAGGTTCCACCGTCTGCGGTTTTCAACACCTGGCGGTCGCGCCAAAGGCGCTGATCCAGGGGCTCATGGCCCAGGAGATCACGACCATCTCGTACGAGTTGATCGAGGACGACGCGGGCATGCGCCCCATCCTCACGCCATTCAGCGAGATGGCCGGGATGCTTGCGGTCCACCTCGCCGCCCACTACCTGCGCAACGACTCAGGGGGCAAGGGCCTGCTGCTCGGCAACGTGACCGGAATCACACCTCCGGTCGTCGTCGTACTTGGCGCGGGGATCGCCGGACAGACGGCAGCGTCACATGCCCTTGCAGCAGGTGCACGCGTGACCGTCATCGACACAGACATGGCGCAACTCAGGACGGTCAGCGCACGATCCCACAGGCAGGTCGCCACCGTCAACGCGAGCCTCGAACCCCTCGAACGACATACGAGCACGGCAGACGTGCTCATCGGCGCCGTGCTCATCCCCGGGTCGCGTTCCCCAATCCTGGTGACCAGGGACATGGTGCGCGCGATGGCGAGTGGAAGCGTCATCATCGACCTTTCAATCGACCAAGGTGGATGCGTCGAAACCTCCCGACCCACGACCCTGGACCAGCCCACATTCACCGTCGACGACGTCGTCCACTACTGCGTGCCGAACATAACGGCGATCGTCGCACGGACAGCTTCGAAAGCGCTCGCGAGAGCCGTCCTCCCGCAGCTCGAGTCGCTGGCGAACAACGGTGTGCACGACGCCGCGACGGCCGATCACAACCTCGCCGCCGGGATCGTCTTCTACCGAGGATCCATGGTCCACGCCCAGGTGGCAGCGGCGCACGGTCTGGAAGCGCAGGACGTGCAGACGCTGATGGGAGGTGCGAACGGATGAACTGGCTCGACGACTACCGCTCCAAGCTTCAAACCCCGCAGCAGGCCGTGCACCAGATCAACAGCGGCGACCGCGTGTACTACGGGGGGAACGCCGCGATCCCTCAGGCGCTCGTCCGAGCGCTTGCCGGGCGTGCCGACGAACTCCGCGACGTTCAGCTCAACCATGTGCTCCTCGTCGGCGACGACCCACTGTCCGACCCGGCGATGGCGCCACACTTCAGGCACAACTCGTTGTTCGTTGGGCCGGCCGACCGAGCTGCGGTGAACGACGGCAGAGCCGACTATGTGCCGATCTTCCTCCACCAGATCCCACGGTTGTTCCAGGATGGGATCGTGCCACTCGATGTCGCGATGCTGATGGTGTCTCCCCCCGACGAACACGGATTCATGAGTCTTGGAGTGGAAACGCTGGCATCGCAGGCGGCGAGCCAGTCGGCGAAGAAGGTCATCGTGCAGGTCAACACGAAGATGCCCCGCATCCTCGGCGACTCCTTCCTGCACGTCGGCAGAGTCGACACGATCGTCGAGCACTCGGAGGATCTACCGAAGCTCGAGCCGAAGCCGGCGACCGAGGTCGAACGCCAGATCGCTGCGCACGTGCTCGAGCTGATCCCTCCCGGATCCACCGTCCAGATGGGGATCGGTGGTATTCCCGACTCGGTGTACGAGTCGATGGAGGGTGACCTCGAGCTCGGCATCCACACGGAGATGCTCTCCGATGGTGCCATGCGTGCCATTGAACGGGGTGTCGTCACAGGAACCCACAAGACCCTCCATCCCGGCAAGGTCGTCATCACCTTCGCGATGGGCACCGAAAGTCTCTATGAGTTCCTGGACAACAACCCGCTGATCGAGGCACATCCGGTCGACCACACGAACGATCCGTTCGTGGTCGCTCAGAACGACAACATGGTCGCGATCAATTCGGCGATCGAACTCGATCTGACCGGACAGGTCTGCTCCGATTCGATCGGGCCGTACATCTACTCGGGATTTGGTGGACAAGTCGACTTCATCCGAGGCGCGGCGAAGTCGAAGGGTGGACGACCGATCATCGCGTTGCCGGCGACCGCCAAGGGCGGAACGCTCTCTCGTATCGTTCCGTTCCTCAAGCAGGGGGCGGGAGTGGTGACGAGTCGCGCCGACGTCCACTACGTGGTCACCGAGTTCGGCGTCGCGAACCTATTCGGCAAGAACCTGCGCGAACGGGTGGAAGCCCTGATCTCCATCGCGGCCCCGCAGTTCCACGACGAGCTCGAAGAGGCAGCAAAGAAACGCAAGCTACTGCCGTAGGGTCAACACCAACGTCACCCGTCGAGTGACGTCGCGGATTGTAGGGTCGGATCGTTCGAGGGATCAGACCTGCCCCTGGCGAGCGGGACCCCCATCACAGGGGCCGTCCGCGTCGAGTAGCTTGCAGGTGGGGAGTAGACCAGAGGAGATCACATGCCACGCCCTGTCCACTTCGAAATCCACGGCCGCGACCCGGAGGCCGGGAGTGCGTTCTACGGTTCCGTGTTCGGCTGGACCATCGAACAGTGGGGCGAGGTTCCGTACTGGCTCGCGACGACCGGGGAAGGTCCGGGGATCGACGGCGCATTCGCACCGGTGCAGGATCACGGTCAGAAGGTTGTCCTCACGATGGAGGTCGATGATCTGGCGGAAGCCGTGCAGCGTGTCCGGGACGCCGGCGGGACGGTCGCGATGGACTCGTCACCGATCCCGGGGGTCGGCACCCTCGCGCAGGCATTCGACCCCAACGGCGTCATGTTCGGCATGCTCGAGCCTCTGACGAACGAGTAGCGGTCGAGTAACGTCGCGCCTATGGCGCAGCTATTCGTCACCTGTCTCGTGGACGCGTTCGCCCCGCACGTCGGTGAAGCGGTCGTTCACCTACTCGAGAGCCTCGACGTCCCCGTCGAGTTTCCAGAAGACCAGACGTGTTGTGGACAACCGGCCTTCAACGCAGGCTTTCATCACGAGGCCCGCCGCATGGCCGTTCATACGATCAGGGTGCTCGACGAGACCGAAGGGCCGATCGTGGTTCCTTCAGGATCGTGCGCGGACATGATCATCCACCACATCCCTGAACTCGTCGCCGATGATGCCGAGCTGCATGACGCGGCGAGCAGAGTTGCCGCAAGGACCCGCGAATTGACGACGTTCCTCGTCGACGACCTCGGTGTCGATGACGTCGGTGCAACCGGAGAGGGGACCTGCACCGTGCACCACTCGTGCCACGGCCTTCGCAACCTGGGCGTCAAAGATCAGCCAGAGCAGCTCATCGACGCCGTCGCGGGACTCCAACGGAAGGAGCTCGAGGGTGCCACCGAATGCTGCGGGTTCGGAGGTCTGTTCGCGCTCGAGATGCCCGATGTCTCGGCGGCCATGCTCGAAAGGAAACTCGACGCGATCGAGGCGACAGAGGCGGACGCGGTCGTTGGTGGCGACATCTCCTGTCTCATGCACATCGCCGGCGGGTTCCACCGCCGTGGCAGTGCCGTTACGACACGCCACATCGTGGAGGTCCTCCACCCGTGACCTCCTTCCTCGAACGAGCCAGAGCGGACATCGGAACGGCTCCAATCGTGGCGGTCCAGTCCGGGGCGCGTCGATTCCAGATACATCGGTTGACGGCCGTCGCCGAGTACGCGGCGATGGATGACATGCGGGATCGGGCACGTGCAATACGGCTTCACACGCTCGCCAACCTCGATCGATATCTGAGCCAGTTCGCCGACGCGGTCACCTCGAACGGTGGTCGAGTGTTCTTCGCCGCGGACGCGACCGAGGCGAACGACTACATCACGCGAGTCGCGACCGATCGAGGTGTCCGCCGCATCGTCAAGGCGAAGTCGATGCTCACCGAAGAGATCCACCTCAACGATGCGCTGGAACGACACGGACTCGAGGTGATCGAAACCGACCTCGGCGAGCTGATCGTCCAGCTCTCCGGTGACAAGCCATCGCACATCATCGCCCCAGTGCTCCACAAGACTCGGTTCGAGGTCGGTGAGCTGTTCCGCGATCAGATGGATGTCCCCTACACCGACGACCCGGAGGAACTCAACGCCATTGCCAGGGAGTACCTCCGGCACCGTTTCCTGACAGCCGACATGGGCATCAGCGGCGTCAACGTCGCTGTCGCATCGACCGGATCGATCTGTCTCGTCACGAACGAGGGGAACGGTCGCCTCTCCACCACCGCACCACGCATCCACATTGCCGTGATGGGCATGGAACGGATCGTGCCTTCCGTCGGAGATCTCGGAGTGATCCTCGAGGTCCTCGCCAGAAGCGCGACGGGACAGAAGCTCAGCTCCTACACGAACATCCTGACGGGACCGAGGCGCCCCGGAGAACCCGATGGACCCGACGAGCTGCATGTGGTGATCGTCGACAACGGCCGCTCCAACGTCCTCGCCGGCTCCACCGCCGAGATCCTCGCCTGCATCCGCTGCGGCGCCTGCCTCAACGCGTGCCCCGTCTACAAGGTGGTCGGAGGCCACGCCTATGGCACCACCTATCAGGGTCCCGTTGGTGCAGCGCTGACCCCGTCACTCTTCGACCTCGACGAGTGGGCGGATCTTCCGTATGCGTCGACGCTGTGTGGGGCGTGCCTGGAGGTCTGCCCTGTCCGCATCGACATCCCTCGTCTGCTGCTCGAACAGCGACGAAGGGCGGTCGACGCGAAGGTCGGTCCCATGTGGATGAAGCGCCCGCTGCAGTTCTACGCATCCATTGCCACACACCCTCGCCGTTTCCGCCGCCTTCTCTCTGTTGGAAGTCTGTTCGGACGGCTTGTCCGATCGGGCTGGATCGCGAAGCTCCCGTGGCGAGGGTCGGCATGGACCGACACCCGCGATCTGAAGGCACCGGGTCGAAGCTTCCATGCGAGATGGAGACGTCGTGGAACGTGACGCCTTCCTACGCAGAGCAGCAGCAGGGACGTTTCCTGATGCCGAGGAGGTCGATCCAGGTGCGCTCGTCCCAGAGGGACCGGCCGGCGACCTGGTCGAGTGCTTCTGTGACGAACTGGCCGCAGCTGCCGGCACTCCGCATCGCGTTGCCACCATGGACGAAGCATTGGAGGTCGTGCTCGAACTCATGGACGGACACCACACGTTCATGGCACGAGGACACCTGCCCGTTCCCGGCCTCGCCGGACGTCTGATCCACGACGGCTATCACATCGTCGGAAGCGATGTCCCGAAGGATGCGGGGGAACGGAAACGACACCAACTCGACTACGAGTCCCTCGAAGTGGGTATCACGGCCGTCGATGGGTTGCTCGCGGAATCAGGTTCGATTGTGGTGACATCCGGTCGCGAGTCCCCGCGGATGGCCTCCTTGATTCCGGAGGTACACATCGCCCTCGCCACCACCGATCAGATGTACCGGTCACTCAGCCACTTCTTCTCAGAACGCCCTGGCGCAGTCACTCAGGGTTCGAACATGGTCGTGATCACCGGTCCGAGCCGTACCGGGGACATCGAGCAGACCCTGACACTCGGGGTTCACGGACCGCGCCAACTCCACGTGATTGTCATCGGCTGACACTCGCCGAGATCCAGTCCTCGACGAGACGGCGCAGGATCGTCAATGTGATCATCCCTGATCCCAGCACGATGTCATGGAAGGCTTTGATGTCGAACGCCGCTCCCAGTGCGTCTTCGGCCTCCGCCCGGAGTTTCTGGATCTCGAGGCGACCGATCATGTAGGCGAGCGCCTGTCCCGGGAATCCGATGTAGCGATCCACTTCGTTCTCGATCGTGCCGATCGACATCGGTGAGTTGTCGGCGAAGAACTTCACGGCGCGGCTGCGGCTCCACCCCTTCGCATGGATGCCGGTGTCGACGACGAGCCTCCCGGCCCGCATCGAGTCGGCCGACAGCATCCCGATCCGTTCGAGCGGGCCCGTGTACAGGCCCATCTCGTCGGCGAGGCGCTCCGTGTACAGGCCCCAACCCTCCGCGTAGGCAGTCACCACTGCGTGCTTTCTGAACTCCGGAATGTCCTCGAGTTCCTGAGCGATCGCAAGCTGAAGGTGGTGGCCGGGGATGCCTTCGTGATAGGCGAGTGCCTCGATCTCGAACCGTCCCAAATCGCCGGGGTTGGCGGTGTTGACGAAGAACGTTCCCGGGCGAGACCCATCCATGGCGGGAGGGAAGTAGAAGGCGGTCGGACCCGACGGGGTCTCACCGACGACACAGTCCGCTTTCGGCAGCCTGCCGAACCAGTCCCCCATCGCCGCCTTCGCCTTGGCGAGCGCGGCCTCCGCCGCCTCCCGGACATCGGAACCCAGTGTGAAGTGCAGTTCCGGGTCCTCGCGAAGACGGGTGTAGATCTGTTGGAGATCATCGGTGCCGAGCACCTCCTTGCCGAGTTCCCGATACTCGTGCGACAGGCGCTCGACCTGGGCGAGACCGATCTCGTGGATCTCGTCGGCGTCGAGGGAAAGCGTCGTGAACCGAACGATCGCATCCCGGTAGAGCCCATCACCGCCCGGGATCCAACCGATGCCACTCCGGTCTTGCGGCCGTGCAACGGGCAACACCTCGTTGGCGATGGTGTCGCGATAGCGTTGGAGGGCGGGTCGGATAGTCGCCTCGATGACGGCTGCGAGATTCTCCTTCCATGCCGCGGTCTGTGCCTCGTCGAAAGACCCCGGCACTCGAGCATTCAGAAACGGGTCCTGTGCGATCGGTGTCGCGAGCATGGCATCGAGCTGCTCGACGGTCTTCTCTGTGGTCAACGCAGGGGGCGTCCTACCATTCGCGAGGCCCTCCCTGAGGCGGTCGGCCATTTCGTCGAGCGTTTGACCGATAGACCGGTACTTCTGCACGAGCGCCTCTGCGTGTTCTTGCGTCTCGATCGGGAGTTGCGGGATCAGGACGGGGATGAGTGCTTGGAGGCCCATTGTGTGGTTGACGTCGAACTCGGAGGTTCGGGCCTCCAATCCGGTCGCCGTGGTCGAGGCCTCGTGGATGAGGACGTCTCGCGTGATCGACTCATCGAGTCCCAGCCCATCGAGGCGTCGCGCGCGGTCGACGAACTCGCGCAGATGCGTGACCTGATCGTCCTCGGCCTCCCGGGAAGCAGACTCCATCTTGTCGTCAAACCGGTGGTCTCCCAGCATCGTTGCCTGTGTCGGGTTGACCTCCAGGAGGTAGCTCCAGTACTCGTCGGCGAGGGCTTGCAGCTCTTTGTTCACGATCGTTCCTTTCCGTGAGGCAGCCTACAACCGTCCAAGAGCCTGCCGACCGGGAGGATGTAGTCGCCACTGGAGCCGGCCCGCCGATAGCATCCGAGGCGTGACGTACGCGTTCATGCGACGCCTCGAGTCGACGCCCGACCGCTACGACCGTGGCATCAACCTGCTGAGCGGCGGCCGCATCGGATCGGTCTACGAGCGGATCGCCGAGCTGGTGGCACGACCGGACGCCGACGTGCTCGACATCGGTTGCGGAACGGGTGGTGCGTCGATCGCGTGCGCGGCGAGAGGGGCCAACGTAGTCGGGATCGATCGCGATGCGGGCATGTTGGAGGTCGCAGCCTCCAAATCCTCATCGGTGGAATGGGCGGAACTCGACGCAACCGAGATCGAGGACCGATTCGGCCCCGAGTCGCTCGACGCGGTCGTCTCGTGTCTCGCCTTCAGCGAAATGTCACAACAGGTTCAGGACTACACGCTGTCGATTGCCATGAGCCGGCTGCGCCCGGGAGGACGCCTGGCAGTCGCCGACGAGATCGAGCCGGAGGAGCCCGGCCGGCGAGTGTGGTACCGCCTTAGGAGGGCCCCCGTTGTCGCTCTCACCTGGCTTCTCACTCAGACGACCACGCGGCCGGTGCGCGACCTTCGCACACCTCTGTCGGAGCTCGGATTCACGGAGATCGCCAGTGAACGACCGTGGCCTTCCTTTCAGATCATCACCGGGGTCAAACCGTCATGAGTTCGCTCTACGACACGATGCTGCGAATCCTGCCGCATCGGGCTCCGACCGGGCTCGTCGCGATCGGGGCACCCGACCGGTCATCACCCGTGCTGGTCACCGGCAACTACACGCTCACGGTGCGGCGCGTCAAAGAGGCGCTCGAGGGAAGGAACGCGTGGCTGCTGGTTGCGGACAGCAAGGGGATCAACGTGTGGTGCGCCGCTGGTGGTGGCCACTTGACCCACCACGACGTCATCTCGGCGATCCGCACCTCCGGCGTTCGGGACCAGGTCGACCATCACCATCTGATCCTCCCTCAGCTCTGCGCAACAGGAGTGGAGCGGAGCCGCATCGAAGAAGCAACCGGCTGGACTGCCGCGTGGGGACCGGCCTCCGCGGAGGACATCCCGGCGTTCCTCGAGCGTGGAGGGCACACGGCCAGGCAGGAACGCTCTGTTCGTTTCCCGCTGAGGAACCGCCTGGAGATGGCGGCGATGTGGATTGGCCCCCTGGTCCCGATCCTCTGGCTGGTGCTGTGGCCCATCACCGGAGCGGGCACGGCCGCGATCGGGGCGGGGGCGGTCGTGCTGATCGTCCTCACGCTGTACGCGCTATTCCCATGGCTGCCGCTCCGCGTGCTCCGGGGAGTCCCCGTCTACGGGATCCTCGCTGCGGGAGGGTTCGGTGTCGGGGCAGGTCTGCTCGCGCTGACCGGTCTCCTGAACCCATCGGCGCTCGTGTGGCTCGCTGTGGCCTGTGTGGTCGGGACGGCTATCGCCTCTGTCGATGTCGCGGGGTCGACACCGCTTCTGGCCAGTTCCGTCAACCCGAACGACTTCGCGGTAGAACTGATCCCCGATCGTTGCACCGGGACTGCCGAGTGTGTGCTGGTGTGCCCCAGGGAAGTTCTCGTCATGGACGGGCATGCCAGGAAGGTTCAGATCGTAAGGCCCCGCAACTGCATCCTCTGCGCAGCCTGCATCGTTCAGTGTCCCACCGACGCCTTGCGCTTCCGATTCGACGATGGCCGTGTCGTGGAGCCGGACGTGATCCGACAGACTCGGATGAATCTCCTCGGGAAGCGGAAGACGGTACCGACGCTGTAGGCGGCCTCTGGCCGTCTACAGCGGTTGCCAGTTGTCGGTCTTCAGTTGTCGGTAGCGCGACCCATTCGCGCGACTCGACCGTAGGGCGACGGTACCCGATACACGGTACGAGGTACGGCGAACGAAGTGAGCCGGCTGGCGTGGGCTCGCTCCGCGAGCCTACGCCAGCAGCAGCTTCTCCAGCCTTCGAGTCGCGACGATGAATCCGACGATTCCCATCACGACCAGAAAGCCGACGTGGTAGATCATCGACCACTCGAGCTGACCGAGGGTGAGGGCTCGGATCACGACCACTCCGTGATAGAGCGGCGAGAGCTGCGCCGCCCATTGCAGCCAGGGCGGATACACACTGAGCGGATAGAACGTCGCTGAGAACAGGAACAGGGGCAGCGTGACCAGCGCGACCAGGTCGAAGTCCTGCCACGACTTCATGAACGATGTGGCGGCCATGCCGGCCGCGGCGAACCCGAAGCCGAGGAGGAGGGCTGCGGGTACGGCGAGTAGGCCCCACAGCGATGGCATCAGATTCATGATCCACATGACCACGAGGAATCCGGCTGCGTACAGGGCTCCGCGAAACAGCGACCAGGCGATCTCGCCGATGGCAATATCGCCGGGTGCCATCGGGGTGGCGAGGACGGCGTCGTAGATCTTGGCGTACTTGAGTTTGAAGAAGATGTTGAACGTCGATTCGTACACGGCGCCGTTCATCGCCGCGGCGCCGAGCAACGCCGGCGCAACGAACTCGGCGTAGGTGATGGGTTGACCGGTGGGTCCGACGATGTCGCCGATCAGTTGGCCGAGCCCGACGCCGATCGAGAACAGGTAGAAGAGCGGTTCGAAGAACCCGGAGAAGATCACGATCCAGGCGTGCCGGTAGACGAGGAAGTTCCGTTCGAGAAGGTGTCGCGCCCGACGCCCACCCATCACCGACGGAGGAACGATTCTGGCTATGAGCGTGCCGGTGGTCATTGTCCGAGCTTCTTTGCGAACGTGCGGAAGGCGATGAGCGAACCGACCACTATCCAGACGAGAAGGTACGCGACGTGCACGAACGGCGAGAAGGTCGTCGGAATCCCGAGCGCCGTGGCGCGTGTCAGCTCGACACCGTGCCACAGCGGGATGGCGTACGCGATCGGCTGCATCCAGCCGGGCAGTTGGGTGATCGGGAAGAATGTTCCAGAAAACAGGAACATCGGGACGATGCCGAACCGGAACAGGTTCGAAAGCCCGTGGTCGTCGTTCAGCCACGCCGCGTACGCGCTGACCGGAGCAGCGAACGCAAGGCCGGTGAGTGCCGCCGGGATGACCGAGATGAGACCAACACCGAGCGGCACCGCACCGAACACTGCCATGACGAGCACGAACACGGTGGACACGAACACCATGCGGACCCCGACCCAACCGAGATGGCCGATCACGAGATCGCTGATCCTGACCGGTGTTGCCAGAGTCGCGAAGTACGTCTTGGTCCACTTGATACCGGCCATCACCGGCCATGACCCGTCACCGGCACCCGTCTGCATCGCCGTCGCGGCAAGCAAGCCCGGTGCGAGGTAGGTCAGGTAGGGAACACCGACAGACGCAGTTCCGGCACCCCGGTTGACCAGTGACCCAAGACCGATGCCCATCGCCAGCAGGTAGAAGATCGGGCTGAGGAACGTGGAGATGACACTCCCCCGCCAGGTTCGCCGGTAGACGAGGGCATGGGCCTCGACGACACGGAGCGCTGCGGAAGCCATCAGTCGATCAGACTGCGACCAGTGAGACGCAGGAACACGTCTTCGAGCGTGCTCCGGCGCACAACGACCGTCTCAGGTTTGCTGCCGCGTTCCGCCGCCTCGGCCGCGGCACGGTCACCGTTGTCGGTGTACAGCAGCACCCTGTCCGGCAGCACCTCCATCCGATCGGCGAGCCCTTCGAGGAGCGGGACGTTCTCCTCTTGCGTGCCGACCGGGAATCGGAGCTCCACCACGTCCTTCGTCGAGTACTCGGCGATGAGCTGGAGCGGTGACCCCTCCGCGACGATCTTCGCCTTGTCCATGACGACGAGCCTGTCACAGAGCTGCTCGGCCTCGTCCATGTAGTGCGTGGTGATGATGAGGGTCACTCCTCGCTGCTTGAGACGGTAGAGGCGGTCCCAGAGCACGTGTCGAGCCTGCGGGTCGAGCCCGGTGGTCGGCTCATCGAGGAGGAGCACGTCGGGCTGGTTGATCAGCGCCCTGGCGATGGTGAGACGTCGCTTCATGCCTCCTGAGAGACTCTCCACCTGAGAGTCGCGTCGCTCCGTGAGCTGCGTGAACTCCAGCAGCTCGTTCGCCCGTTCGGTGATCACCGAACGCGGAAGGTCGAAGTACCTTCCGTAGACGAGCAGGTTCTCGAACACCGACAGCTCGTTGTCGAGGTTGTCCTCCTGGG
>CAZQMF010000015.1:0-31202 GCA_964594235.1 uncultured Acidimicrobiia bacterium
GTCGCTCGGTTGCTTTCGTGATACCTATCCTCGAAGTGGCCATCACCTTGCCGGGGATCTCGTCGGCCAAGGTCAGCCTCGCCGGTCCGGTCTCCAAGCTCGTCCCATCCAGGTCCCCCGTGATGCCGAGTGCCTGGCACAGCTTGCCCGGCCCGTCGCACAGGTGATCTTCCCGACCCCGACGGTGTCGCATCACTGCTTCTCCGACGATGGGAACCCCTGCTCGTAGGAGCACTGCCTCTCCTCTTCCCGCCGGACCCGTCACAACGTTCGCACACCAGTGCACCCCGTAGGAGCGGTACACGTAGAGGGTTCCCGCCTTCTCGAACATCGCCCGGTTGGAGACCCGCAGTCCGCGAAACGAGTGACTGGCCGGGTCCTCGGCGCCATACGCCTCGACTTCCGTCAGCATCACTTCCGTCGCTGCCTCGTCGATCTGCGTGCGGATGTGGGCGCCGAGCAGTGAACGTGCCACCTTCTCGACCGGCAGGTCCGGGATCATCCCACGAGGTACAACAGGAGGGCCTTGAACGTGTGCAGTCGGTTCTCCGCCTGATCCAGGACCCGCGACCTCGGATGATCGACAACGTCGTCGGTGACCTCACTCCCCCTGTGCGCTGGGAGGCAGTGCAGGAAGATCGCGTCGGGTTTGGCGCGGTCGAAAAGGTCGAGATCGACTCGGTAGCTCGAGAACAGCCGGTCGCGTTCCGCGGCCTCTGCTTCCTGACCCATCGATGCCCACACGTCCGTGTACACGACGTCTGCACCGCTGACCGCCTCGACGGGATCGTTGGTCACGACGACCGCCCCGTGGGTGCGGGCCTTCGCGACGTAGCCGGGGTCGGGTTCGTAGCCCGGGGGCGTGGCGAGACGAATCTCCATGCCCATCATCGCACCGCCCACCATGAGCGAGTGTGCGACGTTGTTGCCATCCCCCACATACGCAACCACTGCACCTTCTGGCGCCCGATGCTGGGTGATCGTGTGCAGGTCTGCCAGCGCTTGGCAGGGATGTTCGAGATCCGACAGGAGGTTCACGACCGGTGCCTGCGCGTATCGTGCCACCTCTATGAGGTCGGAGTGGTCGAAGACCCGCATCGCGATCACGTCCAGGTATCTGTCGAGCACGCCCGCGACGTCCTTGACAGCCTCCCGGGTGCCAAGACCGACCTCCTGCTGGCCGAGGACGACGGGGATCGCCCCAACCTGCGCAGACGCCAGCTCCGTTGACACTCGGGTTCTGGTCGACGGCTTCTGAAAGAAGAGCCCCACGCTGCGCCCTCGGAGAATACCCTCGACCGACGTCGGGTCGGTTCTCACCGCCTCCGCGTCTTCGACCACGGAACGGAGATCTTCGGGACTCAGGTCGTCGATATGAAGGAAGTCCATCGTCAGATTCCTCCTCGGAGACGGCCGCCCATCTCGTCGGCGACCGAAGCGATGATTCGTTCTCTGTCCGTGCGCACATCTTCGTTTGTGAGGGTGGAGGTCGGGGAGCGGAATGTCAGCTGCATCGCCAGGCTCTTGCGGCCAGGACCGAGCACGGGCCCCTTGAACACGTCGAATAGCTCGATTCGCTCGAGGTCGGGCCCGGCCGCTCGTCGCACCGTGCCAAGCAGCGTGGACGCATTCACCTCCTCTGCGACATCGAACGAAAGGTCGAAGACGATCGGCGGATAGTTGCTCGGCTCGCGGAACTCCCAGTATGCGTGCGGTTCCACGATCGAGTCCAGGCGGAACTCCCCTGCGGAGACTCGACCAGCCAGGTCGAAGGCACGTACGACGCCAGGGTGGAGTTCGCCGAATGCACCGACCTCGATCCCGTCGACCCTGACGACGGCACACCTCGTCGGATGAAAGCCCGAAACCGCTCCCGATTCGATCTCCACATCCAGATCCATCGCGTCCGCAATCGTCGTCCAAACGGCATGCGCGGTCGAGAAGTCGACCTCGCGGCGGCGAGTACCGAGTATCACGGGTCCGAACTCTCCTGCCAGGACGAATCCGAGCGCCTGGGGTTGATGCGGGATGTGCGGGTCCCCGGGATCCGGCTCGTTCAGGAACACCCTCCCGGTTTCAAAGAGCGCAACGGACGGCATCCCACGACTCGTGTTGAAGCGAACAGCGTTCAGTAGGCCGGGCAGCAGCGTCGTTCGTAGCGTTGACTGCTCATCGCTCACCGGGTTGCGAAGTCGGATGGCTTCTGCAGGATCTCGACGCAAGGCCGACAGGTCCGAGGGGGCCATGAACGTCCATGTCGATGCCTCCGAAAGTCCGGCGCCCACGAGCACGGACCGCAGCGTGCGCAGCCTTCGATCACGTTGCTCCAGACCCGTCCCCGGCCCGTGGGGCAGTAGGCTCGGGATCTTGTTCAGGCCGTAGAGACGGCCCACTTCCTCCACGAGATCGGCTGGACGAGTGACATCTGGACGGTAGGTCGGAACCGTGACGACGAGCGGGTCGGTACCGGAAACCTCGAATCCGAGTCGGTTGAGTAGGTGTGAAGTCTCCCGAACATCGAGCGGGACTCCGAGAAGCCGCGCCGGCTCCTTTTCCGGCAGATTCACCCGCCACGGGAGGATTGGCCTCGGGTACGCGTCATTCGCTCTCGGTGCGGCTGTCCCACTGGCGAACATGGTCATCAGCATCGCAGCCCGCTCGGCGGCCAGGCCGGGGAGATTCGGATCCACGCCTCGCTCGAAGCGAATGGATGCCTCGGTGCGAAGCCCGTGCCGTCTGGCCGTATGCATGACGGTTGGCGCGTCGAAGTGGGCGGCTTCAATCAGCACGCGGGTGGTTCCCGGCCCAACCTCGGTCTCTTCGCCACCCATGACGCCCGCAAACGCGATGACCCGATCTGGATCCGTGATCAACAGATCGTCGGAGGTGATCTCGTGGTCCTCCCCGTCCAGGGTTCGCAGGTGTTCGCCCTCTCGACCTCTCCGAACGATGATCGTCTCGGACGCGATCGTGTCGAGATCGAATGCATGCAGCGGCTGACCCAACTCGAGAAGGATGTAGTTGGTGATGTCGACGATCGCACTGATCGCCCTGACGCCTGCATCCCGAAGACGGAGGCGCATCCACAGGGGTGACCGGACCTGTTCGACGCCCCGCACCTCCCTGGCGACGTAGCGGGGACAGCCCTCCGGGTCTTCCAGAACGATTCGAGCGGCGCTCGGGTCCCCTGCCTCCACCAGCTCGACGGCCGGCATCCTCAGCGGGACGTCATAGTAGGCGGCGAGGTCACGCGCGAGTCCGAGAATGGACATGGCGTCGCCCCGGTTTGGTGTGATCGACAGATCGAAGATCACGTCCGGGTACGGCAGCGATTGGGAGAAGTCGGTGCCGATCACTTCGTCGGGACCGAGGACGAGAATGCCCTCATGGTCGTCGCCGAGGCCAAGCTCGGACTCCGAGCAGATCATGCCGTGCGACTCGATACCCCTGATGGTCCGAACGCCGACTTCGAAATCTCCTGCCAGCACCGCCCCCGGGAGCGACACTGCGACGATGGCGCCTTCTTCGAAGTTGTGTGCGCCGCAGACGATGTCCTCGACTCGGCCGCCGACGTCCACCTTGCAGAACCGGAGCCGGTCTGCCCGGGGATGGGCGTCGATTCGCTCGACGCGCCCGACGACGACCCCGGAGAACGGCGGATTCCTGACCTCGTATCCCTCGACTTCATGCCCGAGCGACGCGAAGACCTCTGCGATGCGCTGCGGGTCCTGTTCGGGAATGTCAACGAACTCCCTCAGCCAGCGTAGTGAGGTGTTCATCGGAACTGCTCCAGTACTCGCAGGTCGTTTTCGAAGAAGTGTCGGATGTGGTGGATGCCATGACGCACCAGCGCAAGGCGTTCGACACCGACACCGAACGCGAACCCTGAAATCCTGGTCGGGTCGTAGCCAACCGCCTCGAACACGTTCGGGTCGACGACGCCGCAGCCGAGTAGTTCGATCCAACCGGTTTGTCCGCACACCCGGCATCCGGTTCCGTCGCAGTTGAAGCACGACACCGCCATCTCGGCTGACGGTTCGGTGAAAGGAAAGAAGTGCGGGTACATCCGGATGCGACGCCCCTCACCGAAGAAGCGTTCCATGAAGTACTGAAGTGTCCCTTTCAAGTCGGCCATCGACAGATGCTCGTCCACCGCAAGGCCCTCGATCTGTGTGAACACCGGGGAGTGGGTCGCGTCGAGCGTGTCCGACCGGTACACGCGGCCGGGGACGATGACGTAGACAGGAGGCTCGTGCGACTCCATGTAGCGAACCTGCATCGGCGACGTTTGTGTGCGTAGTAGCACCTCGTCGGCCGGGTCTCCCCAATCCACGTAGATTGTGTCCGATTCCAGGCGAGATGGGTGCGTCGCAGGTGTGTTCAGGGCATCGAAGTTGTACGCGGCCGTCTCGACTTCGGGGCCCGAAGCGACCGCGTACCCGAGCGCGGTGAAGATGTCCACCACCTCTTCCGCGGTCTCGGTCAGGAGGTGGTGGTAGCCCCTCGGAAGCTGCAGGTCAGGCAGAGTTGGGTCCACTCGCTCCACCTCGAGCAGCCGATCCTCGGCGGCTGCTTCCAGCTCCGCACGTCGTGCATCGAGCCGGGACTTGAGATCCTGGAACGCCTCGTTGAGCATCGCTCCCACCGCGGGACGCTCTTCGGGGGGCAGCTTCCCCAATCCTCGCCGCCGCTGCGCGATGATCGAAGTCTTACCGATCAGATCGCGTTCTACCTCGGCGAGTTCTTCGACATCCTCGATCGCGGCGATGCGCGCCGCTGCTTCTTCTCGATTGATCGGATCCATCGTTCCGGCAGGTTAGCGCGACCCAGACTCGGGGCCCGATCCCTCCCGATCGCGATCACGCCCGTACGCGTAGGCGAGGATGCCTGCTGTGACCCCCGCGTTCAGACTCTCTACGCGGATGGGAATCGTCACCTTCACGTCGGCGTCGAGTTGGTCCGGCAGTCCGTGCGCCTCACTGCCAATGAGGATCGCGGGCAGTTCGACGGACCGCAGAATGCCAGGATCGGTGCCTCCCCTGGGCACCGCCGCCACAATCGTGAAACCGCGGTTTCGCAGATCGCTCACATGGACGCCTTGCTCGATCGTTGTCGCGAAATGCGCTCCAGCCCCAGAACGAAGCGTCTTTGGTGCCCAGGCGTCGGCCGACGCCGCCGTGACTCCGACGTCCATGCCAAACGCCGCGGCCGACCTGATGAGCGTTCCGAGGTTCCCGGGATCCGAGAGATCGTAGGCCACCAGGCACGCTCTGGCCATGTGACCCGATGGTGGAATTCGCATGACGGCTACCGGGCCGCGTGGGTGCAGGGTGGGTGCGAGGTGCCGCATCACCTCGGCGCTGACTTCGAACGACCCCTCGATGACGTCGTCCTCGAGTGCGAACACCGACTCCACCGGATAGCCGGCAGCGGCGGCGGCCCCGATCAGATTCGGACCCTCGAGGAGCGTTAGGTTTCTACGACGGCGTTCCTTCGTCCTGTGGAGCTTCGCCGCTGCGACGATCCGCGGGTTACGCGTCGAGCGAACGCGCAGCGGAGGCCGCCTCGACGAGCTGGGCGAAGGCTGACGGGTCGCTGACTGCGAGTTCAGCCAGCATCTTTCGGTCGACGTCGATCTCGGCCGCCTTCAACCCGGCCATCAGCCTCGAGTATGTCGTACCGTTCTGGCGAGCCGCAGCGTTGATGCGCTGAATCCACAGACTCCTGAATTCGCCTTTCCGGGCGCGGCGATCCCTGTAGGCGTCCGACATGGCATGCATGACTTGCTCATTGGCAGTCCGGAAGCGCCGGCTCTTCGCTCCCTTGTAGCCCTTCGCCCTGTCGAGTACCTTGCGGTGCTTCTTCTTGCCGTGCACGGCGCGTTTCACTCGTGCCATGTCAACCTCCTAGGCGCGACGCATTGCGGCGATCGCCGCCGGTGAGTTCCTTCATGCCTTTGAGTTGACGGAACCGCTTCCGGCTCTTGGCGAGCTTCAGGTGGCCTCGCCCGGCCCGTGCCCGGACCAGCTTCCCTGACCCGGTACGCCGGATTCTCTTCGCGGCCCCCCGGTGACTCTTGGTCTTCATCAGCTGCTCCTCTCTTCGTCGCTCTCGCCCGGCTCAGGCACCGACTCGGCGGCAACGATCGCCTCGTCCTCGTCGGCCAGGATCGCCTCGTCCTCGTCGCTTTCCGGCTTCGACTCGGTCTGGTGAACGGCACGGCGCCCCGGCGCGAGCACCATGTGCATGTTCCGACCTTCCTGCCTTGGCGTCTGCTCTACCTTCGCCGCGTCCCCGATCTCTCCGACCAGCTTGTCGATGATCGTGAGCCCCAACTCCGGACGGGACATCTCCCTTCCACGGAACCAGATCGTGATCTTGACCTTGTCGCCATGCTCCAGAAACTTCAGCACCCGATCACGCTTGATCTCGTAGTCGTGCTGGCCGATCTTCGGCTTGAACTTGACTTCCTTGATGACCGTTCTGGACTGGTTCCTGCGGGCCTCACGGGACTTCACCGACTGTTCGTACTTGTACTTGCCGTAGTCCATGAGCCTGCACACAGGGGGGTTGGAGTTGGGGGCCACCTCGACGAGATCCAGTCCGAGCTGGTCGGCGAGCCACAGTGCTTCCTGCAGCTTCTTGATCCCTATCTGCGCTCCATCGGGAGCGACAACCCGCACTTCCCGTGCCCTGATGTACCCGTTGACGCGTAGTTCGGCGATTGCGATCCTCCTCAATGAAAAAGACGACAGCAAGCGAAGCCACTGTCGTCTCGTACCGTGGCGCACCTCCGGTGGCCAGGTGGGATGGTCTCCACTTGTTCGCCGGAAGTATACGGGGACCGATTCGACTGTCAATCCTGGTGCGGGATCTGCCCGAAGGCGTCCAGCAACTCCAGGACGGCAATTGCCGCCTCGTATCCCTTGTTGCCGCGACCGGGAAGTGAACGATCATGGGCGTGCTCGTACTCGTGCACGGTGAGGACGGCGTTCCCTATCGGTGCCCCTGTTGTGAGCGCCAGTTGGGACAAACCTGCCATCGCCTGGGTCGCGACATGCTCGTAGTGGTCTGTCTCACCGCGGATCACCGCACCGAGCGCTACCACCGCCTCATGACCCGTTTCGATCAGGTGCTTGGCCGCAATGGGCAGCTCCAACGCTCCAGGCACTTTCAGGACCGTCACCTCGGCAGTCCCTGCTTCCTCGAGTGCCTCCAGCGCACCTGCGAGAAGAGCGTCGGTGATCGCTTCGTTGAACTGGGCTACCACCACCCCGATCTTCTTCCCACCTGCCGGCGTGCCCCTGATCTCATGGACGCGCATCGGCTTCTTCCAAGTGGATGAGATGGCCGAGTTTCTCGGCTTTGGTCCGAAGATAGGCGAGGTTCTCGGTCGTCGGAGGCACCTCCAGGGGGACCGTCTCGATGATCTCGAGCCCATATCCTTCGATTCCCGCGCGTTTCGTTGGATTGTTGGTCAGCAGCCGCATGGTCGTGATGCCCAGGTCGGCGAGTATCAGGGCACCGACGCCATAGTCCCTGGCATCTGCAGGTAGTCCCAGCTCGAGATTCGCTTCCACCGTGTCTCTGCCATGGTCCTGCAGTGCGTAGGCTGCGAGTTTGTGCACGAGTCCGATACCTCGGCCCTCATGGCCCCGGAGGTAGAGCACGACCCCGCACCCTTCTTCCTGAACCTGGCGCATCGCGTCGCGAAGTTGCAGGCCGCAGTCGCACCGCAGGCTCGACAGCGCGTCACCTGTGAGGCACTCCGAATGCACCCTCACCAGCACCCCTTCCTTACCGGCGACGTCTCCCTTCACCAACGCTATGTGCTCCCCGTGGTCGAGCAAGGACTCGTACGCTATGGCCCTGAACTCGCCGTATTCGGTCGGGAACCGAGCTTCTGCGCCGCGGCGGATCAGCTCCTGGCGCTCCCTTCGAAACGAGATCAGATCTGCGATCTTGATGATGGGTATGCGGTAGCGATCGGCAAACTCCACTAGAGCATCGAGTCGCGCGATTCCTCCATCATCGGTGACGATCTCAGCAAGCACGCCCGCCGGTCGCAACCCGGCGAGCACAGCCAGATCGACTGCCGCCTCCGTATGGCCGGCGCGACGTAGCACGCCTCCGGCGTGATATCGCAACGGGAAGATGTGGCCTGGCCGTGTGAGATCATCACCGTCGGTGCCTCGCTCTACGAGGGCTCTGATAGTCGCCGACCGATCAGCAGCCGATATCCCGGTGGTGGTCTCGGGCGCGTAATCCACGGACACCGTGAACGCCGTGTTCCGCCTATCGGTGCTGTGACTCACCATCATCGGAATCCGAAGTTCATCGAGGCGCTCGCCCACCAGCGGGACACAGATGAGGCCGCTGGTATGCCGCACCATGAAGCCGATCTTCTCGGGTGTCGCCATCTCGGCTGCGAGAATCAAATCGCCTTCGTTCTCCCTGTCGGCGTCATCCACAACGACGACGAACTCACCACGCGCGATCGCGATAACCGCATCCTCAATCGATGCGAAGGTCATCGTGGCCACCCCATCAGTCGCTCGACGTATTTGGCGATCACATCGACCTCGATGTTGACCTTCTCCCCCACGGCCCGCCGCCCGAGGACCGTCACGTCGAGCGTGTGAGGAATGAGCGCCACCTCAAACCACGCCGGACCGGCCAGGGTGACAGTGAGACTCACACCGTCAACCGCGACCGACCCCTTCTCGGCAATGTACCGAGCAAGGTCGCCCGGAACGTCGATGCGCATCCGAGTACTGTCCCCTTCCGGCTGGAGATCGGAGACGACTCCTATGCCGTCCACGTGCCCTTGGACGATATGCCCATCGAAACGGCCGTTTGCTCTCATGGAACGTTCGAGGTCGACGCGGTCGCCGGGAGCGAGACTCCCGAGGTCCGTTCTCACCAGCGTTTCGTGTACCACATCCGCGCGAATCCCAACCTCAGTGCACCCAACGATCGTGAGGCACACTCCGTTGACGCTCAACGAGTCGCCCACCGAGAGTCCCTCGAGATTCGTGCCGATCACGAGATGCTTGCCCTGGTCCGTCCCTTCGATCTCCTGAACGGTTCCCAAGGCTTCCACGATTCCTGTGAACATCAGTGTTCCTCCACAAACGCTTCGATCCGTACGGCCCCTCCCACGAGATCCACGTCGGCAATGCGGACGGGATGCAGGTCGTTCAGCGTACGAAACACGCCATTGAACATCCCCCGGCCGGGTCCCCCGCCGATTGACGGCGCGAGGTAGAGGACGAGCCGATTCACCAGCCCATCCCGCAACAGGGAGGTGGCGAGTGTTGCCCCTCCTTCAACGAAAATGTCGAGCAGCCCTTCCTCTGTGAGTGACCGGAGTCCTTCGTCGAGGTCCACAGACGTTCGGCCCGGAGCGGGTCGGAGGACGATCGGCCCCCGTTCGAACACTCGCGAGCCGGTGGGAAGCGGCTCCCTGCCTTCAACGACGATGGGGACAGGTTGCGGACCTTCATAGCCAGGGAGTCGAACGTCGAGCATCGGGTCGTCCGACCTCAACGTTCCGGCCCCGACCATGACCGCGTCCGCCTCGGCGCGCATACGGTGCACGTCCTGTCGCGCAACGCTCGAAGTGATCCACTTCGAGGTGCCGTCCGCTGCGGCGATCTGACCGTCCAGGGTCGCCGCAACCTTCAGCGTGACCCACGGCAGGCCCGTCTGGCGGTGCCGGAAGTATCCAGGATCGAGACGGCGGGCCGCATCTTCCGCGACTCCGACCACGACATCGATACCGGCCTCTCGAAGCTGCCTGATCCCCACGCCCGATACCCTCGGATCCGGGTCCTCGGTCGCTACGACAACCCTGCCGATCCCCGACGAGATGATCGCATCCACGCACGGTGGTGTACGACCGTGATGAGCGCACGGCTCCAGGGTCACATAGAGAGTTGAGCCTCTTGCTCGAGAGCCGGCCCCTTGAAGGGCGAGAGCTTCGGCGTGTGCTGAGCCCGGGCCGGCATGGTTGCCCGTCCCTGCGACGCGGCCTTCCGAGTCCACGATCACCGCACCGACTCGCGGGTTGGGGTGGGGACGCGCCTTCGCTGCCAACTCGAAACTGAAGGTCATCCAGTGCTCGTCCACGATCACCTTTCCTCGGGCGATCGCGCGCGCACGCATACCGCCCTCCTTCTCTCATCCGGACTTTCACCGTCGGTCCCGGAGTTTCACCGGGTCCACCCGTGAGGGGTCGCGGACTTTCACCGCCGGTCGGGAATTGCACCCTGCCCTGAAGGGGGCTGACAAGAAGTGTACTACCGCCGTCGATCAGCTCGTTCGGCGGTCGATCTCATACGCAGAACCCGCCGTCGACTTGGCGAACTCCTTCATCTCGACAGCCACGGCCGACGCCTCCCACTGGGAGCTGATCGTGCGGGTCCGGTTGGTCGCCACACCGATCGAGATCGAGATGATCGGGAATGCGTGCTGCTCTCCCCGCCGGTCGCTGACCTCGACGTAGCCTCGCAGCGCGTCGGCGGTGTCGTAGAAGTCGAGAATGCCCGCGTCGAAGATCCGGATCGTCGCTTTGCAGAACTCCACCACCGAGTCTGGGTGGACGACCCCCACGAAGTCGTCCCCCCCAATGTGGCCCACGAAGATACTCGTGTCCTCATTTTCGGCGGCCGCCTCCAGCAACGCATGAGCGGTGAACTTGATGACCTGGTCACCCCGCATGAATCCGTAGTGGTCGTTGAACGACTTGAAGTTGTCCAAGTCGGCGTGCACGATCGCGAGTGGTCCTCGCTCTGCGACCCTACGCTCCATCTCCTCGGAGATCCGAAAGTTCCCCGGCAGCCCGGTGAGGGGCGACACGTCCCGCATGGTCTGTGAGCGCCGGATCACGGCTTTCACCCGTGCGACCAGCTCATCGACATCGAACGGTTTATTCACGTAGTCGTCGGCACCCAGGTCGAGCCCCCGGATTCGGTCTTCCGGCATGGTTCTCGCCGTCAGAAGGATGACCGACGTGTTCGCTGCAGAGGGATGGACGCGCAGACGGCGGAGCACGTCGAATCCATCGAGTTCAGGCATCATCACGTCCAGCAACACGAGATCGGGCGGATCGTTCATCACCGACTCGAGCGCTTCCCTCCCGTTGGTCGCCTCGGTCACCTGGAAACCCTCCAGCTCGAGGTTCACTCGCACGAACTGGAGGATGTCGGGGTCGTCGTCTGCGACCAGAATCCGTTGCACCATCCGTCTACTCCACTGACGCTTTCAGATCTCTCACCGCAGCCGCCGGATCCGAGGTCCTGAACACGGAGGTACCGGCGACGAACACATCGACTCCCGCATCCCGCGCCGCCCTGGCGGTGCCGGTGGTGATACCACCGTCGATCTCTATATCGGCCGAAAGGCCCCGAGAATCAATCAGCTTTCTGGCTGCCTCCACCTTCTTGAGCGTCGAATAAGTGAACGACTGGCCTCCGAAACCAGGTTCCACCGACATCACGAGCACGAGATCGGCCAGTTCGACGAAAGGTTCCACCGCTTCGAACGGGGTCGCGGGATTCAACGCGAGGCCGAACGCCAGCCCCGCATCTCGCGCCTGGTCCGCTGCTCTACTGGGATCCGGGTATGCCTCGATGTGGACCGTGACCAGGTCCACCCCGGCCGCTCGAAGAGGGCCGAAGTAGACGTGCGGGTTGGTGGTCATCATGTGGCAGTCGAAGAAGAGCGATGTCGCCTTCCTCAACGACGCGATCACCGGGATGCCCAGACTGAGATTCGGAGCGAAGTGGCCGTCCATGACGTCGATGTGGAGAAGCTCGACATACGGCTCGACCTTCGCAACGTCATCGGCGAGGTGCGCAAAGTCCGCGGCAAGGATGGAGGGGGCGATCCGGGCGGGTTGCATCATCCGAGTGTATCGGCTCTAGGTCAACGTTCCGGTCTTGTGCCCTCGAGCCCACGCTGAGGCACTCATCCTTCGACTGCCTGCCGGCTGCACCTCGAGCAGCTCCAGGGCTCCGCGACCAGTCCCCAGCAGTACCAGCCCGCCTTCGCTGGCGAGCTGGCCCGGCAACAGTGATGCGGGAACGGGTCTCGCCCGCCACACTTTCAGCCGTTCCCCGTCGAGGAACGCGTAGGCACCACCCCGCGTGGTTGACGCCCGAATCACACGGTGCAATCGTTCCGCATCGTCGGTGACGACCAGCCGGCTCTCATCCCTGTCGAATCGAGGGGCGTAGGTAGCTCCCTCTTCTGGCTGTGGTACCGGGCGAAGCCGACCCTCCACGTACCCGTTGAGCGTTTCGACCAGCAGGTCTGCCCCGACGACTGCGAGTGTCGTCGTGAGGGCCGCTGCATCCGTTTCATCGGAAAGAGGTACCCGCGCCGACGACAGTGTTGGACCCGTGTCGAGTCCGGAATCGAGCTGCATGACCGTGACCCCTGTCACGTGGTCACCGGCCAGGATCGCCCGCTCGACGGGAGCGGCTCCCCTCCAGCGCGGCAGCAAGGAGAAGTGGACATTGAGAAAACCAAGTGGAACCGACTCCAAGGCCGGCTCAGGGATGATGCGCCCGTAGGCGACGACCACCGCGATGTCGACCCCGGCGGTAGTCATGATCGATGTGATGTCGGCGGATCGCTCCGGTTGTGCCACGTCTATCCCGAGTCTGGAGGCCGCGGTCTTCACGGGAGAGGCCTCCGGTCGGTGGGAGCGTCCGCGTGGCTTGTCGACCCTGGTGACGACGACAACGGTGTTCTCCGCGATCGCCTCCAGTGTCGCAACGGCCGCTTCGGGGGTTCCAAGGAAGGCGATCCGCGTCACAGACTGAGTCCCAACGCCTCCTCACGCAGTTCTCGCAGCACCTGTTTGCGAGTGCGGCGATCGAGGCGCTCTATCAACAACGTTCCGTTCAGGTGGTCGATCTCGTGCTGCAGCACGCGTCCCAGGAGTTCCTCCCCTTCATACTCGACTTCCCTCCCTTGCTCGTCGAGACCTCGTACCCTCGCGAACCCCGGCCGTTGGATCTCCCAGAACCGGCCGGGGACCGACAGGCATCCCTCGTCGGATACCCATGTGCCGGACGTCTCGATGAGCTCAGGGTTGATCAGTACCTTCGGGCCCTCTCCTGCGTCGAACACGACGATCCGTTTCGAAATGCCGATCTGTGGTGCAGCCAGCCCCACACCGGGGGCATCGTACATCGTCTCGATCATGTCCTCGGCGAGCCGTCGAATGCCGTCATCGATGGTTTCGATCTCCTTCGCCTTCGTCCGCAGGACAGGATCACCGAAGATACGAATAGGGAAGATGGCCATGGGGCAGCAGGATAGCTCACAGGTCGAGTGGGTCGACATCAACCCGTACGGTGCTCCCGGCCTCGCGGAGTGTCGCCACCGCCGCCCGAAGCGCTGGCCTGACGGGCATCAGGTCCCGCCCTTGGATGAGCCACCGTAGCGTCCCACGTTGTTCCGCCGGACCGTAGACGGCCGCCTCTGGCCCGAGGTCCGACACCAATGCTCGCGCATCCCGCGTTCCTCCCGACACCTCCACCACGATCACTTCACCGGCAGGGGGCAGGCCGAACTCCCTCCGCCGCTGCACCTCCGCCTCGAGATACGGGAGAGGATCCCCGCGACGAACGGCCTCGAGCACGGGATGCTCGGGGATGCTCGTCTGAACTATGAGATGCCGACCCCTTCCGAACGGGATCGCGCGAGCCAGGCGAGCAACGATTCGCAACGCCTCCTCCCCCGCGTTGTACGTGCTACCGAGAACGAGACCGTCCATGTCCACCACCACACCGAGGGAGATATCGTCCAGCCGCGCAACGTCCCGCTCCGTACCCACCCAAATCGCTGCGTCGCTCCGAACCTCTCCGACCTGGTCGCCGAAGAGCCCACGGAGGACCTCGGTCACCCGACCGACTCCTGAGCCGAGCGGCTCGAAGCGTCGTCCACCGCACCTCGCACATTCGCCGAGTGTCGCGCCACATCGCGTGCACCGCTCTCCCGGTTCCGGACGCGCGCCACACGACGGACAGATGCGCAGCGTCTTGCACGACACACAGCGAAAGGCGGGTGCGTACCCGTGGCGGTGGCTGAAGACGAAGATACGGCCCCCACGGGTGAGTGCCCCCGCAACCGTCCGCTTCGTGTGGTCTGCTATCAACCCTGTGCCCGGCGGATCGTCACGGCGATCGACGATTTCGACCGGTGGCCAGGCGCGGGACGCACGGCGACGGATTTCTACTCCGTACGCAACGATCCTCGCGCTTGGCACCGCGCCCGTGTACACCACGTCGAACCGTTCGGTCAGGGCGCGACGCCGAATGACTTCGCGGGCGTGGACGGTCGGAGTCTGGCGGTCTTTCATCGCCCGCCGTCCTTCTTCGACCAACATCGCAATACCTAGGCTCGCAACGGGCCAGAACGCGATCCGGTGTGTCCCTACCGCCACACTGCCCGAGGACAAACACACCCGTTGCCAAGCCGCAGTCACCTCTCGCGCCGCTGAGGTCGGCGGGACCTCCACGGTGCGGTCACCAATACGAGATCGAAGGGCGGAGGCGAACTGAGCTGCCTCCACGGCAGTAGGAAGAATGACCATTCCCGATCGGTCGTGGTCCACGGCCTCCGCCACCATGTCGACGGCATCGGATGTATGGCTCGTGATGACGTACATCGAGCGGGTGCGGTCTCCGTAGCTTCTCGCCGCGTGGAGAGCCCCGCCTCGGGGAAGGTTGGGCGGTCCGGAGCGGGGCAGCATCGCCGCGACCGGTGCGACGTAGTACCCCGCCGCCCACTTGAGGGTTCTGAGAAGGGTGTCAGTGAAGATCGGAACCGACGACGAGACAGCCTTGATCGGTTTCAGGTCGGACGGGTCCTCATCGCCGACCCCTACGACCCACCCTCGGACGACTCGCCGGCCCAGTGGAATCCTGACGATCTGCCCGACGGAGATCGTTTGATCGGCGGCGTAGCGAAACCCTTCGTCGACAGCGAAAGTCGGGACGTCCGGGACGACCCTGGCTACGCTCAGGTCGCCTCCCTCACGAGCGCCTCGGTCATATCGGTCTGCTCCCATGGGAACTCCGCCCGACCGAAGTGGCCGTATGCAGAGGTCGGAGTGTATATCGGACGTCGAAGGTCGAGACGTCGAATGATCGCCTCCGGCCGGAAGTCGAACAGCTCTTTGGCGATCTCGCCGAGCCTCACCGGGTCGATCTGCTCGGTATCGAACGTCTCGACTCGTACCGAGAACGGGGTCGCCCGACCGATGGCGTACGACAGCTGAACCTCGCACTCGTCGGCGAGCCCGGCCGCAACGATGTTCTTCGCGGCGTGGCGAGCGGCGTAGGCGGCAGAACGGTCGACCTTCGTGGGGTCCTTTCCCGAGAAGGATCCCCCGCCGTGGCGTGCCGTCCCGCCGTACGTGTCCACGATGATCTTGCGGCCGGTGAGACCGGTGTCCGCTTCGGGTCCTCCAACCTCGAACCGCCCGCTCGGGTTCACGAGAATCTCCACCCCGTCGTGCTCGAACCCCTCCATGACCGGTGCGATCACGGCTTCCGTAAGGTCCTGCTGCATGCGGTTCTGGTCGATGCCCGGCTTGTGCATGCTCGAGATCAGGATCCGTCGAGCAGCTACGGGCGTCCGGCCTTCGTACTCGAGGGTTACCTGGGTCTTCCCATCCGGCCCGAGGTAGTCGAGGATGCCCTCCTTGCGAACGTACGCGAGCCGCCGGGCCAACCTGTGTGCATAGTCGATCGGAGCCGGCATCAACTGCGGCGTTTCGCGCACCGCGTAGCCGAACATGATGCCCTGATCCCCCGCGCCGAGATGGTCCAACGGATCCGTCGAACCCCGCCTCGCTTCGAGGGAGTCGGCGACACCTCCGGCGATGTCAGGGCTCTGCTTGCCTATCAAGTCCTCGACGGAGCACGTGGTTGCAGAAAAGCCTTCACCGCGGTCGTAGCCTGCGGCGGCGATCGCCTCGCGAGCGATCTCGTCGACGTCGAGCCTCGCGTCCGACCCGATTTCGCCGGCGACGAGCACCCTCCCTCGCGTCACGAGCGTTTCGCACGCGACTCTCCCATAGGGGTCTTGAGCGAGGACCGCGTCGAGGATCCCGTCGGAGATTCGATCCGCGACTTTGTCAGGGTGACCTTCCGTAACCGACTCAGATGTGAAGAACCACTTGATCATGGCGGGCAGTATACGGGACAGTGCATGCAAGCCCCCATCCCATCTCAGCTGCGGCGCGCGGCCTCTCGCTGGATGATGTCCAGGAGCCGTCCGGCGACCTCGTCCTTCGAGAGGAGCGGCCATTTTTCGGCATTCCCTTGAGCGTCAAAAACGGTCACCTGGTTCGTGTCCGTTCCGAAGCCCGAACCCGCTGCCGTGACATCGTTCGCCACCGTCAGGTCGGCTCTCGCCGCCTTCGCCCGAGCACCTTCGGCCGGCCCTGTCTCGGCAGCAAACCCAACGATGAAGGGCCGTCCGCCGTCTCCCGAGCCGAGCCCGTCGAGGATATCGACGGTAGGTTCCAGCTCGAGTCGAGGCGGACCCTCGGCTCTCCTGAGTTTCGTCGGTCGAGGGTCTGCCGGCCGGAAGTCCGCCACGGCCGCCGCCATGATCACGACATCGCACGTACCGGCTTCTCGCTCCACCGCCTCGGCCATTTGTTTGGCCGTCTCCACAGGCACGATGCTCACTCCCGGAGGCACAGGCAGCGCTGAGGAACTCACCAGCACCACCTTCGCGCCCCTTCTCGCGGCAGCTCGGGCGATCGCATACCCCATCTTGCCGGAAGACCGGTTCCCGATGAACCGTACGGGATCGATGGGTTCCCGTGTCCCTCCGGCCGTCACGAGGAGGCGCCAACCCTCGAGGTCCGGGTCGAGCATCGCGGCCAGCGCCACGAGTATCTCCTCGGGTTCCACCATCCGTCCTTCTCCCACGTCGCCGCCCGCGAGCGGTCCTGAGGCCGGCCCGACAAACCGGCACTCGTCGTCGCGCAGTGTCGCCACGTTGCGCCGGGTTGCAGGGTGCTCCCACATCTCGGTGTGCATCGCGGGAGCGAACAGGATCGGCGCCCGCGTAGCGAGCAGCGTCGCGGACAGCAGGTCGTCGCCGAGGCCGGTTGCCGCTTTGGCGATCGTCGTCGCAGTCGCAGGGGCCACCACGATGGCTTCAGCCCACTGCCCGAGCTCGGTGTGGGGGCTGATCGCGCCGAAGAGCTCGGTGTGCACCCGGTTGCCTGTGACGGCGGCGAACGTCTGCGCGCCCACGAACTGTCGAGCCGCGTCGGTCATCACGACCCTGACATCGGCCCCCTCCTCAACCAGCCGTCTGGCGAGAAACACGGCCTTGTAGGCGGCGATACCCCCGGTTACACCGAGAAGGATCCGGCGTTGCATCCTCAGTCTTCGGAGTGTTCGACGACGAGCTTGCCGTCTGCAATCTCCTCGAAGGCGATCGTGAGTGCCTTGTGGCTCAGGGTGTGTACCTGCGGCGGCACGTAGTGACCGATGCCTTCTCCGAGTTGATTGAAGTACGCGTTGATTTGCCGCGCTCGTCGTGACGCAAGGACAACTAGCTCGAATCGTCCGCCGGTCACGTCGAGGAGGTCCTCAACGGGTGGTTGCATCATCATGACTGTGCTCTCGTGGGGGGAGCATTCAGTATACGCAGAATCTCGGCGACTGTGGCGTCCACGCTGCTGTTCACCAACACATGGTCGAAGCGCTCTACCGCTTCGCGCAACTGCCACTCTGCGATGCGGAGACGTAGCGCGATCTGATCCTCGTCGGTATCCCCTCGTCCCCGAAGTCGTTCTTCGAGTGTCGCCCTGGAAGGAGGCGATACGAAAATGGTGACTGCGGCAGGGAAGGCGGTCTTGACCTGCATGGCGCCGTTGACTTCGATGTCGAGCAGGACGTCGTTGCCTCCATCCAGCATGGTCAGGACCGGCGCCTTGGGTGTTCCGTATCTGAACCCGCTGTACTCGGCCCACTCCAGCAGTTCCCCTGCACCCACGAGCGCATCGAACTCTCGATCGCTCACGAACCGGTAGTCGACGCCGTCGCGCTCGGATGCCCTGCGTGCCCGTGTGGTCACCGAAACCGAGAAGAAGAACGGGTGTTGCCTGTGGAGTGCAGCGACCACAGTCGACTTGCCCACCCCGGACGGGCCGGAGACGACGATGAGACGTCCGCTCAACTCACTCGGTTGCGCCGAGCAGCGCTGCCTTCTGGCGCTCGCCGAGTCCTCGCAGGCGTCTGCTCTCCGCTATTCCGTGGGTCTCCATCATCCGCTTCGCCTTCACCTTCCCGGTTCCCGGCAGCGAACTGAGGACTGCGTACACCTTCATCCCAGCGACCGCCGGGTCCTCGGCGGCCCTTTCGAGGAGCTCGGCAAACGTTACCGAACCGGTCTTCAGGAGCTGTTTCAACTCCGCTCGGACTCTTCGTACTTCGGCAGCCCGTGCCAGGGCTGCAGCCCTTTGTTCATCGGTGAGTACAGGAGGTGCCATGCTCCGCACTCTACCAACCTGAAACGCTCACGAGACGCCGTATCGCTGCCACGGGATCGGGGGAGGTCGTGATCGGCCTTCCCACCACGAGGTAGTCGGCACCGCCGGCAAGGGCGTCACGTGGTGTTGCGATCCTCCGCTGGTCATGTGCCGCCGCTCCCGGCGGACGGATCCCCGGGGTCACTTTCAGCAGTTGCGGAGCCACCGTCGAAACGACACCAAGCTCCATCGGGGAGCACACGACGCCTTCACACCCGGTGTCCGCGGCGAGGGCCGCCATCTTGGATGTCAGACGCCCCGGCGACTCTCCGATTCCGACTTCTCTGAGACTCTCCTGGTCGAGACTCGTCAACACCGTGACCGCGAGCACACCGGCCTCTCTGCCCGCCGAGCCTTCGGCGAACCCCTCGACGGCAGCCTCGAGCATCGCCCTGCCCCCGGACGCATGCACGCTCAGCCAGCGCGCACCGAGGCTCCCAAGGCGACGTGCGGCCCGACGAACGGTCGCCGGGATGTCGTGGAGTTTCGCGTCGACGAAGACCGGTGCGTTCCCAGCCTCCGATACGGCGCCAATCGTTGCTGGTCCCGGCCCGCTCAGCAGCTCCAACCCGACCTTGAAGCCTCCGGCTTCTCCCGCCAGAACACCTGCAAGGTGTACGGCGTGCGTTGCTTCGGCGACATCGAGCGCTACGACTATCGGATTCACCACGGTTGCATGCCTCCTATCAGTTCGCTCGGATCGTGCGCCCCAAGCCGTGTCACCAGATCCAACGTCTCGCGCAGCACCCGCTCACCCGCACGCGGTTCTGCGAAGTGCACCGTACCGAGCGCCACCGCGGTTGCCCCGGCGAGCAGGTACTCCACCACGTCCCGTCCCGTGCGAACACCCCCACATCCGACGATAGGAGTCTCGGGCAGCGCCGCGTGGACCTCGAGAACGCACGCCAGCGAGATCGGTTTGATCGCGGGCCCGGAGTAGCCTCCGATGACGCCTGAGAGGGCAGGGCGTCGTGACTCGATGTCGATGGCAGCCCCCTTGACGGTGTTCGTGAGCGTCAGGAAGTCCGCTCCGGCATCCACGACCGCAGCTGCGATTTCGACGATGTTCGATGCATTCGGCGACAACTTGGCACCGATTGGCATCTGCACGACGGATCTGACCTCACCGATCACCTCAGACGACAGCTTGGCATCAAGAGAGATGATCGAGTGGCTCTCGAGGTTCGGGCACGAGAGGTTGACCTCGATCGCCGCAACCCCTCCGTTCGACATCTTGCTCGCCACACTCGAGAACTCCCCCGGCGTCCGCCCTACCGCAGAACCCCAGACCGACACTCCGAGCGACTCGACCTGAGGTGCGATGTTCTCCAGCCACGAGTCGATGCCCGGGTTTTGGATACCGATGCCATTCAGCATTCCGGCATCCGTACCCGCCACTCTGGGCGGGGCCCTGCCCGGCCAAGGCTCACCACTGACGGATTTGGCGACGAGCGCGCCGTATGCGTCGAGACTGGCGACATCGGCGAACTCGACGATCGATCCGAACGTGCCTGCGGCAGCCACCAGCGGCGTCTCCAGGCGAAGGGGGCCCAGCTGGATCATGGGGCCTCGTAGCTGACCACTCCGTCGTGGATCGTCGCGAGAACCCGACCCTTCATCGCACGTCCCTTGAACGGCGAGTTCTCGGAGCGGGAGGCAAACCGTTGTGGAGTCCACGAGACCTCAGGTGCGAACACGACGAGGTTCGCCGGGATGCCCGGTTCTGGCCAGCGGCCGTGCCGGTCGAGTCCCAGCAGTCGGGCTGCTGTCACGGATAGACGCTCGAAGAACTTCACTGGATCGAGCGGTACTGCTTCGTTCACAACGGCCGCTGCCGTCTCGAGTCCGATGACGCCCCGAGGTGCGTCGTCGAAGGGGACGTCCTTTTCGGCCGCGGCGTGCGGCGCATGATCAGTGCCGACAACGTCGATCACGCCGGTCCGAAGCGCTTCCCTGACGGCGGCGACGTCGGACTTCGTTCGCAGCGGCGGGTACATTTTGAAGGCCGGATCCATTCGCTCGATCTGCCTGTGGTCGAACGCAAGATGGTGCGGCGTCACCTCGGCTGTCACAGGTAGTCCTCGCTCTTTCGCCTCCTCGACGAGACGCACGCTCCCGGCGGTCGACACATGCTGCACGTGGTAGCGGACACCTGTCAGTTCGACGAGAGCCAGGTCCCGCATGATGATCACCTCTTCCGCGAGAGCAGGCATGCCTCGCATCCCCAGTCGGGCGGACACGGCACCTTCGTGCATGTGGGCACCGCGTGTCAAGGTTGTGTCCTCTGCGTGCTGAGCGACAATGCCACCCAGGTCGGACAGGTACTCCATCGCGAGCCTGAGGAGGCCTGTGTCCTGCACACTGTCTCCGTCGTCGCTGAACAGCCGCACTCCGGCAGCCCACAATTCGTCCAGGTGCGAGAGGTGCGTTCCGGCGCGGCCGAGGGTGATCGCCCCGGCGGGCACCACGTCGACCAGCCCCACGTCACTCCCTCGCTCCGACACATATCGAGCCAGATGGCCGGCGTCGATCGCGGGATCCGTATTCGCCATGGCAACGACCGCTGTGAAGCCGCCTGCAGCTGCAGCGCGAGACCCCGTCTCGATGTCCTCCTTCCACTCTTGGCCGGGTTCTCTGAAGTGGACGTGCGTGTCTACGAAACCAGGGCCTATCAAGGCGCCACCGCAGTCGATGACACGATCTGATTCCAGGTCGACTCCGATCTCGAGGACTATGCCATCACGAATCAGGACATCGGCGTCGAGCACCCCGTCCGGGCCAACGACCCGTCCGCCTTTCAGCACCATCTCAGACATCTTCTGCCTCCCCTCCGAGCAGACGAAAAAGGACCGCCATTCGGACAGCGACACCATTTGCGACCTGCGGTTCGACGAGCGAGCGAGGATGGTCGGCTACTTCAGGCGCGATCTCTACGCCACGATTCATCGGGCCGGGGTGCATCACCACACTGTCCGAAGACATCCGGGCGAACCGCTCCCATGTCAACCCGAAGCGGCTGACGTATTCAGGGAGCGATGGCAGTACCGAGGCACCCCCTCGCTCTTTCTGGATGCGTAGGAGGTAGATGACATCGGAGTCCAACACCTCGTCGATCGCTCTTGCCGTTCGTACAGGCCAATCTCCCAGATCCACCGGCAGCAGAGTTCGGGGTGCGACCAGCGTCACGGTCGCACCCAGTGTGGAGAACGCGGTGATGTCGGAACGAGCAACACGCGAGTGACGAATATCACCGACGATCGCCACCTTGAGTCCTTCGAGGCTGCCGAAGTGTTGCCGTATGGTGAGGGCGTCGAGCAGCGCCTGGGTCGGGTGCTGGTGAGCTCCGTCACCGCCGTTCAACACCGGCAACCCGGTCCATTCGGCGATCCTCCAAGGGGCTCCCGTAGAAGAGTGGCGGACCACGAGTGCGTCTGCACCCATGGCCTTGATGGTGAGCGCCGTGTCCTTCAGGCTCTCCCCCTTGGAGAGCGACGACGTACCGGGCGAGAAACTCATCGTATCGGCAGAGAGCGCCTTGGCGGCTCGTTCGAACGACATCCTGGTTCTCGTCGACGGTTCGAAGAACAGCATGGCAACGGTACGGCCGCGCAGTGCAGGGACCTTCGGAATCGGCCGTGCGAGGACCTCGACGAATTCGTCAGAGAGGTCGAGCACCGACGTCAACTCGTCCTTGGAGAGGCCCTCCATGGTCAGGAAGTTGTTCATGGGCGCTCCTCGATCGCTACCCCGTCCTCTCCATCGATCTCGGTGAGGTGCACCCACACTCGTTCCGAAGCCGACGTTGGAAGGTTCTTGCCAACGAAGTCGGCCCGAATAGGGAGCTGCCGGTGTCCCCGGTCCACGAGAGCTGCGAGCTGCACGACGCGGGGTCTGCCGAGATCGGCAAGGGCATCGAGCGCCGCCCTGATCGTACGCCCCGTGTAGAGGACGTCGTCCACAAGGACGACCGCATGCCCGGAGATGTCGACGGGGATCTGGGTGTGAGCAAGCGCTGTCGTCGGACGTTGCGAGAGGTCATCCCTGTACAGTCCGATGTCGAGCGTTCCGACGGGAACACTCGTCGCTTCGATCTCTCCGATCACCTCTGCCAGACGCCGGGCGAGCGGCACACCCCTGGTGTGGATGCCCACCAGGATCACATCGCCGGCGCCTTCGTTGCGCTCGGCGATCTCGTGCGCCATGCGTCGAACGGCACGCCCGATGTCGTCGGCTCCCATCACCGAAGGCACGGGACATCCCATGAATCAGCCGCCCTCCGGGCGGCTTCAAGGACGGTACACATCGGTTCTCCTTCCCGGCCTCACCGGACCGTGGTTAAAGGACGTTTCGAGGCACTGTAGCACCGTCAGCGCTCGGACTGTGATATGCGTCCGAGGATCCCATTGACGAACGCTCCGCTCCGGTCGGTCGAGTACTTCTTGGCGAGTCTCACCGCCTCAGCCACAACAACCGCGGTCGGCGTGTCAGGCTCGAATCGAAGCTCGTACAGGGCGAGTCTGAGAACTGCGCGGTCGACCGGCGCCATCCGAGCCACCCGCCACCGCCTCGATACCTCATCGAGGGTTTGGTCGAGGTCTGCCATGTGCTGGACGACCCCGGAGGCGAGCCGATCTGCTCGCCCCGAGAGAGGACCGATCTCGCCATCGCGAAGATCGAACTCGTAGAGCGCCTGGAGCGCCCTTTCCCGTGCGTCGATCATCACAGACGGGTGATGTACTCGCCGCTTCGGGTGTCGACCTTGATGTGGTCTCCAGCCTCGACGAACAACGGGACTTGAACGACGAGACCAGTCGATACGGTGACCGGCTTCGTGGCTCCCGATACGCGATCTCCCTTGACACCGGGCTCCGCTTGCACCACCTCCATCTCCACTGACGCCGGCAATTCGACCGCGATGGGCACGTCCTGGTACATGGGAAGGATCGCGACCAATCCGTCGACGAGGAACGGCCCCGCGTCGCTCACCTGATCGGCGCTGAGGGCGAACTGTGCGTAGGTCTCGAGGTCCATGAAGTGATAGCCGAGATCATCGCGGTACAGAAACTGATGCTCCCGGCGGTCTATCACGGCCTGCTGCACGTTCTCACCCGCACGGAACGTGCGGTCGATGACGGCACCCGTGTCCAGGTTCTTGAGTTTCATGCGCACGAATGCCTTGCCCTTGCCCGGCTTCACATGCTGGTACTCGATCACACTGAACAGCCCCTCCGGGAGATCCAAAGCCATGCCGGGACGTGCGTCATTGGTCGAAATCATGGAACCTCCTTCACGCGAGTGTATCCGACAGCACCGAACGGACAGCCGGTTCGCCAACGGTGAGCACCCGAGGGGCGCCGATGCGTTCGAGAAGTACCATGTTGATCGAACCTCGTCGACGTTTCTTGTCGCTGCGCAGCAGGCGCATGAGCGGCTCAATCTCGCCCCTCCAGGTCGTAGGCAGTCCCAGATCGGCGAGCAACACCCGCTGTCGAGCGGCGTCGGAAAACCCGAGGAGCCGTTCCGACAGCTCTGCTGCGATCGTCATGCCGATCGAGACGGCGTCACCGTGGGCGATCCCCGCGACGCGCTCGATCGCATGCCCGATCGTGTGCCCATAGTTGAGGATGGCTCGCATACCCTGCTCACGTGGGTCCCTCGTCACTACGCGGACCTTCACCGCGATCGCGTCACGAACGATGCGATCAAGTGCAGCGTCAGTGCCGTACTCCTCCAGGACCTCAACCAGGTGCAGGTCGCCGATCAACCCCGCCTTCGCAATCTCCGCCATACCTTCCCTCCGCAAGGATGTGGGAAGCTGTTCGAGGATCTCGAAGTCGACGAAAACGGCATCCGGTTCCCAGAACGTCCCGACGAGGTTCTTGGCGTCGAGATTGACTCCTGTCTTTCCTCCAATTGCTGCATCCACCGCTCCGAGGAGGGTCGTGGGCACGCTGACAAGACGGATCCCTCGCAGATACGTGGACGCGACGAATCCCGCGAGGTCGGTGACCGTTCCCCCACCGACGGCCACGATGGACCCCGAGCGGTCGATGTCCTGGGAGTCGAGCCAGCGGTATGCACGCTCCGCCACCTCCAGCGTCTTGGCGGCCTCTCGATCGGGGAGCACAAACAACGGCGCACCATTCCGTTCAGCGATGGCATGTGCGATCTGTTCTGCCCCTGGTTGCGTGAAGATGGCCGACTGGTCGTGTCCCGGCATCTCTGAGAGGATCCCTCTCCCCAACCGGATCTCGGTGCTTCCGCACGCCATCACTTCCACGACGCAACCACCCTGGCGACGACTTCTTCGACTGGAAGCTCGTCGGTGTCGATGACGACATCCGCTGAAGCCCGGTACAGGTCGCTGCGTTCTTCGTCGAGATCCTCGACACGGCGGGTGGCGAGCGGCGGTCTGTACGGCCCGCCGGAGAGTCGTTGACGCACCGTTGCGGGGTTCGCTCTGAGCCAGACGACCTTGCCGGAGGCACGCATCGTCTCCACAGACTTCGGCGACAGCACGACACCGCCACCGGTAGACACGATCGTCTGCGGCTCGTCCCGAGCAAGCTCGTGAACCAGGTCGGCTTCTCGCTGTCGAAAGACCACCTCTCCGTCCTTCTCCCACTGTCGGGAAACAGGCCCCCAGCGAGCTTCGAGGATGCGATCCATGTCCACGAACGGGCACCCGATCAGCTGCGCCGCAGCTTCACCCACAGTGGACTTGCCGGATGCCATCATGCCGACGAGCCAGAGCATCAGAAACGCTCGAGGCGCTCACGATACGACTGAGCGGCGCGCTGGTAGTCGCCTATCGTCGCGCCACCGAACTGCTCGATCGTTTGCTGGGCGAGCACGAACGCCACCATCTGCTCCCCCACTACGGCCGCAGGAGGCACGGCGCAAACGTCCGAGCGTTCCCTGAGCGCGTCGGCGGGTTCCCCAGTCGCCACGTCGACGGACCGCAGGGGTCGCATCAATGTCGACAGCGGCTTCATCGCCGCTCGAACACGAATCGGCTCTCCGTTGCTGACTCCGCCTTCGATTCCCCCGGCCCGGTTCGAAACTCGGCTGTAGCCGGCCTCGATCTCATCGTGTGCTGCCGATCCCCGCCCCTGCGCCTGTACGAGAGCATCACCGATCTCGACTCCCTTGACACCTGGAATCGACATCACAGCTTGCGCGAGAAGCCCGTCGAGGCGGCGATCCCACTGCGCGTAGGTTCCGATTCCCGGCGGGACCCCGTGGGCGACGACTTCGAACACCCCACCCAGCGTATCTCTGTCCGAATGGGCGGCATCGATCAAATCGATCATACGCTGCTCCGTAGCGTCATCGAGCACGCGAACGGGCGAGTCGTCCAGTCGGTCGATGTCGTCGACCTCGGGGACGACCTCCGGAGCTGATGCGTCTCCTATGGCCACGACATGGCTGAGTATCTCGATGCCGATCGCACGCAGCAGGCTCCTGGCCGCGTACCCCGCGACGGTCCTCGCTGCGGTCTCTCGCGCGGAGGCCCGTTCGAGGACGTCTCTCACGTCGTGCGTGTCGTACTTCATCATCCCTGCGAGGTCGGCATGTCCCGGCCTCGGCGTCGTAGTCGGTTCGGCACGTTCGCGAAGCTCGGGCGAAAGCACCGGCTCCCACCGCTTCCATTCGGTGTTCCCTACCAGTACCGCGACCGGCGCACCGGTCGTCTGCCCATATCGCACGCCGGCCACAATGGTGATCTCGTCGTGCTCGATGCGCATTCGGGCGCCGCGCCCGTGTCCGCGCCTTCGACGGGCGAGTTCGACCTTCAGATCATCGAGCACGATCGAGACGCCGGCAGGGAGCCCGTCGACGATGGTGACGAGACCCCTCCCATGTGACTCCCCTGCAGTGAGAAAACGCAGCATGTGGCAGCAGTCTCCAGCCAATCCCGCTACACCGCAAGTCCTACTTCAGGATCTCCTGACCCACGGACAACTCGAATGCGTTGTCTCCGTAGAGGAACACTCCACTGTCGGTGTCAAGTGAGACAACCATGAAGCTCTCTGCAAACGAATCACCTACCCCGACGTCGTAGGTCGTGGAATCGACGATGACCGTTGCCCTCAGTACACCACCCACGTCCGTGATCGCCACCAGCTGCACGCGCGTTCCCGACGGCTCATAGGTGGAGCCACCCCCGCCGTCTCCCGTCGCCGACGACTCGGTGATCAGCGGCCTGAAGGGATCTCGCGGTTGCGCAGTCTGGAAGGAACCTGTGGCAGGCGCGGGGCCGGATACCCCTGCAGCCGCCGGAGATGCAGCAACCGGTGCGAGTGGCCCGTCGAGGGCGGATCCGGTCGCCCCGAGGAACGAAGGCGCCACCAACCACCACCCGCCGGCGACAGCCACACCTATCAACAGGATCGCTATCACTGCTGCGCGGCCTGAGCGGTTCATCATCAGCCTCCTCCGCTCGTGGTGGTCGTCGTCTCTGGCACGGCTGTCGTGGTGGTGGTCTCGGGCACCGTTGTTGTCGTGGTCTCGGGCACCGTTGTCGTGGTGGTGGTCGTGGCCATCTCGGCGGCAATCGCGAGGTCGCTCGTGGTGAAGGCCTCGGCCGTGAGGGTCACCTCCAGCACCGTGGCGTTGGTCTCAGGATCTTGATCAGGAGAAACGTCCACCCCGTCGATGCGGACGACCCGCTCCATGTCCGCGATACCGTACAGATACCCGAGGACTTCGAAGAACTGCCCCCTGATTCGCAGCGAGATGGGAATCTGGTAGTAGTCCGTATCGGGCACAGGCGCCGGCACTCCGGATGTGAGGCCCTGCCAGTCGACGCTCGTCTGCTTTGCGAGGTCCGTGAGGTCGTCGATGAGGGCTGCCATCTGGGGCGTCGCCGGTATCTGGGCCTCCAGGGCACCGATCGCCGAGATGTACGTCAACTCTGCGTCCTGGATCTTCTGGAGACGGGCGAGCTTCGTCCGCAACGTGAGCTCCTGGTCTTTGGCCGTCTGCAGCGCGTCCTGTGCGTCTGTGATACGCCCGTTGATCGGCTGCATCACCAGCATGTACCACATAGCCGTCACCAACAGGACTCCGAGCACTCCGAGAGCGACACCCGTGCGTCTCATTCCGGCACCGTCGGAATTCGGTTCTCGACGCGCGACGAGATGCTCGCAGTCGTCAACGAGGCGCTGGATTGGAAGTCGATGACTGGATTGTCACCGATCGTCGACGCCTGCGCTGATGTCACCCATCCTCGCGCTACCGCAGGCCACACGTCACTGTCGATGACCCGAAGCCACGCAGACGCGTCCGGATAGTCGAACGCCGTGGCGCCAACCTGAACTTGGCCCACGACGTCCGGATCGTTCTCGTCTACCGCCACGCTGCCGGAGAACGACGTCAGCCACACCCTGTCAGGGATCACCCTTGCCAGGTCGTTGAACAGCTTCGCCCAAGGGACGTCACTCGCAAGGACGGACTCGACCCGGCTGATACCATCCTCGTACTGCGTCCGCAGATCCTGGGCACTGGCGAGCGCCGTGATCTTCTGCTGGGTCTCCTGGTTGACCTGCTCCTGACTCGCGAGGTCGTCTTTGGCGACCTGAACTTTCCCGTTCTGCCAGTAGGTGACAACGGCAAGGAGAGCCAGAAACGCTACACCAAGTGCGATCAAACCGATCACTCGCCTGCGCGCTTCTTTCTTCTGCTCGAGTTCCGGAGGGAGGAGGTTGATTGGGCGCATCACGTCTCACCCCAGAGTGCAAGACCGACAGCGACGGGAAGCACCGGCTGAACCTGTGCGAACTCCGATTCCGACATGCCGAGCTTCCCAATCCGTATGGATCCTTGGTCCACCCGTACCGGTTCCACGGCCAGACCGAGCGAAACACCCAACCGGTTGGCGAGATGCGGGAGTCGCGCGCCGTTCCCGGAGATGAGGATGCTCGACACCCGATCGCCCCCGGACTCCGACCGGTAGTACTCGATCGACCCGCGCACCTCTTCGATGAGTGTGTCGGCTTCGACCGTGAGAGCCTTCCTGCCCTCGTCGGACTCCTCGAACGGATCCCCGTCGGGCAGAACACCGAGACGTCGTTTCTGACGCTCGGCGCTCTGGAAGTCGACGGAGAGGGCATCGGCCAGCGCTCTCGTGAACGTCTCACCGCCGATCGGAACGGTCCGGAGGAAGCGGACGGACGCGGCCTTGACGATCGTGAGCTGTGTGACACCTGCCCCAATGGTCACGATTGCACGCGCTCCCTCGCTCAGATCGATACCGATTCCGACAACCGCACGAACCAGCGCAAGCGCCTGGAGGTCTATCGCCATCGGCTTGACACCCACACCCGACAGCACCTCGAGCACCGTTGCGGCCATATCGCGCTGCGCGGCAACCACCAGCACCGAAAGCATGGCCTCGCCGTCCGGCGTCGTGAACTCCTCGAGTGGAACGAAATCGAGAATCGCCTCATCGATCGGAATCGGTATGTACTCCGCGGCGCGGTACGCGAGCGACTCTCGGAACTCCTCTTCGGACATGTATGGGATGTCGATGCGCCGAACGATGACCCGCTGGTTGGCGATGCCTACGATCACGCGTTTCCGTGGAAGCTTCGCTGTCTTCCAGAGCTGCGTGAGTGCGTCTCGGACGGTGTCGGGTTCGACGATCTCACCGGCACTCACGGCTCCTACAGGGAGCGACACCTGCCCATACCGCTTCAGTACGGGGAGTCCCTTACCCCCTTGCACCACCGCAGCACGAACCGCACTTGTGCCAATATCCAGACCGACGTTGGTCGCCACTCTCACTCCGCCCCGGCCGGGCAGCGTCCCGACCTTGTACGGCCACCGGGCCGCACACCGAAATTACATCAGTGTCATTTGGGAGCCTACCAATCGGCCGTGTCCTCGGCAAGCATGCGGACCAGCATCAGCCTCCCAAATACCAGGAGAGCAGGCGTCCGGCGAACGGAATCGCGATCCATGCACCGGCGACCAGCGCCGGACCGAACGCAATGGGGTCCTTCCTCCCCCGCACCTTGGTCACGAGCAACCCCGACGCGACCACGCCCCCCACGACGAACGCGGCGAAGACCCCAACCACCAATGTGCCCCATGAGACGTAGGCGAGGAACAGTCCCAGGAAGAAAGCAAGCTTCACGTCTCCCATACCGAAACCTCCACGTGCGGCAAGTGCGATGAGAAACAACAGTGCGAAGTACGCCAATCCTCCCTCGAGCGCTCGAACCAGCAGCGTCCCGGGCTCGCCATCCAACAGCGCCCCGCCAGCGAGAAGCACGGCGCCGATGACGGTTGATGGGTACAGAATCCGATTGGGGATGCGCTGGTGATCGAGATCCGTGAGGGTCAGAGCAATCGTGACGCCGACGAACCACAGGTATGGGATGAGTATCCATCGAGGCCCGATGAACCAGGCGGTCCCCGCGAAGGCCAGCGCGGTGAAGGCTTCCACAATCGGGTACCGCGGGGAGATCTCCGCCGCGCAGTCCCTGCATCGACCCCGGAGCAGCATCCACGACAGCACAGGGATGTTGTCTCTAGGACGTATCGGTGCATCGCACGAAGGACATGCGGACGGGGGTGATACCACAGACTTCCCCAGTGGAACTCGGTACGCAACGACGTTCAAGAAGGACCCGATGACAAGTCCCAGCATTCCCGCCCCGGCAATCAGGAGGCCTACCAATCGTGCCCCGTGCAGTCAGTCATCTCATCCACATCCGTCTCTGCGGCACCTGCGCACGTGTGGCGGCCGGAGAGTGCCCCGGATCGATCCCGACGAAGCCCGAACCAGCTTCCGGAATTCGATCTGGTATACAGCAAGACGGCGTCATCGGTGGTGACCACGCTAGCGACGAGCACGTGCACCGCATCGTCATTCGTGGCATTCCAGTCCAAACTCGCTTCGAGACCTTCGAGCACCCCATCATCGTCCGTGTAGCCTTCGTGGCCGGTCGCGTGAATCTCCTCCACCTTCAACGCTGTGACCAGCCGCTTCTGCGCAGCCGTGTCCTGCGCCCGCAGTCTCACCCCGAACAACGTCGGTACCGCGATCGCCATCAGGATCGCCAGGATGGTGATCACGACCAGCAACTCGACAAGCGAGAACCCTTGGTCCCTGCCCTTGGTGACACTACGGGTCGACATCTCATACTCCTGGAAGATCAGGGAAGAGGCGGCATTGCCGCCTCTTCCCCTTCTTCGTAGAGGGCTGGTCTTCTACCAGCCGGTCGTTTTCAAGCCTTTCACCGTGGCGGTATCACAGTCGGCAACGGCCGCTGTACCGTAGTACGTGCCCGCATCGGCCCCGGTCGTGACATCGGCGAGCAGGAAGACGGTGCCCGAAGCCGACGTGGCCGTCAGACACACATTCGAACCGTTGGTGCCGCCGATTCCGATGTTGACCGTGCCAGCTGCCGGGGCGGTGAAACCCGCTGCAAACGTCAATGCTGGCTCAATCGCTTTGATGTCGGTCTCCGTGGCGGTATACGCCTGCTTGTCGACGTAGTAGACCTTCTCGGCGGTCAGGGCGTTGCGAAGATTGCTCTGTGCGGCCCTGTCCTGAGCCTTCTCTCGGGCTCCGAGGAACGTCGGGATGGCGATCGCCATGAGAATGGCAATGATCAGC
>CAZQMF010000016.1:0-31174 GCA_964594235.1 uncultured Acidimicrobiia bacterium
GTGCTCGCGCATCTCCGGAGTCTGTGAACCCAGGGCTCGTGACCGCGCATAGCGCGGCTGTGAGCCCTGGGTTCGGGGCCTATCTCCGGAACAACAGGTTGGCGAGGGCTCGCCAGTAGCGGACACCACGCCGTCGGGGGAACCACACCCCGAGGAGCCGGGTCGTCGGCCATCCGAGACGCGGTTCGGTGATGCCCTTCGAATAGCAGAACTCCCGTAGCCCGTCCGGTCCGAAAACGCCCCCATGCCCCGATTGCTTGATCCCGGCGAACGACACCGTCGGGGTCACGAAGTTGATGGAGACATCGTTGATGGCAACCGTCCCGGTCTCCATTCGGGCGGCGAACCTCTCGGCTCGCTTCCGATCTTTCGACCAGACCGAGCCATGGAGTCCATAGTTCGAGTCGTTGGCCATCGCCAGTGCCTCTGACGCGTCGGCAACTCGAACGAGCGGGAGGATTGGACCGAACGTCTCTTCCTGCATGATCTGCATATCGTGGCGGACATCGGTCAGCAACGTCGGCTCGTAGTAGTCACCCGAGCGAGTGTCGGCCCGTTTGCCTCCCCGAAGCACGGTCGCTCCCTTGGCGATCGCGTCGGCGACGTGTGCTTCGATGACTCCGAGCTGTGGTTGGAAGATGATCGGGCCGATGTCCCGACCATCACCCGTGCCTGCCGAAACGGCGGTGAACTCCTTCTGGAGCCGAGCCAAGAACTCGTCGTAGACGGCATCCACCACGTAGAGCCGTTCGACCGATGTGCACATCTGGCCGGCGTTGGTCATGCCGCCCCACACGGCCGCCTTCGCAGCCTGCACGATGTCGGCGTCCTCCAGCACGACCATCGCATCGACTCCACCGAGCTCGAGCACCACCGGTGTCATCTTCTCGGCGGCCTCCTTTGCGACGAGCTTGCCGACTCTCGTCGAGCCGGTGAAGGCGACGATTCCGACCTCTGATGTGGCCAGCGCCGCCCCGGTCTCCGCTGCTCCGTGTATGACCTGGACGACGCCATCAGGCAACCCTGCGAGTGCCGCCAAGTCGACGAAGAGCTGACCCGTGAGGGGGGTCACCTCGGAGGGCTTGAGTACCACCGAACACCCCGCTGCCAGGGCAGTGATGGTGGAGATCGCCGACAGGAAGAAGGGGTAGTTCCATGGAGAGATGACCGCTGCAACCCCGCGCGGGTGGTACTCGGTCCACGCTCGGGTCGACACGAACGGCCACGAGGATCCCCGCCTCGCACGTAGGTACTTGGCCGCATGGCGGATGTAGTGATCGATGACCGTGAGAGAGGTCAGGACGTCGAAAGCGTAGGCTTCGGCGAGGTCTTTGCCAGTTTCGGACTGAACGACCTGTGCGATGTGTAGACCCTCGTCGAGGATCACTCGACGCAGATTGCGAAGGTAGGGGCGACGTCCCTCGGGTCCGAGCGACCTCCATTGCTCGAACGCATTCCACGACCGTTCGACAACGGCGGGAACGTCATCGGGGAGGGTGATCGGGACACTGCCGACGACTTCGCCGGTCCGCGGATCGTGTGAGAAGAGGATTTCGGCCACCGCGTGATGCTAGCTACGAGCCGCCTGCTCCGGCCGCTGCCGCTGCTTCCCAGGCCCGCACAATGATGTGCCAGGACAGCATGATGACCTCGAGCGGGATGCCGGACCCGGCGTCGACATCGATCCGGTTGAAGCTGAACGCCCCCCCGGTGAGCCGGCCAACCGGGTGATCGCCCAGGTCGATCGTCCACTTGCGCAGCAGCATCGACCGTGCGGACAGAACGTACCCGAAACGATTGGAGTTGATTGACCACCTGCGGCCGAAGAGATTGGTCCGCTCTGCGACCCCAAGGGAGTCGTCACCGGATCGCACTTCGAGGATGCCCCATCCATTCGGGACGATCTCCCACGTCGACCCGTCGACAAGTTGGATTTTGGAGATCCGCCGCCACACGGCACGGTGTGCAGTGGCGAGAACCTCGCCTCCCTGTCGAACGGCCCACGTTCTCGAGAACAACGGACTCCGGATCGTTGCCTGTCCCTTGAGGAAGGGAGACGAGCGCTCGAGTGCCATCAGGCTCCCGGTTCCTCGCTCTCTGGTGGCTCCTCGGTGGACGGTGGCTCTGCTGATTCGTCGGTCTCGACGGTCACTTTCGTCTTGTTCCCACGAAACGTGCGATCGAGGGTTTCACCGACCTGCGTGAACGTCTCTCCCAGCGCCTCGACGAGCGACGTGGCGGCGTTCTTGGCATTCTTCTGCACGTCGGGGTCTCTGATCGCCTTTCCGACCGAGGTCAACGCGGCGTCGACGGCGTCGGTCATCGTGTGGAGCGCACTGCGGACTTCCTCCTCGGACGGTCCGGTATCGGCCTCGCCCTTGGTAGCGCGATAGTGATCTCTGAACGCATAGCCGAGCGTTCGGAACTCGCCGGCAACGCTCTGCCAACTGTCCTCGAATTCACCCATATCGTCCTCCTTTGGTCCTGATGCTACCGATTGGCGGGCTGACCGTTCTTGCGAACAGGAACGACCACCACCCCGCCGAGACCGTCGTCGAGGATGCGGATGGTCGCACCGTAGTGCTGTGAGATGAGCGACGCATCCAGGACCTGTCGAGGATCGCCGTCGGTCACGACCATGCCGTGTGACAGCAGCACCAGACGATCACAGAACTGTGCAGCGAGCGTGAGATCGTGCATTGCAGACAGGACCGTCAGATCATGTTCCCTCCGAAGCCGATCGATCAAGGCCAGCACGTGGAGTTGATGGCCGATGTCGAGCGCGGACGTCGGCTCATCGAGCAGCAGGAGGGCCGCTTCTTGGGCTAGTGCTCGCGCGAGCACGACCTGCTGGAACTCCCCGCCGGACAGCTCCCCGAGGAGACGATCGGCGAACGACAGCATGCCGAGTGACTCGAGCGCGTCTCTCGCCGTGGTGAGGTCGCGGCGTCCCTCGATGCCCAGATAGGAGATGTGGGGGCTACGCCCGAGGAGCACATAGTCGAAGACGCGCATGTCCTGTGGGGCGGCCGGTCGTTGGGGGACGAACGCAGCGAGACGAGCCCGAGCTGCGCCGGTCAGGGTGCCCATGTCGTGACCGCCGAACGTGACCGCTCCCGACCACGGCACGGTCCCGTGGATCGCACGCAGGAGCGTCGACTTGCCGGCGCCGTTGGGTCCGATCACGCCCACCCACTCGCCGCGTGCGGCCGACACGCTCACGCCTTTGAGAACGATCGTGGTGCCGAATGTCACACGGAGATCGCCGACGGAGAGCCCGCTCATCGCAGACCCTTCGCCGTACGTAGAACGAGCACGAAGAACGGTGCTCCAAGGAAGGCCGTTACGACGCCGATCGGGAGTTCGGCCGGGCTCAGGATCGTCCTTGCGGTGAGGTCCGCGATGATGAGGAACGCAGCACCGAACATCGCCGACAGCGGCAGGATCACCCGGTAGCTGGCGCCGGTCACCAGCCGGATCGCGTGGGGGACGATGATTCCGACGAATCCGATGAGTCCACTCACAGCGACGGCAGCGGCTGTACCCAGCGTTGCGGCACCGACGACCAGAAGCCGCACCCTTCGAACCGGCACTCCCAGGGCGGACGCCTCTTCTTCGCCGAGCGAGAGAACGTCCAGCATCCTTCTGTGCAACAGGATGACAGTTCCCCCGATGACAAGGTATGGCAGGATCAGCAGCACCTCATGCCAGCCGCTCGTCGAGAGCCGTCCGAGGATCCACGCGTACACCTCCCTGAGTGTGTCGGTGTGGCGCTGCTGGACGTACGTCTGGACCGCCGTGAGAAACGACGCCATTGCCACTCCGGCGAGGATGAGGCTGGTCGTGGAGCGTTGTCGGACGGACCGCCCGAGAGCGTAGGTTGCCGCGACAGCGACGATCGCTCCCGCAAAAGCGGCAGCGGGGAGCACGGCCGGTGCAGCGCCCGCCGAGATGGCGACGGTAGCGCCCAGGCCGGCGCCTGCCGCGACGCCGAGCAGGTAGGGGTCGGCGAGCGGGTTTCTGAACACGCCCTGATACGACGCACCGGCGAGGGCGAGCATCGATCCGACGAGACCTCCGAGTACGACTCTCGGAAGGCGTACCGCGGTGAGGATATCGGCTTGGCGATCCGTCAACGTCGATGACGATCCGACGAGCCGCTTGATCGCCTCATCGAACGGGATGTGGACGGGTCCGACGAGCGAGCCGAGCGTGACGGCGCCGAGGATCGCAGCGAGACCAATGAGGACCGCCGGCAGCGTGAGCCGGGTGGGTCGATCTGGTGCCGTGACGCTCACTGGTGTCGTGCCTCCCGCGCCGCCGCACCGACCGCCTCGAGCAGGTCGACAACGCGTGGCCCCCACCTGGACGCGAAGTCGTCGTTCAGCGACACGATGTTGCCTTTCGTCACGGCGTCGAGACTGTCCCATGCGGGTCGTGCCGCGACCGTGTCCTTGTTCTGTCCACAGCAGACGGTGTCGGCAAGCAGTATGAGGTCGGGGTCGGCACCGATGATGAACTCGGAGGAGAGTTGTGGGTAGCCGTACCCGTCCGGGTCGGCAGGGTCGGCGATGTTCCGCAGCCCGAGTGGAGCCAGGAGCTCTCCGATGAACGTGGACGAGGTGACGGAGAAGTACGTCGAATCGAGTTCGAAGTAGTAGGTGAGCTCGTCGCCGGGCTCCGCCTTGCTGTACGTCTCGGAAATGCGGTCCTTCATGTCGGCGATGACTCTTGCTGCAGCATCTGCATGGCCGGTCGCTTCACCGAGCTGCTCGATCTGTTCGTAGACGTCGTCGAGCGTCGTTGCCGCCGGCTCCAGCAGGACGGGGATTCCAAGTGTGTCGAGAGACGGGACGAGATCGCCTGGGTCGAACGAGATGACGACGAGGTCCGGCTCGTAGCCGGCGATCGCCTCGACGTTCGGGCTGAGGCCGGTGAGATCCGTGACCGGTGCATCCGTCGGGTAGTTCGACTGATCGTCGACCGCTACGACTTGATCACCGGCATCGATCGCGAACAGCATCTCTGTCGCGGTGGGGGATAGCGACACGATCGCGTGTGGCTCCGACGGGATCCGGACAGGGCCGTTGCCAGCTGTGACGACCACCGGAAACGGCGAAGGTGCCGTGGGAGTTGTCGGCGCTTCGGTCAAGAGATGGCTGGTGGTGGTCTGGGTCGTCGTGGTTGGGATCGCACCGTTCCCCGAACAGGCGCCCAAGGCGACAGCGAATGCGATGATTACCGCTCTCCGCATAGAAACATCCTCCTTCTTCGGAGGATGAAAGTGAACTGCACCGGCATGGCCGACGAAGTACGCCTTCACCCGAGGGTTCGTTCGCCGCCGCGACGCCAGGCGACCTGGCTCGGCCCGTAGGCCTCACAGTTGCGGGACAGCGCCGGTTTCGCACCGGACTTCGCTGGACGCTCGCGGCACCTGCCTCGCTGGGCAGGTAAGGCGAGCATAGCGCCGACGGCATGGGCTGGCGTACGATGCCTCCATGCGTGTTCATGTGCTCGACGCGACCTACGAGCTGTTTCGCGCCTACTTCGGGTACCCGAAGCGGACCGGCGATGCGGGTTTCGAGACGGGTGCGGTGTGGGGGCTGGTCGACTCGACCCGGAGGCTGCTTCGCGAGCCCGGCGTCACGCATGTTGCTGCCGCGTTCGACACGACGATTCAGTCGTTCCGCAATGAGATGTTCGATGGCTACAAGACCGGCGAGGGGGTCGAGCAGGAGCTGCTGGATCAGTTTCCTCTCGCCGAGCGTGCGCTGGAAGCGCTCGGTGTCGTGGTGTGGCGAATGGAGGAGTTCGAAGCCGACGACGCGCTCGCCACCGCCGCGTTTCTGTACGCCGACGACGCCGAGCAGGTCGTGTTGATGAGTCCGGATAAGGATCTTGCCCAGTGTGTCGTCGGGGACAGGGTGGTGATGTTCAACCGCCGCCAAGGGGTTGCGATCAATGAGGACGGCGTCCGCGAGAAGTGGGGGATCTCGCCGTCGTCGATGCCCGACTATCTCGCGCTGGTGGGGGATGCGGCCGACGGAATACCGGGCATTCCGTCGTGGGGCGCGAAGTCGGCATCAACCTTGCTGGCACGCTACTCGAGGATCGAACGGATTCCGCTCGATCCAGGTGAATGGGATGTGAACGTGCGGGGTGCCGCCCGTCTTGCCGAGTCTCTCGTCTCCAACATCGACGATGCGCTCTTCTACCGGACGCTGACGACACTCCGAAGGGATGTGCCGATCGCCGAGACGATCGATGACCTCCGCTGGGAAGTAGAGGACACCGCCGCGATCGACGCCCTCGGGTTGTAGGCAAGCTTCGCTCGCGTTCTTCAGTCTTCAGCCCTCGGTTGTCGGTAGGAACGCGAGGTTGGTTTGTCCGCCTCTCCTCCAACGGGAAGAGCTGAGTTGGGGGAGTATCCGGAGGGGAGGGGCCTATCTACGTTGGTGGGAGCGACCCCCTCCGTCCTCGGCTTCGCCTCGGCCACCTCCCCCAACGTCGCCCTTTGGGCTCCTGGGGGAGGAAACGTATGGTTCGTTGAGCCTGAGGCTCAACGAACCTCTAACCCAATCCCACGTGCCGCAGGAACGCCTCGTTGTTCGGTTCTCGTCCGAGGAAGTTCCGCAGGAGGTCCATCGCGTCCTCGGAGCCGCCCTTCTCGAGGATCTCCCTGCGGTACCGCCGACCGACCTCGGGGCTGCTGACGCCGCCTTCTTCGAACACGGAAAACATGTCGAGGCCGAACACCTGGGACCACAGGTACCCGTAGTAGCCGGCGTCATATCCACCGAGAAGGTGTCCGAAGCTCGCAGGGAAGAACGTTCTCTCCTGGTGTGGTATCAGGCCAACTGCTTCGGATTCGATGGTGATTCGGTCGAGATCGGAGTGATCACCGGGTCCGTGGAGTGCAAGGTCGAGCTTGCCGAACAACACCTGGCGGAGCGTGTCGAGCGCTTCGTTCACGTGCCGAGCGGCAACCAGCGTGTCGAGGAGACTCTGTGGGATCGTCTCGCCAGTCTCGTGGTGGCGGGCAAACCGTTGGAGGATCTCACTCTTCCAGCACCACTCCTCCATGATCTGTGACGGGGCCTCGACGAAGTCCCACTCGGTCGACGCTCCGGAGAAGCGGGTGAGCTCCGTGTGCCCGAGTGACATGTGGAGGATGTGGCCGAACTCGTGGAATAGGGTCTCGAGCTCCGAGTGCTGGAGCAGCGATGGTGAGTCGGCGGTCGGCTTGGTGAAGTTGGCCACGATCGCCGATACGGGGTTCTGATAGGAGCCGTCCCGCAGCCTGCGGCCGGGTACGAGGTCGAAGGCGGCTGCATGCGTGTACTTGTCCGGCCGGGGGAACAGGTCCGCCATGAAGACGGCGAGGGCTTCACCAGAGTCGGCGTCCACGATGTCATATGCGACGACATCGGGATGCCACACGGGCACATCACTCCGCTTGCGATATTCGAGGCCGAAGACCTCTGCGGTCAGATCGAGCAGGCCGTCGATCGCTGCGTCGAGTGGAAGGTACTTGGCGATCTCCTCCTGATCCACTCCGTACTCGGTTCTGCGGAGCTTTGTGTCGTAGTAGCGCCGGTCCCAGGCTTGGAATTCGGTATCGCCGGTGTCGGCTTCGAGCATCTCCGTCAGGACCGCCAGCTCGTTCTTGCCGAGCTCGGTGAGCGGGTCGACGAGCGATTCGTAGAATTCGTCGACGATCTTGGGGCTCTTGGCCATCTTGACTTCCATCTGGTAGTCGGCCCACGACGGGAGGTCGAAGAGACCCGCCATCTCGTCCCGAACCTCGATTGCCTCTTCGAGGACGGAACGGTTCGTGTCTGCCGCCCGGCGATTGAACAGGAACGAGAGTCTTTCGCGAAGGTCGCGTCGATCCGCGTTGTCCATGAAGGGGATGACATCCGGGTAGGCCATCGTCACCTTGTAGACATCTCCCTCCTTCTGGAGTCGGGAGATGTAGGACTCGGGCAGCCCTGCGAGGTCGTCGCGGGTGACCTCGAGGATGTCATCGACGTCTGCGATGTTCTTCGAAAACTCGATACCGAGCTCGACCATCCTGTTCTGGAGTTCTTCGAGCCGCTTCCTACGGTCGTCGGTGAGTTCATGACCGGCCCGTCGGAAGTCCCGAAGGGTGAAGTCGAGGAAACGTCTTCTCTCACCGGTCAGCGAGGCGGCCGCCTCGGTGGATGCGAGCTCACGGATTGCTTTGTACAGGTCGGTGCGGAAGATGATGCCCACCTGCCACTTCGACAAGGTCTCCTCCGACTCTCGTGCAGCGTCGCGCGTCGCCTCGTCGGGATGGACGTTTGATAGGAACGGTCCCTGTCCGTAGGCGATGGCCAGAGCGGCGGTGACCTCCTCGATGGGGGCCAGCGTGTTCTCGTCGGTGCGGTTTCCCTCGACGCCGACTACCTCGGTGATGAGTTGGTCACAACGTACGATGGTGTCGGCGGTCAGGGTCGCGATGGTCTCGGGTGTGACGGTGGTGTAGTCGAACATCCGGGTGACGATACTCGGCCCCGTGTCGTGTGCGGCCGGATCAATGGCTCGCTTCGGTTTCCTCCCCCAGGGAGCGCAGCGACCGTTGGGGGAGGTGGACTCGGCCAAAGGCCGAGGACGGAGGGGGCCGTTCCCAACGACATAGACCGCGCACCACCCCCCTACCCCAGCGGCTTCGCCGCCGCGGTACTTTCCCCCCAACGTCGCCCTACCGGGCTCCTGGGGGGACCAACAGGCTCGCGGTGCGAGTCGCTACTCGCTGAGCCCGTCCAGCAGCCCGGCAAGCATTCGCGCCGACCTGATCCCGTAGTCGGCGTAGCAGTTGTTCATCAGCAGGTGAACCTCGTCGGCTTCCCGCCTGAGCCGTTCGATTCGGGGGAGCCAGTCTTGAAGCTCCTCCTGCCGGTAGTCGTAGCGGAAGCGTTCGGCCGCTCCGATGCCCCTGCGCTCCCAGTTCTCCGAGTTCCGTCCATGGAACCGAACGTGGGCGATGGGTGCGGTGACTGCAGTGACCGGAGGTACGGAACTCCTGAATCCCTGCGGCTCGTCCACACAGACGTAGGAGAGTCGGTGGTCGCTGAGGAGGCCGAGGGTCGAGTCGATGTGTTCGTCGTCCATCCACGTCCCCTGTCGGAACTCCACAGCTACATCGAACTCGGAGAGCTGATCTGCTGCCCACGCCAGGTAGCCGAACGATCCACGAGACGGCCCGACGTACGGAGGGAACTGGAGGAGGATCGTGCCGAGCTTGCCTGCCGAGTGCAGCGGCATGAGAGCTTCGGCGAACCTGTGGAAGGCCTCGGCGACGAACTCACGTGGGAGATCTCGGGCGTACACATTGCGCTTCTCCGCCAGCTCGGCTGGGAGTTCCTCTCTGAGATCCTTCCAGAGCGTTCGTGGGGGAGTTGGGTGCTGGGTCAGGAGACGGAATGCCTTGATGTCGAATGCGAATTTGGGCGGTGTCCGCTGTACCCATAGCCCTGCGGTCCGCTCACTTGGGGGTCCGTAGTAGGTGGAGTCCACCTCGACGATCGGGAATTGATCGGCGTAGTAGCGAAGGCGCTCCTCGGCCGTGCCGGTCCCCGGCGGATAGAAAGCACCGGAGTCGAGGAGCGTCTTGTCCGTCCAGGAGCAGGTTCCGACGAGGGTGCGAGCGGTCACGGCCCCAGGGTACGCGGGCCCGGTCCGAGCTGTGCGAGAATCGTCCCATGGAGCATCCGGGAATCGACCGCATCAAGAATGGGTACCGGCACTTCGCCGAAGGTCACCACGAGGAGTTCGGGCGGCTGTTCGCGGCCGACGCCGTGTGGCACGTGCGCGGTGACACGCCACTGGCCGGCGACAAAGTGGGTCGAGACGCGATCTGCTCGTTCCTGCGGACGCTCGCCGAGGACACCCACGAATCCTTCATGATCGAGGTTCACGACGTGCTGGCCAACGACGAGCACACCGTGGTCCTGGCTCACACGACGGCCAAGACGGACGAGGGCACCTACACGGCCGACGAAGTGCACGTGTTCCGGACGAGAGACGGCGAGATCACCGAGGCGTGGGGCTTCACGTCCGACCCGTCGGGATGTGGAAAGTTCTGGTTTTGAGGCCGAGGCGGACTTCGTCCGCCGAACCTAGTACCTGGTACGCGACCGTTGCCCACCGACAGACTGCAGGGCGAGCCGTACCCGCTCCCCGCCTGAACGTGTTCGCTCACCCCATCGCGACACGAGGTACATGTCGGCGGCTACACAGCTGGGTTGTCGAGAGCGAACGGGTTCGTCAACGGTGTCTTACCGACAACTGAAAACCGAGAACTGACAACGGCTCGCGAAGCGAGCCTCAGTCGCCGGCGGGTTCGGCGCCGTTGGTAACGAGCAGACGGCGAAGCTGAGCCTTCTGTACCACGCCGGTGGTTCTGAAGCGTTGGGTGATTTTCTCGCTGGGCTCTTCACCGCGCTGGCGGGCCTTGCGTTGGGACCGTTCCGAGATCCCGAACAGAACGAAGGTAGGCGTTCCTTTGATCTTGAACCGCTGGGCGGCGCCGGGAACCCGGCCGACGTTCACCTTGAGCACGTGAGCGGAGCCGCGAAACTCGTGGGCGAGCTCGTCGATCGTCCCGTCCATCGCTTTGCACGCGGGGCACGAGAATTGCATGAAATCGATCAGGACCGGCTTGCCGTCATCGGCGAAGCCATCGATCTGCTCGACGCTCTTGACGTTGATCGCTTTGGCGCGTTTACGGAATGCCATGACCGGGGCCGCAGTATGGCCGAATTCCGAGACAAGGTCGAATGAGCCTCGCTCCGCTCGCTGTCTTCAGTCCCCAGCAGACAGCTCACAGCGAACAGCCGACAGTCGGCGCGCAACCTGGGAGACCATGAGACCATTTCGACCCGATTGCTCCGCTTTCTGGCTGTCGACTGTTGACTGTTGGCTCACGACTGACGACTGATACTCCGGCGCCGGCTCGCCGGTTATCGGTTCTTTCGGTAGGACACTCGCCGCGAGGTTCCGGGTTGTTCTGGGCCGCGTGCTTGCTGATGACTGAAGACTGAAGACTCCAGTTCTACCAGCCTCCTCCACCACCGTGACCGCCTCCACCGAACCCGCCTCCGCCGAAGCCTCCGCCTCCGCCGAAGCCTCCGAATCCGCCACTGCCCCAGCTGCCACCTCCACTGTGACCTCCGAAACCGCCGCCGAATCCACCCCCTCCACCGAAGCCTCCGAACCATGAGTTGCGGTGTTGCGACCAGGAGCGGTCCCGGTAGATGGGATGCCAGCCGAGCGCGTGGTCGACGCCTCTCGTGATGACCCAGTGGTAGTAGAAGAGCGTAAAGGGGTCGAACACTCCGAGGTCTCTTGGAAGTGGGCGCCCACTCCACGTGTCGGTCTGTGCCGAAGTGCCGGCGTGGGCCAGCTCAGGGGCGTACCGGTCGGCATCGTCGATCGACGAGCGCTCGAGTGCCTGTCGCTGGGCCGCATAGGCGAGCGCGAACGCGCGGGGGCCTCTGGGATCGGAGGCGCCGAACGCGGCCGCAGTGTCGGCATATGAGCCGGTCAGGCCGAGATCCGCGAGTACCTTCCGAGCTTCCAGCCAGCGATCGAGGGCTCGTGCAGGCTCGAGCGACACGGCGAGGATGGCCGCGATGGTGCGACGGACATCGCCTTCGACACCGGTCCTGGCGAGTTGATCGGCGAGCTGGGTGTACGACTCGACAGCACGATCTCCGTTCCTCACCAAGGTCGCTGCAATCGAGATGGGCAGGCCGAGACGGCTTGCCTCGTCGCGTACCCGCTCGATGCTGTCGCGATCGGTCAGGCCGGCGATGGCCAGCTCGACCGCCTCGACCGGCTCGTACCCGAGTCGTCGTGCCTTGTGGTAGGCATCGAGGAACTCATCGACGTCGTCGTTGTTGAGGAGGAGGAACGCAGCGACGGCCGGCAGCTCGAGGCCGTCCTGTCGCAGGTCGGAACCCTTCTGCTCGATCTCTATCCGGATCTGCTCAAACCGGCTGACCGCTTCTTCTGGATCCTCGGTGAGATCCGCCAGAGCAACAGCGACCGCCGGCCGCGCCAGCGAATCTGGGAGCTTGCCGTAGATCGTTTCCAGGCGGTCCGACTTGGTCTGGGCTGTGCCGTAGGCATCCTGCATTGCCTGGACCGACGTCTCGAGCGGATCGGAAGGTGTCAGCACGGGTCCCGCCTGGAGGAAACGGAGGCCGAAGTCGTTCACCACTGCCGGCCCGAGTGGCGTGGCAACCGCCGAGTCCGACAGGGAGATCGCCATCTTGCGCCGTGCTTCGGCGATGCGATACGGCCGCAACGCATCCACCACGGATCGGAGGTGCGAGCGGGCGACATCGAATGCTGCATCGTCGGGTGCGTTGAGTACGTCGGTTGTCGTCTGCTGGAGGGAGTCTTCGAGGACGGGCTGCTCGCCGGTCACGCGCAGCTCGAGGGGGATCTCCGTCGAGAGCTTGTCCTTGTCGAACACGTCGATCGCCCGATGCACCCACAACGCCTCGAGGGCAGGTTGGGGGGCGGTAGGCGCACCGCCCTGGATAGCCCTGAGCGCCCGCAACGCATCTGCGGTAGACACCGATGGTGCGGAGGTCGGTGGTGAAACGGTCAACTCCTCCGGCAGCGTCAGTTCCTGCCCGGAGGGCCGTAGACGGGCGAGTTCACCGTCGACGAGGTCCTTTCGACGCTTCTTCTCCAAGGCCGCGCGATCTCGTCGAGATCTGGCCGATCCCGTGGTGACCAGCGCCAGTCCGGTTCCGACAATGATGGCTCCGAGCACGATGCCAGGGATGGGACTCTCGGACGGTTGCGACGTGGGCGTGGTCGGCAGTGGCACACTCGTCGCCGGTGGGGAGGTCTCTCCACTGAACAGGTCTCCCAGTCCGTTGAGCATGGCCGAGATACCTCCGTCGAAGTCACCCACCTGGAAGTAGGGGGTCGCCAGAGATGAGATGTCGTCGAGTTGCGAGTTCGTGACGTCGACACCGCTTCCCGTCTCGATGGCGATCCGGCGGTCGGCCAGGTCGACGAGGATGACGATCCCATCGTTGTTCTGCGCGCTCCCGACACCCCACGTGTTGCCGATCTCCTGCGCGAGTTCATTCGGTGTCGACGAGCCACTGTCGGGAACCACGACGACGGCGATCTCGTGGCCGTACGTGGCGACGAGCTGGCCCACCTGATCTTCGAGGGCGGCGTCGTTGGTGATGACGTCGGCAGTGTCGGTGACCCACCCATCACAGGTGATTCCCTGGACCGGCGGGCAGGTGGGCGAGGTCTGGGCGAATGCCACGCCTCCGGGCACGAGAATGGCGAGAGCGACGATGATGGCAAGGAGGTACTTCACGGCGACCCTGAGACTACTTCGGCGGGATGAACCACCATCATCGGAGATCGATTTGAGATCGCACCGTAACTTCTGGCATGTATAGCTCGTCTCGTAGGTGGAACACGCAGTGAGGGACAGGAATGATGTGGATGCGAGCGCAACGATCGAGGCGTTCTACCGAGATCATGCCGGTGACGTGCTGGCATACCTGGTGTGGCTCAGCCGAGATCCGCAGAGGGCCGAGGATCTGATGCACGACACGTTTGTCAGAGCGACGCGTGCTCTCGGAGGCTATCGAGGAGGAAGCCCGAGATCGTGGCTGTGTGCGATCGCCCGGTCGACCTTCCTGGATGACAATCGGCGAAGGAAGGAGATGCCGGCCATCGAGGTCGAAGAAGGCCATGACGATCCCGATGTCGCCGAGATCGATGCTGTACGGAGTGTCTTGGTGACGTTGCCGGAGGCACAGCGGTCGGCCCTGCTGCTTCGTGACATGGTTGGTCTCTCCTATGACGAGGTTGCGGAAACGCTGGGCAAGAGCCTGGGGGCAACAAAAGTCTTGATCCACCGAGCGCGGGCCGGATTCCGCGCTCGATATGAGGAGAGTGAGTGATGGAACACAACATCGCCCGTGACCTTCTCGAGGGGTATGTCGACGGCACACTGGAGCCGGAGACGAGGGATGCAGTTTTGGCGCATCTCAGCGAGTGCGCCGCGTGTCGTGCGTTGATCGAAGGCGTGGAGCCGATCCGGTTCAGCACGGAGGCGATGCGCGTTGGCACGTGGGAAGATGACCGATTCAGGCGGGCGGCACGGAGGGGACTGGCGAGGGTCGCGTTCGACCTCGCTGCGTGGATTCTGATCGGGGTGGTCGCCGTGTGGGCGCTGTCTTCGTTCGTCGCGGTCCCGATCGTGGTCGATCGCGGGGATCGACCCGATGCTGCCTTGATGGCGACGTGGGACCTCGCAGTCATGCTTCAACCCGGTGCGGAGATCACCGAGTGGCGGTCGAGTGCAGGACTGATTTCTCGTTCTTTCGACATCCCGACGGTCCTCCGGGTGGGAGGCAGTACAGAAGATCTGGGTGTGGTCCAATCCCGGCTTGGCCCGTGGAGCTTCTCGGGAGAGCACGGCGGTCCTCTTGTTTCGCAGGTTCAGGAAGATCGGGGCACGGAAGCGAGCCTGGAGCACCTGCCGCCGGGGACCGTGGCGACCGTCGAGCTGGGTTGGCTTCAGGCGATTGACATCGCCGACGCACAGGCGCTGATGGATGCACACTCCGACGTGTCGGTCATCTGGGCCGGGTTCCCGACCGGACCCGGTTCGACAGGCCTGGTGGCCGGTTTCGGGGCAGAAGACATGCCTGGCTATCTGGGGTACGGAACGTGTTCGGTGGATCCTCCGAACGCTCGGTTCGGTTGGGGCGGGTTCTCGATGGGATCGGCTGGCTCGCTCGATCCACTTGTGGAACCAAGCATCACCCATGCCTTGGATCAGGTGAGGCGAGCGATGGACAATCTGGTGTCGAGAACCGAGTTCGTCGACGCGATCGGTCGGTTTGGAGGAGCCTCTCCCGCCGACGTCGAGCATGCTCGTGAGTACCTGGCCGGTTCGAACCCGGGGGTGGTGTCGATGGTGGTGACAGGCCCAACCGATCTCGTCAGACAGTTCGTGCACGATGCCGCACCTCCCGTGGTAGTCGTGCGGGCGGTCGACTTCTGGAACTGGTCCGGTCCGATTTGTGGAGGTCGATGATGGGTACGTTGCAGCAGGTTGAGTCGGCCCGCAAACTCGCCAGGTACGCCATCGTCATCGGCTATGTCATGGCACTGGGAGCGCTGATCCTCGCACTCGTGAACGACTCTCCTCGAGTGCCTGCGAACCTTTGGGGAGTTGCCAGAGCAGTGGCGGTGGCCGGGCTCTTCTCCATCTCGCCGACAGTCGCCCTGCTGGCTCTGCGGGGGAGACCGAGGTTGTTGCCGGCCGCTGCAGCAGTGGCACTCGTCGCCGGCCCGTTCACGCTGTCGGTGCTCGGCCTCGTCATGGTGGTTCCGGCCGTGCTCTGGATCAGCGCGTTCTCCCGTTGGCCCCGCCCCGTGCGGACCGTCTGGCGGGAGACGGTGCTCTGGTCGACGATCGTGATCGTCGCGGCCTGTGCATTCGTCTCTCTCTTTCTCCACCAGGACCCGAGGTGCACTCGCTTCTACTCCGATGGCACGGCGGAGACGTCGGTTGCGACGGGAGGCGGATGGCTGTGGCAAGGAACCTCGGGAACCGTTGTCTCGAGCGTTCTGTCCGGTGGCGAGGTGCGGAGCGAGGAGTGTACGAGCGACATCGTGGTCTGGTGGGAGGCACTCGCGTCACTTGGATTCGCAGCAGGATCAGTCGTGATCGCTGCGCGCGGTGGTGCTCCCACACGCGCCTCGTCCGGCGCCTACGCTGTGCCCGATGGCCACAGATGATCTGATTCGCCGCCTACTCACTCCCCGCGGACGGTGGGCCGTCGTTGGACTGTCGCCCAGACCTGACAGGGCGAGTCACGACGTAGCGGCGTTCCTTCAGGACCTCGGGTTCGAGATCGTTCCGGTGAACCCGACCATCGACGAGGTACTCGGCGTGCGGGCGTATCCGGATCTGGCATCGATTCCTGGTCGGATCGACGTCGTCGACATCTTCAGACGAGAACCCGGACCGCACGTGGATGAGGCACTGGCGATCGGAGCGAGCGCCGTGTGGATGCAGCTGGGCGTGATCGACGAAGCGGCTGCATCCAGGGCACGTGCAGCCGGCTTGCAGGTCGTCATGGACCGGTGCCCCAAGATCGAGTACCGGAGGCTTCATCTGGCCTGACAGTCGACAGCTGACAGTCGCCGTTCTCCAGCAATACTCGCGCAGCGAGCCGTACCTGGTACCTCGTACCTCGTATCGTGCCCTGGAGGGTCGCGAGCGGGCTAGGTTGTTGGGGACGGCCCCCTCCGTCCTCGGCCTTTGGCCGAGTCCACCTCCCCCATTCCGGGCTGCGCCCGGCCCCCCTCCGGCTCCCCCCAACGCTCAGCCTCAGGCTTCGCTGGGGGGAGAGAACCACTCGCTTCGCTCGCGAGGGGAGGAAACGGGGACGGCCCGCTCCGTCCTCGGCCTTTGGCCGAGTCCACCTAACGGTCGCTGCGCTCCCTGGGGGAGGAAACGACCGGTCGCCGTTCAGCGGATGTGGTCGCGAACTGATGACTGAAGACTGATGACTGATGAAGGGTCCCTTCCTCAGTCATCTTGCTCCTCATACACGATGTCCCAGCGGTCGAGGCAGTCTGCGCACCGGTAGACGAGGATGTCACCCGCCTGGAAGCCCTCTTCGGGCGGCTCCGAGATCAGGTGTGCGGTTCCTCCACAGTCGACACACGTGATGGTCTGTCCGTCCATGCGAGCCTCCTTGGCGGGCGTGGGTGGTGTGGCCGTTCGGTTCGGGGTCGGAGGAAGAAGAAGGGAGCGTCGAGAGGTTCGAGATCGTCGACCCACGTCGCGTGGGGGTCGTATCGGGCGAAGAACGTGCGCCCGACCCACGACGGATCACGTGCCTGCAGGAACGAGAGCGAGAACACGCGGTGCTGTCCGACGGTGGGCATGCCTTGGATGAGCATCTTGCCGGGTGATGTCGACATCACCGGTCCTCTGACGGTCCTGCCGAGGCCCGACACCTGCCGGTACGCCTCGGTGAAGATTCGATGGGTCTCCGCCAGCGGTAGCTCGAAGTAGCCGCGGGCGCCCGTGTTCCTGATCACAAACATGTAGTAGGGAACGATGCCGAGTTGCACCTGTCTTCGCCACATGTTCGCCCACACCTGTGGGTCGTCATTGATGTGACGGGCGACCGGCGACTGTGATCGCACGACGGCCCCGGTGTCACGGATGCGCCGGACTGCCTCCTCGGCGACCGGCGTGGATAGCTCTCGCGGATGGGTGTAGTGGGTCATCACTGCGAGGTGGAAGCCGTGGTCGGCGACCGACTCGAGCAGGCGCATCAGTTCGTCGGCATCGTCATCGGTGACGAATCGGTGCGGCCGCGACGCCGGGATTTTCGTGCCGATGCGGATGGTGGTCAGCCCGCCAGGCCGAGCGTCGAGGATCGGTTGCAGGTAACGCGAGAGGACGGGAGCCCGCATCACCATCGGATCACCTCCGGTGATGAGCAGATCGGTCACACTGGGATGATTGTTCAGGTAGCGGATGAGCGGCCCAATGTCCGAGGAGACGATGCGTTCGTCCCCGACGAACTGCGGCCATCGGAAGCAGTAGGTGCAGTATGCGGGGCAGGTCTGGCCTCGCTTGGGGAAGAACAGGACGGTTTGCCGGTACTTGTGCTGGATGCCGGGAAGCGGTGCATCATCGAGGACGGCCGCGTTGAGGTCGAGCTGGCCGGCAGGATGGGGGTTGAGCGAGTGGTGGATCTTCTGCACCTCGGCGCGGAGGGCGTCACCGGTCAGGATGTCCAGTCGTTCGAGGGTGGCCGAGTCCAGCATTTCGGGCTGTGGGAAGACCAGCCTGAAGATGGGGTCGTCGGGAACCTTGGACCAGTCGATCAGCTCGAGTTGGTACGCGTTGACCCGGAAAGGAAACACGTGTGTCAGGAGTTGGAGGGTCCTCCGTTGCTCCTCGCTCCAGGAGCGCAGTTGGGGTATGCGATCGATGGTCCCGCGTCCATACGTACGTCGTGAGTTCGCCCAATCTCCCATATATCGACCATACCCGATGAGCCGGGGGCGTGTAGAGGGTCACTCGCCGAGCTGGTCGGTCTCGATCGGTTTGGTGAAGAATCGCAGGTACGCGTAGCCGAGCAGGCCCGCCAGGAGCGAACCGGCGAAGATGCCGGTCTTCGCCTTGTCGATGTGCTGGATGTCGGTGAACGCGAGTGTCGCGATGAACAGGGCAACGGTGAAGCCGACCCCTGCGAGCAGCGCCACCCCGAAGAGGTGGTGCCATGTGGTGTTCTTGGGCAGCTTTCCGATACCCAGTTTGACTGCACCGGCGGTGAACAGGGACACTCCGACGAACTTGCCGACGAGAAGGCCGATTCCGACGCCGAGGGTCACCTTGCTCGTCAGTTCGGCCAAGAGATTGACACCGGCAAACCGAACGCCCGCATTCGCGAGGGCGAATACCGGAATCACGAAGAACGAGCTCCACGGGGCGAGCGCGTGCTCGAGTCTGTTCAGCGGTGGGATCGACTCAGACGCGATGGAAGCTACCTGCCTGGCGCCGTGATCTGCACGAGCTTGTGAGTGGCGTGAGGTCTCTTCTGGACCGTAGGCCTTGAGTAGGTATTCGGTCTTGTCGTAGTACGCCTTGTCGGAGTACATGGCGATCGCAGGCGTCAGCAATCCGAGGAACACGCCTGTGAGTGTCGGGTGGACGCCCGACTCGAGCATGAAGTACCAGATGACGATTCCTACGGCCCAGTAGAACCCAGATGCACGAATGCCGGCCCGTTCCGCGATCTTGACGAACCCGAACAGGGCAACGGCACCGAGGAGATAGAAGATGGCGAGGTTCTGTGTGTAGAAGATGGCGATCACGATGATGCCGCCGATATCGTCGGCGATGGCGAGGGTGAGCAGGAACAGCTTCGCGCCGAGAGGAACCCGTTTGGAGACGAGCGCGAGCACACCGACCGAGAACGCAATGTCGGTTGCAACCGGAACTCCCCAGCCTCGGATGGCAGACGGACCGAGGTCGTGCACGAAGGCCAGGTAGATCAGCGCCGGGAAGATCATGCCGCCGAGAGCGGCGACGACCGGGAGGCCGGCCGCCTTGCGGTCTCTCAGCTCACCGACAGCCAACTCGCGTTTGATCTCGAGCCCGACGACGAAGAAGAAGATGGTCATCAGACCGTCGTTGACAACCTCCCTGAGTGTCTCGTTGAGAGCGAACCCACCGATGTGCAAGTTGACGGCGATTTCCCAGAATCGTTCGTAGCTCTCACCACCAGGGAGGTTCGCCCAGATGATGGCGACGAGTGCTGCGACGAGCATGACGGCGCCCGATGACGCCTCGAGCTGCATGAACTCCAGCACCGGGGAGATGAACACTCTGGGGAAGACTCGTCCTGAGTGAAGCCAGGTTCGATGAACGCGTTCCGGGTCGGCCATGGACGGCAGAGTAGTGAACACGGACCAGTCCTCATACTTCGGGCAGGGGCGTAGCGAGCGAGCGTGGATAGAGTTGCCGAGTGGTACACCGAAGCCGTCTCGTGCGAGCGCTCTACCTCGTTCTCGGGGTCTTTTTTCTGGCGCTAGGGACGGTGGGCACGATCCTGCCCCTGATCCCGACGACGTTTCCGATCATCTTGGCGGGGTTCTTCTTCGCCCGGTCGTCTGAGCGCTTCGACGCATGGCTGGTGCACCACCGGCTGTTCGGTCCACTCATCAGAGATTGGAGAGCCGGACTCGGGTTCAGTGTTCGAGCAAAGGCCGTGGCGCTCATCGCGATCACGGTGACGTTCACCATCTCGATCGTCTGGGTGATCGAACACATCGGCGTGAGGATCGGTCTCGGGCTCCTCGCCGTTGGGATCAGCGCCTACATCCTGCAACTCCCGACAAAGGCGATGGAATAGGCGAGCTGCACTCGCCAGTCATCAGTCATCAGTCTTCAGTCTTCAGCTTTCAGCACGCGACCTCGAAGGGTGCGAGACCGCAGGGCGATTGCTCTACCGAAAACCGAGAACCGAGAACCGAAGACTGAAGGCGGCTCGCGAAGCGAGCCTCCTAGCCGCCGGATACGGCCTGCATGACCGTGAGGATGTCACCGTCGCGGGCGGTCGCCTCATCGTCGAGCCACGCGAAGTCCCTGTCGTTCCAGAACAGCCGAACGTGGGGTCTGAGGTTCCCCCGCTCGTCGTACAAGTGCACCTTGAGACCCGGCTGTGACTCGAGAAGCGCCGAGATAGCGCCCTTCGCCGTCGACGCATCGACCGTCAGCGATCGTATTCCGGTGATCGGCTCGAGGAGCGACGGGAGGCGTACCTGAACCGACGCCATCAGACCTGTAGGGAGCTCACGGCAAGGATGCGCGGAAGTGTCCACGGCAATGTCTCCCACGAGTCCCCACTGTCCAGGGTGAGCCCGAGTGAACCTGCCGTGGTGCCGTAGACCACCGCTCCGTTGTCATCCGTGTCCATGGCACCCCGCAGCACCTGTGTGTAGGTGGGCACGTCGGGTTGACCCGTTCCGGATACCTCCCAGCTGCCGGACCGGTTCGTCGAGCGATACACCCGGAACCGCCCGTCCACGGGCAGTCGACGTTCATCGCTGGCGAGGGGAACGATGAAGAGCGTCTTCGTAGATCGATCGATCACCATGGGAAACCCGAATGAGCTCGGGAGGCCGTCCTCGGCATGGTCCCAGCTCCGACCTCCATCTGACGATCGGTAGACACCGCGGTGGTCTTGGCGGTAGAGCCGGTTCGAGTCGTCGGGATCAAGCACGATCTTGTGCACGCAGTAGCCGATGTCGTCGAACTCCTCGGAGGCCGCAGTCTTCGTCACTCCGGCGTTGGCCGGTGTCCACGTGGCGCCGCCATCCTCCGAGCGGAAGACACCGGCCGCGGAGATCCCGATCCAGATGTGATCGGCGTTGTCGGGATCGATCACGATGCTGTGCAGCGCCAGACCACCGAACCCGGGTTGCCACGCGGCGCGTGTGCGGTGCTCGTTGATACCGTCAACAGGCTGCCAGGAGCCGCCGTTGTCGTCGCTCACGAACAGACCCGCCTGGTCGACACCCGCGTACAGACGACCTCCATGTCGGGCGAACGTCCAGATCTGGGTCAGGCTCCGGTCTCCACCTTCGGGCCACGAGGGGCTCTCGTCCGTCTGTGCCCAGCCGGTGAGATTGGCGGACCGGTGGATCGATGCGCCGAACCAGTTCGACGCCGTTGCGAGGAGGTAGTCTCCTGCGGCAGTTTCGGTGAAGGCTGTCACCTTCCATCCCGGCAGGACGGGACCATCGAGGTGACGCTCCACAGGGTCGAAAAACCACGCACCTTTCTCGGTTCCGACAGCGATGACCATGGACTTCCTCCTCTCATCGAACAGCGTACCCCGCAGGACGAGCTGCGCTCGCCGTATCTCGTGCGTGAGAGAACGCGTTCAGGGGATGCGAGCTGTCAGCTGTGCGCCGTCAGCTGACGACGCGGGACGGCCCGGACCTGCGTCCGGGCCGTTCGCCCCTTGCCGACGGGCTCGAGAGGCTGTCCATAGGCCGCTGCATCCCTGGTTGAGGCTCCGGTTCCTCGTGCGCGGTCATCAGATCTCTCTGCGGCGCCATTGTAGAAGACGTTTCCGACGTTGCGTCGGGTCAGTCTTCGCGATCAGCAAGAGGCGCAAACAGGTCTACTGCGTTGCCATCGGGATCATGGACCGTTGCGTACCGCTGCCCCCAGAACGCGTCGAATGGGGCCACGACTGCCTCGTAGCCGTGCCCGACGAGTCTTTCGAACGTCACGTCGACATCGTCCGATCGGTCACAGAGAAAGGCGAAGCTCATAGGTCCTGGTCTGGCCGGTGGTGACCATCCCTCGTCGAAGCTCCGCATGACGTCTTCCGAGTCGAACATCAGGCGTATCCCGCCCGGAAGCATCGTTTCGACGTGGCCACTCGCGTCGGCGTCTTGCGGGAATTCCACGCCGAGGAGACGGTAGAAGGCAAGCGTTCTCGCCATGTCTTTGACGACGACGCCGATGGCATCGAACTTCATGAGATCTCTCCCAAGGCGCCGATCGCTGCGTTCACGATTGTCGCGACCGACAACCTGTGTGCATCGTAGAGGTCCGATATGCTGCCGGCTTCGCCGAACGTGACCGGCCCCAGTGCATGGACTTTCGCTCCGAACACCGATCCGAGCCACGCCATCGCGTGGGGTGACGCGTCGTGCACCGTGAGGATGGGAGCACCGCGAAGTCGAGCTGGGACGAGTCTGGCGAGGTGCGCTGGGGGTTTCGGGAAGCGCCCCTCGTCGGTGGTCGTAGTCGCCCGGTGCCACTCGCGAAAGAGCAGGTCGGTGCTGGTCACTCCAACGACGTGGACCTGGATTCCTTCATCGTGTTCGAGCTCGCGGGCAGCCTGAATGACCTCGACGACGGGAGGTCCCGCAACGAAGACGATGACGGGCGGCCCATCGACGGTCGACTCATGAAGCACGTAGCCTCCCGCGATGACGTGTTCGCGAAGTGTCTCTTCGCCGAGTCGCTCCATTGCCTCGGTCAGAAGCTCCTGAGGGACCGGGCGGGTCGACAGCCTGAGGTAGAAGGATCCCGATTCGTCGGGGGTCGCAACAGAGGCGATCGCTCGTTCGAGGGTCCAACTCGTGTCAGCGGCGAACGCAGGTTCGTACGCTGTGAGACGGGGCAGCTCGATGCCGACCGAGGGCGTCGCGAACGACTGGTGGGAGCCCCCTTCGTAGGACAGGGTGATGCCACTGGGCGTTCCGATGACGATGAAATCGGCACCTGCGTAGAGGCTGTAGATGAAGGCGTCGAGACCTCTGAGCACGAACGGGTCGTAGAGCGTGCCAATCGGGATGAGCCGCTTGTTCGCCGGCTGGAGGCCGAGTTGTCCGAGAAGTATGAACAGGTTGATCTCGGAGATGCCGAGCTCGATGTGTTGCCCACTTCCGCCGAGGTCCCAATGGAGCACCTCCCCATCGACGGCGAAGGTGTCCGATGGGGAGAACACACCGACCTTGTTGATCCATCCACCGAGATTCGTGCTGACTGCGACATCCGGACTGGCCGTGATGATCCTCGATCCGATGCCGGGGTCGTCGGCGTAGCGGGTGAGGAGTCGGCCGAGCGCCTGCTGCGTTGAGACGGTCCCCGATGTGGTTGGTCGGGCAATCGGCACCGGTGGGGGAAGTCGCTCGGGAGTCGATGCCGCCTTGCCGACGCGCTCGGCGACGGCCGCGCACAGGTCGGCTTCGGGAGTTCCTGGAGGGAACCGATCCCAGTCGCCGTCGACACCGAGGGCAGACCGCAACTCGGCCATCTGTTGCTCGCTCAACAACGCCGCGTGGTTGAGCTGTGTGCCTGCCACGGGGAGCCGCCACCCCTTGATCGTATGGGCGAGGATCACGACCGGGCCAGGGGTCCGGTCGGCTCGACTGAAGGCGTCGAGGAGCGCCTCGAGATCGTGCCCTCCCGATTCGACGAGTGCACCGTAGAGGTCGGTTGGGGACGTGGATGAGAACGCGTCGGGATCGATCGCGACGAGCTCGTCGCGCAGGCGGTCTGTTCCCTGTGAGAGGTGGGGCAGCACCAGCTCCGGACGCGTATCCATGAGTTTCCGCAAGGCCGTCTGTGCCGGAGGATCGAGTCGTGAACCGAATGGCACGTCGATCACCGTCCAGCCCGCAGCTTCGAACATGCGACCGGTGCGGGCGGCGGTCCTGCGTGGGATGAATCGGTCCAACGATTGCCGGTTGATGTCGACGATCCACATGACGCGATCGAGGTCGCCGACGAGGGGCTCGTGGAGCGCTTCCCACACGGATCCCTCGTCGAGTTCTGCGTCGCCGAGGATGGTGATGAATCTGCCGGTCGGAACGTTCCCGAGGTTGGAGCGAACCCAGTCGGTCGCCAGGGCGGAGAACAGTGGTGCGATCGAGCCAAGCCCCACCGAACCGGTGGTGAAGTCCGGTGGTCCTGGATCCTTGACTCGGCTCGGGTAGGGCTGGAGGCCGTGCAGACGACGAAGGCTCCTCAGTTTTGGTTCATCGATGACGCCGAGGAGGTACTGGATCGCATGCAGAACCGGTGCACCGTGTGGCTTGACGCTGACGACGTCGTGCTCGTCGAGATGACCGAACCAGAGGGCCGTGGTCAGCGACACCATCGATGCGCTCGAGGCAGGGTGTCCCCCAACCTTGATCTCGTGGTCGCCGAGATTGGCCTCGTAGATCGACCGCATAGCGAGCCATAGCACTCGATCCTGAATCCGTTCGAGTACTCCGATGTCCGTCATAACTCGGCGACGCTACCAGCCGGGTACATGAGTGGTGGCGAAGGGTCTAGGGTGAGGTGTGGGTATGGGTGGCTGGAATCCGGGAGGAACCATGAGGAAGGCGATGATGATCTGGCTTGCGGTGCTGCTGGTCGTTCCATTGACCGGATGCGCGAAAGCCGCCGAGAAGGTAACGGAGAAGGCCATCGAGAACGCGAGCGGAGGGGACGCGAACGTCGATCTCTCCGACAACGGGGGTACCGTCAAGATTGAGACGAGTGAAGGGTCCGCCACCTACGGGGGTGGGGAGATTCCCGACTCCATCGACGTATCGTTTCCCTCCGGTGGCACGGTGATGGTCTCAACGGAGGCGTCGACCGGGGCCAGCGTGATGGTCCAGTATGAGGGAGGCAATTTCGACGACATCGTCGCCTCGTTCCAGAACTGGGTCGACAACTCTGGGGACGAGTACGAGCCAATGACGGTCACCGCGGGAGGTGTGAAAAGCCAGACGTGGGCATCCGACTCCACCACGATCGGTGTCCAGACGTGTTCGTCGGAGAGCGGAGAGATGGACTCCGTCTGTGTCTACGTGACGGTCGACAAGAGCTGAATCTCGAAGTCGCACCAAGTCGTTGGGACGGGGTCTCTACTACCCTGCGCGCCCATGCGGCTGATGATCGCCCGGTGCAGCGTCGACTACCAGGGGCGGCTCACCGCCCACCTTCCGTCGGCGGTTCGTCTCATCATGGTGAAGGCCGACGGGTGCGTGGCGATTCACGCCGATGGCGGAGCCTACAAGCCACTCAACTGGATGAATGCACCGAACCATCTCGACGAGGGTACGGACACGTGGGTCGTCACGAATCCGAAAGGTGAGCGGCTGACCATCACTCTCGAGGAGGTGCTTGCCGACACGGTGCACGAGATGGGGGAGGATCCGGGGCTGGAGAAGGACGGCGTCGAGCGCCATCTCCAGGCGCTGCTCGCCGAGCGTCCTTGGGCACTGGAGGAGGGCCTCGCACTGATCCGCAGGGAGTACCCAACCGATATCGGTCCGGTCGATCTGCTCTGCTCGGACAGCAACGGCGACGCCGTGGCGGTGGAGATCAAGCGGCGAGGTGAGATCGACGGGGTCGAACAGCTCACTCGGTACCTCGAGCGCCTCCGCGAAGACCCCAGGCTGGGATCGGTTCGGGGCATGTTCGTCGCGCAGGTAGTGAAGCCACAGGCAAGGGTGCTCGCCGAGGCGAGAGGAATCGACATCGTCGAAGTCGACTACGACGAGCTGCGCGGTCTGGAGTCGGACCGGCCGACGCTGTTCTGATGATCGACGTCGTCCTGTTCCGGCCCGAGATTCCCCAGAACACGGGCAACCTCATGCGTGTCAGTGCCGTGACGGGAATCCGGCTGCATTTGATCGAGCCGCTCGGGTTCAGCCTCGACGAGTCTCGCCTGCGGAGAGCGGGTCTCGATTACCGGGACTGGGCCGACGTTGCCGTCTACCCGGATCTCGACACCTGCCTCACCGAGCTGCAGCCAGAGCGAGTGCTGGCGTTTTCGGGTGCCGGTGCGGTTCGCTATACGGACGTGCCGTACGGAGACAAGGACGCGTTGCTGTTCGGACCCGAGTCGGTCGGCCTCCCCGACGAGGTGCTCGACTCCGCAGACGAGGTGCTCAGGATTCCGATGCTGCCTGACAGACGGAGCCTGAATCTCGCCAACGCCGTGTCGATCGTCGTGTACGAAGTGTGGCGGCGCAGGGGATTCCCGGGCGCGCAGTAGCGCTGTGGCTTGGGACACAGCGCGGTTTTCGGTTGTCAGTGTTCGGTAGGATTTCCGCCCCGCGGTATTGTTGCGGCTTTGGTCGCGTTCCTACTCAAGACTGACGACTGATGACCGCGTAGCCGTTGGGCTACGCAAGCTCTTCCAGCACGATCGCCTCGGCCAGCACTGCTTTCCGCAGCTCTTCAAGATCGAGGCTCTCGTCGGCCGCGTGGATGCGGCTCTCCGGTTCCTGCACGCCTGTCAGCACGATCGTCGCATCCGGGTAGGCCTTCGAGAACGCCGCGACGAACGGGATCGATCCGCCCACACCCATGTTGACCGGCTCGGTTCCCCATGCCTCGCGCATCGCGGAGCGGAAGGTGTCGAAGAGGGGTCCATCGGTGACGAGAGCGAACGCCTGTCCGGACGTGCCCCGGGTGAGTGTCACTTCGGCTCCCCAGGGCACGTGTGCCTCCAGATGGTCGACGAGGGCGTCCATGGCGGCAGCAGGATCCTGCCCTGGCGCCAGCCTGAGACTCACCTTCGCGCGTGCGGTGGGAACGAGCGCGTTGATCGCCTGATCGACAGAGGGTGCGTCGATCGCAAGCACGGATACGGCGGGCATCGTCCAGAGCCGGGACGTCAGGCTTCCCTGAGCGATCAGTGTGAGGGAATCGACCGCGCCGGTCTGTGCCCGGAACTCAGTCTCGGTGAGATCGAGGGGGTCGGCCTCGTCCGATGACACGAGCCCTGGGATCGCCACCGTGCCGTCGTCGTTGTGCAGCGTCGCGAGCACTCGACTGAGGACCGTCAGCGCATCGGGCATGGGCCCACCGAACTCGCCGCTGTGAAGCGCTCGGTCGGCCGTTCTCACCTCGATGATGCAGTCCACGAGACCCCTCAAGGAGGTCGTGAGGGCAGGAACACCCACCTTCCAGTTGCCGGAGTCGCCAATGACGATCACGTCCGCTGTGAACAGATCCTTGTGTGCGTCTAGGAAGTCATTGAGGTGCAATGATCCGATCTCTTCTTCGCCCTCGACGACGACCTTCACTCCCACGGGAGGCGTGCCTCCGTGGGCGAGCATCGCCCCGACATGCATCAGCACGCCTGACTTGTCGTCCGCGATGCCTCGAGCGTAGACACGACCGCTGCGTTCTATCGGCTCGAAAGGAGGCGAACTCCACCCTTCACCCGCCGGCTGCACGTCGTGATGTGCGTAGAGGAGGACCGTCGGTGCGCCTTCGGGCGCCGGGTAGTTGGCGTACACCGCTGGATGGGCGCCGCGAAGCTCCAGGATGCGCACATCCGGGAAACCTACCTTGGTCAGGAGGTTCGCGACGTACTCGGCCGAATCGTGAACGCCCTCCGGGTCGAACCCGGCAGCGCTCACCGACGGGATCGCCGCAAGGTGCTCGAGTTCACTACGGATGGTTTCGAAATGAGAGTCGACTGCTTCTTTGAGATGCTCGTGTGCCATGTGTAGGAGGTTAGGTGACGGATTCGGAAACCAGAATCGGCACTCGAAGCTCGGCTTCGGTCACACCACCGTGGTGACCGACCATCTCGTCGACCGTTCCAGCAGGCACCAACGCGTACCCATCGTCGGCGAAGAGCAATCCATCGGGAAGACGCGCCGCAAACTCTGCATGGAAGGGCCCTGGTCCCCACAGACCCTCCGCATCCTCCGTTGGCACCCATGTGGCCGGGAGCGATTCGGCGAAGGAGACCGCCTCGGCCGGCGATCCGCTCACATACACGACCCGGTTGTCACCAGAGAGAATGAGCGTCTCGGTGCGGGGAAGCGCGACTCGGTTACTCGCGGCGATGTCGACATGACCATGGTCGGCGGTGCCGACGACCGCGACTCCAGTGGGGAGGCGATCGACCAGCCGTTCCCACGTGTCGGTGACTTGTCGCATCGCGTCTGTGTAGAGAGCCGATTCCTGACCCTGCGCGTGGGCGGCCGCGTCGATGTGTGGCAGGTAGAGGAGGACCAGCGTCCCGGGTGTACGAGAGGCGTTCAGGGCGAGTTCGATCCCGTTTGTGTCGCTGTCGGTGCCTTGGACCGTCGCGCCTCGAAACAACATCCGATCGAGCGGGCTTCCCACGAACGCGCCGGGTTCGGCTGCGACGACCCGACATCCGGCCGCAGTCAGGCGTTCCGCGAGGTTGGGTGACGGAAGGAAGAGGCCCGGATCTTCGAGTGACGTCGTTCCATCTTCGGTGAACCAGTAGATCGTGTTGAGCACCTGCGTGCCGAGTCGAAGCTGGTAGGAAATCAGCCCGTGTTGTGATGGGGGGAGTCCGGTCGCGAGGGTCGAGGTGTTCACGGTCGTCTGGGTCGAGAACGATGCGTCGAGTGCCGCGACACACGAATCTCGGAGCGGGAGGGCCTCTGGATGGTCGAGCTGGTGGTTTCCCAGTCCGTCGATCAAGACGAGCACATAGCTGTCGGCGTCGGGAATGTGGGCTGCGAGGTGGGCGTGGAGTGCCGGCGACGGTGACCGACCCGTCAATCGTTGTTCCAGTTCGGCCGCCAGATTCACGAGCCCTCCGCCCATGTAATCAGGGATACGCATATCCCGAGGCTACATAGAGAACCGTCCGGGTATCATTCGAGTTGAGGATCGGGGGTCACCTATGGATCCGGTTTTCGATCTCGCCGGGGACTGGCGGCATGAGGCAGCCTGCATCGGCATGGATCCCAACATATTCTTTCCGACAGAAGGTATGCCGGACCGACGAGCGAGGGCGATCTGTGCAGGCTGTGTGGTTCGAGACAAGTGCCTTGCCTACGCACTCACCATGCGTATGGACGCAGGGGTGTGGGGAGGAATGTCGGGGACTCAGCGTCGCCTACTCCGCCGAGAGATGCGACGAGCAGTCTGACCGTCTCGTGGGAGGATCCGCGTGAACGACGATGCCTCGCGATCATCGCGCTTCATGCGGAATCTTCTTGGCGGCCGTGGCGTGCTGGTCTTCCTTTTGCTCGGCCTCGTCATCTACATGGCGGTGGGCCGGTTCCTCGGTGAGCGAGCCAAGCTTCCACCCGTCGATATCCAGTCGCTCGGGCTGCTTGCGGTCGCGTTCCTGTCGGAGATGGTGGCGAAGCTTGCGTTCGGTGCCATGTTCGAAGAGGCGGTGGTGACCGGCGGTCTTCGTCTCCGTCTCGTCGACGCGGTACGGGCCGCTCTGGTCGCAGGTGGTGTTGCTCGCCTCATCCCTGCCGGCGGGGCGTTCACACCGGCAGCCATGGCCTGGACGGTCCGGGATCGTGTCACCGGAACCGCCGGTGCAGCGCTACGCACGACGGTCCTCTACTACGGGGGGCTCCTCGTGGTCACCGGAAGCGGGATTCTCGTGCTCCATGCCCATGGTTCCGGGGTCGTTCTTCAGGCCGGAGTGGTGATGATCGGCGCAGCCGGTGTCGGGGTCGGGGCACTGCTGCTGGGTGGACCCCGTTGGCTGGGATCGTTGACGAGACGGCTTCCCGACCGACTTCGTGAACTGATCGGCCCGACCGCGGTTGATCGCCGCGTCACGTTTCCGGAACTCGGATTGTTGGTGGTCCGGCTTTCCACGGAGGTCGGATCGATGGCGCTGGCTTTCTACGCGCTCGGCATCACGTTGACGCCCGTGAGGGGAATCGTCACGTTCGGCGTGGCCCATCTCGTCGGCGGGTTGCCCGGATCCCCCGGTGGCCTCGGCGTAGTGGAGGCAGGCCTAGTCGGGGTGCTCGTGCTGTTCGGTGTGTCACCTTCGGTGAGCCTGGGTCCGGTGCTTGTCTATCGGGTGATCGCGTATTGGATCCCGGCGGCCATCGGCGTCTTCGCCGGGGCCCGCGCGTGGGTAGCACACGAACGCCCTATCGAACAGGAAGATCCCGACCCGACTTGACCAGTGGTCGGTGTCGTAGAGTGCTCCTGAGGAGGAGCCATGGAGTTCGAGCTTTCCGAGGAACATCGAGCGTTCCGCAAAGTCATCCGCGAGTTCGCCGAACGCGAAGTCGCGCCACACGCCGAAGAGTGGGACCACACCCACACGTTCCCGACCGACATCGTTCGCGAAATGGGGAAGCTCGGCCTGTTCGGGTTGATCTTCCCCGAGGAGTACGGGGGGGCCGGCGCCGACTTCTTGTCGCTCTGCATCGCCATAGAGGAACTCGCGCGGGTTGATCAGTCGGTCGCCATCACGCTCGAAGCCGGCGTTGGCCTGGGCGCCAATCCGGTGTTCACGTTCGGCACCGACGAGCAGAAACGTCGGTGGCTGCCCGACCTCGTGAGTGGAGAGGCACTCGCCGGATTCGGCCTCACGGAACCCGACGCCGGTTCCGATGCCGGCGGAACCCGCACCAGGGCCGAATTGGATGGAGACGAGTGGGTGATCAACGGGTCGAAGGCGTTCATCACCAATTCGGGAACGCCTATCACGTCGATGGTGATCGTGACGGTGCTCACGGGGCCCGACGAGATCAGCTCCATCATCGTGCCGTCTGGGACCCCAGGCTTCACGGTGGAGCCGGCCTACGAGAAGATGGGTTGGAGGGCCTCCGACACCCATGGTCTCTCGTTCGACGACTGCAGAGTGCCCGCCTCGAACCTGTTGGGCGACAAGGGCAAGGGATTCCGCCAGTTCCTCGAGATCTTGAATGATGGACGCATCGCGATCGCTGCCATGTCTGTTGGTGTCGCTCAAGGCTGCCTCGATCAGGCAACAGACTACGCGAAGGGACGGGAGGCATTCGGACGGCCCATAGGCGCGAACCAGGCCATCGCGTTCAAGCTGGCCGACATGGCGGTTGCTGTGGAGGCAGCCCGCCTTCTCACCTACAAGGCCGCGTGGCTGAGGGACTCCGGTCGACCGTACAGGGAGGCGGCTTCGATGGCGAAACTCTACGCCAGTGAGGCGGCCGTTGGCGCGACGCGAGACGCCGTACAGATCTTCGGAGCTGCCGGGTACATGGACGAGTCGCCCGTGTCGCGTGCCTACCGGGATGCGAAGGTCCTCGAGATCGGAGAGGGCACCAGCGAGATCCAACGATTGATCATCGCCCGATC
>CAZQMF010000017.1:0-30968 GCA_964594235.1 uncultured Acidimicrobiia bacterium
ACAGGTCCCGCACCGCGGTACGCACCAACCGACCCTCCACAAACCGCCGCACCGCATTCAGGTCGGCCCCGTCCGGTTCGGGAGTCGGCGGGCCACTGAGCGAGGGGATCGGATGATCCATCAGGAACGATGTGATCGCCCTACTGGCGCGCGCTGCGACCACGACGCCACGAGTGAGCAACGGGTCCTCGTGTGCCTTGGCGGCAAGCTCTGGGTTCGCCTCGAGGATGGCGTCGAGCCGTTCGAGGGCATCAGGTGCGAGCTGAGCTTGCAGTGGCCAGTCTCCGGGGAACTCCACACGCCGACGATAGCGATGCCTGTTCGGGTGGCAGCGGTTGATCATCACGACGTAGAATCCAGGCGACTCGCGAGCGAAGGGGTCTCTTATGGGTGCAGTTACGCTGGCCCGATGGCAGTTCGGCATCACCACCGTCTACCACTTCTTCTTCGTACCGGTGACCATCGGGATGGCCTTCCTCGTGGCCGTACTCGAAACCGCGTACGTTCGCACCAGGAAGCCGGTCTATCTGCGCATGACGAAGTTCTGGGGGAAGCTGTTCCTCATCAACTTCGCACTCGGCGTAGCCACTGGCATCGTGCAGGAGTTTCAGTTCGGCATGAACTGGTCTGCGTATTCCCGGTTCGTGGGGGACATCTTCGGGGCACCGCTGGCCATCGAGGGACTCCTCGCCTTCTTCCTCGAGTCAACGTTCCTCGGCCTGTGGATCTTCGGCTGGAACAAGCTATCACCGCGGTTGCATGCCGCCACGATGTGGCTGGTCTCCATCGGGACGATCTTGTCGGCCTTCTGGATCCTGCTGGCCAACTCGTGGATGCAGAATCCCGTCGGCTACACCTACAACGCGGAGACCGGGCGAGCAGAACTGACGAGCTTCTTGGATCTGATTGCCAACAAGGCATTGTGGGCCGAGTTTCCGCACGTGATCTTCGCTTCGCTGGCGACCGGCGGAGCACTCATTCTCGGCGTATCCGCCTGGCATCTATTGCGCAAGAACGAGCCCGACTTCTTCACGGCTTCGACGAAGTTCGCCGCAGTGGCGCTGCTCGTCGGTTCCCTTGGGGTCGCGTTCACCGGCCACCTGCAGGGACAGGTGATGGTCGCCGAGCAGCCGATGAAGATGGCCGCTGCAGAGGCTCTCTGGCAGAGCGAGCAACCGGCAGGCTTCTCACTGTTTGCTATCGGCGATGTCGAGAACAGTCGGAACAGCTTCAACATCATCATTCCGAGGGCGCTCAGTCTCCTTGCCTACAACAATCTCACCTCTGAGGTGAAGGGTATGAGTGACATTCAGGCGACGGAGGCGGCGAAGTACGGATCGGGCAACTACATCCCGAACGTCTTCATTGCGTACTGGTCCTTCCGACTGATGGTCGGCTTCGGATTCCTGATGATCGCGATCGCATTGTGGGCGTTGCTGAGGAAGCGCAGCATGGAGACCAGCTGGTTCCTCAAGCTCGCTCTTTGGGGCATCGCGCTTCCGTTCCTCGCGAACAGCCTCGGCTGGATCTTCACCGAGATGGGACGGCAACCGTGGGCGGTGTTCGGGGTGCTCAAGACTATGGATTCGGCATCGCCGACAGTGGGATCCGGACTCGTGTGGACGTCCATGATCGGGTTCACGATCCTCTACGGTGTGCTCGCCGTGGTCGAGGTGTACCTCATGATGAAGTACGCGAAGGCAGGACCGGACGAAGCAGTCGAGACGACGTCGTCGCTGGCGTACTAGGAGGTGGTCATGGAAGGTATCTGGAATCTGAACACCCTCTGGTTCACGCTCATCGCGGTCTTGTGGATCGGGTATTTCTTCCTCGAAGGGTTCGACTTCGGCGTCGGCATCCTGCTGCCATTCATCGGCAAGGACGACGTGGATCGTCGGGTTGTCATCAACTCGATCGGACCCGTGTGGGACGGCAACGAGGTGTGGCTCCTTGTAGCCGGTGGTGCGACCTTCGCAGCGTTTCCCGAGTGGTACGCAACCCTGTTCAGCGGCTTCTACCTGCCGCTGTTCCTCATCCTCATAGCGCTCATCATTCGCGGTGTGGCCTTTGAGTATCGGAGCAAGGACACGCGGCCCACGTGGCGCAGCCGCTGGGACTGGGCGATCTTCGTCGGTAGCTTTCTCCCGGCATTGCTGTGGGGGGTCGGGTTCGCCAACATCGTTCGGGGGGTACCGATCGACGCGGCACACGAGTACGCCGGTGGGTTCTGGAACCTCCTGAACCCGTACGCGCTGATCGGGGGCCTCGCGTCGCTGTCACTGTTCACGTTGCACGGCGCGCTGTTCCTGTCGCTCAAGACGCATGGCGACGTGGAGGACCGGGCGCGCGGTGTTGCCCGAAACCTCGGCTGGATCTCGCTCGTGTTCATGATCACGTTCCTGGTGTGGACCTACGTCGGGCACGCCTCCGGCGAAATCGTGCCGGGCGTCGTACCGATCGCCGTGCTGGCGTTGATAGGCACCGTTCCGTGGCTCGTCGGCAAGAAGTTCGTCGGGTGGGCGTTCGTGTTCACCGGTGCAACCATCGCGCTGACGGTCGTGAACATGTTCACCGCCCTCTATCCGAACGTGATGCCGTCGAGCCTCTCTGAGGCATACAGCCTCACGGTGTTCAACGCGTCGGCGTCTCACATGACATTGAAGGTCATGACCATCGTCGCGATCATCTTCACGCCTATCGTGCTTCTCTACCAGGGTTGGACCTACTGGGTGTTCAGGAAGCGGATCGGACGTGATGACCTCGCGGCGCAGAGCCACTGAATCGTCGACAACTCGACTTCTGAGGTACGGCCGGGAGACCCGGCCGTACCTCGTGTCGACGGTCGCGTTTGGTGTGCTCGCGGCAGGAGCGATCGTTGTGCAGGCGCTGGCGTTGGCGAAGATCGTGGCCGCTGTGTTCCTGGACGGTGCCGACCTTCCTGCAGTCGCCGGGCCGCTCTCGTTGTTCGCTGTGGCGGTGCTTGTTCGCGCTCTCCTCAGCTGGCTGCGCACGGCCTTCGCTCAGCGCAGCGCGAGCACGGTCATCTCAGGGCTGCGCCGCGAGCTGGCCGAGAAGCTGCTTCGCATGGGACCGCTGCGGCTGGGGCGTGAGAGAGCGGGGGCACTCGCCGTCGCCGTCGGGCATGGTGTGGATGCGTTGGATCCGTTCTTCGCCAGGTACCTGCCTCAGCTCGCGCTCGGAGCGCTGGTTCCGATCGTGATCGTGGTCTGGGTCGCTCGCCTCGATTGGGTGTCTGCGTCGGTGTTCATCGTCACGGTCCCTCTCATTCCTCTGTTCATGGTGCTGATCGGCACACTGGCCGACCGACGCACTTCACGACGCTGGAACGCCTTGCAGCGGCTCGGCGGCTACTTCCTCGATGTCCTCGAAGGGATTGCCACGCTAAAGGTGTTCGGACGCGCTACCGAGCGACTGTCGACGATCAGAGATGTTTCTGAGCAGTACAGAGCAGAGACGATGGGCACGCTGCGGATAGCGTTCCTGTCGGCGTTGGTGTTGGAGTTGCTCGCGGCGGTGAGTACCGCTCTGGTCGCTGTCACGATCGGGCTCCGGCTGCTGGCGGGGACGCTCGAGTTCGAATTCGGGCTCGGGATCCTCATCCTCGCCCCTGAGGTATACCTGCCCCTACGTCGGATCGGGGCCGAGTTCCACGCCGCGAAGGAAGGGATCGAGGCTGCAAACTCGATCTTCGGTGTACTCGACTTGCCCGAACCACCCGGTGGGGGGCTGCCCGTAGCAGCAGTCGTTCCGATTCGGTTCGACAACGTCACGGTTCGATACCCGGGGAGGGATGATCCTGCACTCGATGGTGTGTCGTTCGGCATCGAACCTGGCCGGCGGGTCGCGATTGTGGGGAGTAGTGGATCGGGCAAGAGCACCGTCGTCTCGTTGCTGTTGCGATTCATCGAGCCCTCGTCGGGGAGAGTGCTCGTCGGGAATGCCGACCTCGCAGGAGTCGACTCTGGCGCATGGCGTAGCCAGATCGCCTGGGTCCCTCAGAATCCCACCATCTTCGCCGGAACGATCGGCGACAACGTACGCATCGGCAATGCCGGCGCGTCACGGGCCGAGGTGGTCGAGGCGCTCCAACGAGCAGGTTTGGAGGGTTTCGTGGCGACGCTCGATGCGGAGGTGGGGGAGAAAGGCGTGTTGTTGAGTGCCGGTCAGCGTCGCCGACTCGCGCTCGCAAGGGCATTCGTGCGTGACGCACCATTGCTGATCGTCGACGAACCTACTGCCAACCTGGACATGGACACGCAGGAGAGCATCAGGGAGTCACTCGACCTGCTCGCCGAGCATCGCACGGTCGTGACCGTCGTGCATCGCCCTGTCCTTGCCGCCGACTCAGATCTGGTCGTCCACATGGAACAAGGCCGAGTGGTCGAAGTGGGAAGGCCACGACGATGACCTGGCGCCGTGTCCTCGGTCTCGTGGCGAACCATCGGGCTCGCTTGGCTGTGGCAGGTGGCGCCGGGTTCGTCACGATTGCGTCGAGCATCGGGCTCCTCACCACATCCGCCTACCTGATCTCCAAAGCGGCTCTTCAACCCCCGATCCTCGACCTCACGGTCGCGATCGTCGGCGTTCGATTCTTCGCATTGGCCCGCGCAGGGTCTCGATATGGGGAGCGGTTGGTTACCCACGATCTGAGTTTCCGGCTGCTGTCCGACCTACGAGTGCGGATAGCCGGTGCCGTGATCCGGCTCGCGCCCTCGGGTCTCGAAGGGTTCCGATCCGGTGACCTGCTGACGCGGGTCACGCGGGATGTGGACGCGCTCCAGCAGATCTTCATCAGGGTGATCATGCCGCCGATCGTCGCGATCCCCGTCACGGTCCTCGCCGGCGCCATCGGCTGGGCGCTCATGCCGGCAGTCGGATTGGTCGTCGTGACCACTGTCGTATTCACAGGCGTTGCCGTGCCGCTGGCGGTGAACCGGCTCGGTGCAGCAGCCAATCAGCGTCTGGCAGATGACCGGGCGGCACTGGCCACCGCGGTGGTCGATCTCACCAACGGTGCCGCAGAGGTGATCGCCTATGGACGGCAAGCCGATTTCCTGAGACGTCTGGATGAGGTGCAGGATCGAACGAGTCGTAGGGAACGCTTTGCCTCGTGGCTCGAGGGAGTCGGCAACGCCGCCGTCCAGTTGATGACGGGTGTCGCGATCATCCTGTCGCTCGCCGCCGCCATTCCTGCCGTTGCGTCAGGCGTGCTCACCGGTGTGAATCTGGCTGTCGTCGTCGTGCTGATGATGGCGAGCTTCGAAGCGGTTGCCGGGCTGCCTGAGGCGTTCCAGCATCTCGGCGCCAGCGTGGAGTCGGCCAGGCGGATCTTCACGGTGATCGACGCGCCGTCGGCCGTGATCGAGCCGGTCGAGTCCGTTGCCGTCCCGTCATCGGCTGGTCTGGTGTTGAACGATGCGTGGCTTCGCTACGGTGAGGACGAGGTGTTGCGAGGTGTGAACCTCCGACTGGACGTGGGGCGGCGGATCGCTTTGGTTGGTGGGAGTGGGGCCGGCAAGACCACGATTGCCGACGTGCTCGTCCGATTCAGGGACCTCGATCGTGGCATCTACAGCATCGGCGGCATCGATACACGAAGATACCTCTCCAAGGACGTTCGTGAGGTCGTAGGTGTGGTGAGCGATGACGCCCACCTGTTCAAGGCGAGTTTGGGCGAGAATCTACGTGTCGGTGATCCCGATGCCGGCAATGGTCGGCTCGTTGAGGCGCTCGACGCGGTTCGGTTGGGAGAGTGGTTCGGCGCGCTTCCCGAAGGGTTGGACACCGAGATCGGGTCGGGCTTCGTGTCGGGCGGAGAGCAGCGACGCATCGCTCTGGCGCGGGCGATGCTCACCGAGTTCCCGGTTCTGATCCTCGACGAACCGACCGCAGGCCTCGACGAGTCCACCGCATCGAAGGTCATGGAAGTGTTCATGGAGGCGACCCGAGGCAGAACCACGTTGCTGATCACCCACCGGCTGGAGGGACTCCAAGACGTCGACGAGATCCTCGTGTTGGAGGATGGCCAGATCGCCGCTCAGGGAACCCACGAGGAGTTGCTGACGCGCAACGACAGGTACCGAAGGATGTGGGACCTGGAGAAGGGGGAACTCCGGTTGATCCCCTAGTCTTTCGGCCATGACCGACATCCTGCGGGTCGCGGGTGCCCAAATCGATCTCGTGGTCGGCGATCTCGAGGGGAACAGAAGGCGAATCGCCGATGCGATGACCTGGGCCGAATCGCGTCAGGCTGATGTGCTGCTGTTGCCGGAGCTGGCTGTGACGGGCTACCCCCCGGAGGATCTCGTGATGCGCAGGGACTTCGTCGAGGGCAACGTGGAAGCGGTGCGATCCCTCGCCACGCAGTCCGGATCGACGGCGACGATCGTGGGGTTCGTCGATCCAACCCCTGAAGACACGATCGACGACGCCGTCCCGCGAGAAGTCGCCAACGCTGCCGCAATCCTGTGTGAAGGAAAGATCAAGGGCATCTATCACAAGGTGCTCCTCCCCAACTACGCGGTGTTCGACGAAGACCGCTATTTCGTACGAGGTGCCGATCCATTGGGCATCTGGACGGTGTCCGGGGTTCCTGTCGGTATCTCTATCTGCGAGGACATCTGGGTGCCGGACGGACCGCCGACCCGTCAGGCCGAATCGGGAGCCCGGATCCTGCTCAACATCAACGCCTCCCCCTACCACATGGACAAAGCCGAGGAACGTTTCGAGCTGCTCTCGGCGCAAGCTCGTCGTTCGGGTGTGCCGGTCGTATACGTGAACCTGGTCGGTGGACAGGACGAGCTCGTGTTCGAAGGTGACAGCATGGTCCTCGATCATCAGGGTCGTCTGCTGTATCGGGCTGCCGAGTTCCGCGAAGATCGGTTTGTCATCGACGTGCCACTACCCCCCGTCCGGCCGGTGACCGGGGTCGCTCGATCCGTGAGAGAAGGACCCGTTCCGGATCGTGCGCCGCTGCCTCCGCCCGCGAGCCCGACACGGCTGGAGCCGGAGGAAGCCGAGGTGTACGCAGCGCTCGTGACAGGACTCCGAGACTATGTGCACAAGAACGGGTTTGGGAAGGTCGTCATCGCCCTGTCCGGCGGCATCGACTCCGCGGTCGCCGCCGCCATCGCCGCCGACGCACTCGGCCCCGAGAACGTGCGGGGTGTCGGCATGCCGACACGTTTCAGCTCCGAGGGATCCGTAGCCGACGCTCGACAGCTCGCGGAAACCCTCGGAATCCGATTCGACCTCATTCCTATTGACGACGTCTTCTCCGAGTTCCTTGGCGCTCTCGACGGCGTGTTCGAGGACACGGCGTTCGGGGTGGCGGAAGAGAACCTCCAGGCGAGGATCCGCGGCGCGATCGTCATGGGCATTTCGAACAAGCATGGTGAGATGGTGGTTGCCACCGGCAACAAGTCGGAGATGGCCGTTGGGTACGCCACTCTGTACGGTGACATGGCCGGTGGATTCGCTGTGCTCAAGGATGTGTTCAAGCTCCTCGTCTACCGGCTGGCCGAGTGGCGTAACCGGGACGGCGAGGTCATTCCGCGCTCAATCATCGACAAGCCGCCATCGGCCGAGCTACGCCCCGACCAGAGAGATACGGACTCGCTGCCGCCGTACCCGATCCTCGACTCGATCCTGGAACGGTATGTGGAGCGCGACTGGTCGATCGACCAGATCGTCGCCGACGGGTTCGAGCGCGAAACGGTCTCCAGGATCGCGCGTATGGTCGACCGCAATGAGTACAAACGTCGACAGGCCGCGCCGGGCGTCAGGATCACCCGGAAAGCGTTCGGGAAGGACCGGCGCCTGCCAATCACGAACTGCTTCAGGTGTTGAGGCCCGCGGGCCTCAACACATGGGTAGTGGGTTGTGGGTTCTGGATAGGAAGGTCGCCCTGACGTCTTGCGGATCTCGGATAGCGTTCTTACCCAGGACCAAGAACTCAGAACGGATACCTCTGAGCGGGGCGTGGCCCGCTCAGAGGTATCCTTCTTGGCCATGCGTGTACTCATCGACGGGATCCCGTTCGACCCGAAGGAAGCATCGATCTCCGTGTTCGACCACGGGCTCCTCAGAGGGGACGGCTGTTTCGAGGCGCTCCGCTCCTACTCGGGCACGGCGTTCGCGCTCAACGAGCATCTCGACCGCCTTCACAACAGCGCACGGCTGCTGGGCATCGAGCTGCCGCCGCGCTCGTGGATGGAGTCCTGGATTGCGGAGGTGGCAGCTGACGGTGGCGACTGCACCGTCCGGATCGTCGCGACACGAGGTGGTGTGGAGCAGCCGGTGCCGTCCAGAGTCATCGTCCTATCGGAACCGATCCCGGCGCTGCCGGAGAGCTTCGCGGTGATGCCCCTGTCCGCCCCTTGGCATCCCGATGGGGGACCTTCCGAACTCACTGGTGCCAAGACGATCTCCTATGCGCAGAACATGGCCGCACGTCGTGCCGCCCAATCGGCGGGTTTCGACGATGCACTACTGGTCGGCACGTCGGGCCGTATTCTCGAGGGCCCGACCTTCTGCGTTGCATGGGTCGTCGACTCCGTTGTGGAGACACCTTCACTCGATCTCGGAGTTCTGGCCTCGATCACTCGCCAGATGACGTTGCAGCAGGCCGCGGAGGCAGGCATCCAGGTACGCGAAGGGCACTTCGAGTTTTCACGGATCGAAGACGCGCAAGAGGTGATGGCCATGTCGACGGTCAGGGAGATCAGACCGATCGTGCGGGTGGGGGGTTCGCAGTTCGAGCCGGGACCGATCACACGGGAGCTCGGCGAGCGCTACCGGCGTCTGGTCGCGTCACTATCCGTGGCCAACTGATACCGTTGAGGGCATCCGACGGAAGGAGAGGCCTGTGCGACGACTCATCCCGGTGCTCGCACTTGGGTTGCTGCTGGCCGCCTGCAACAAAGGAACTGAACCGACCCTGACCACCGTCACGAACCCGGCCGCGGGGAACATCTCAGCGTCCTCGTCGTCGACGACATCGTCGACGACATCGTCGACGACGATGGGAACCGAGGCAACCACGACGACTGCCGGGTCACTGCCGAGCTACAGCATCGTTGCCGGAGGATCGTCCGCCGCGCTCGTGTTGTTGGTGGAACCAGGCACCTATAGCGACATCGACCTCAGGAACGTCGTGGACGATGCCATCGGTCGATTCGGGCCCTCCGACCTCTATATCGTCGACTCTCAGGATGCCGCAGATCTGGTCCTCGTCGAGCACCCAACCGCAGAACAGCAGCGAATCCTCGACGAACACGAGTTCGTCAGGGTCATCGGTGATCAGCTCGAGTTCCTGGGTCCGTACGAATCCTCGGGTACGGTGAGTATCGGCTCCTGAGCTCTCAACTTCACCACGCTGAGTGACGATACATCAGCGAGGTGAACGAACCGAGAGTCCTACTCGTTGACGCCGACCTGCTGAGTGGTGCAGCCTCCTCTCGGATTCTCTCCGAGGCAGGCATCGAGGTCGTCGGTCAGGCGGCAGACGCCGATGAGGCGCTCGAACTCGCGCGCGCCATGAAGCCGACCGTTGTTGTCATCGATGCAGATGTTCGAAAGGGATTCGAGCTGGCCGCATCGTTGCGGGCTTCGATCGACACGAGAGTGGACCTGGTCGTCACCGTCGGTTTCGGCAACGTCGACCACGTCGGGAAGATGGTGCTATCAGGCGCCTCCGCGTTCGTGGTCAAAGGAAGGCCGGGCGATCTGGTGGGCGCGGTTCGTTCGGTCTCGAAGGGATCGGGCCTCCTCTCGGGCGAAGCAAGCGCGCCCGTACTTCGCGAGGTGCGACTGCTGTACGAGCGCGAACGAACGAGGAACGAACGACTCGAGCGAGCAGTCCACAAGCTGCAAGCTCTCTCGGTGACCGACTCACTGACAGGTCTCAAGAACCACGGCTACTTCTTCGAGCGTCTGAGCGAGGAGATCGAGCGCGCCCGCCGATACCAGCGACCGCTGTCGGTGATCATCGCAGATATCGACGCGTTCAAGGCGGTCAACGACACCTACGGGCATCTCACCGGCGACAAAGTGCTGCGCTCACTGGGTGAAGTCTTCTCCCGTGACCTACGGGAAGTCGACGTCGCGTGTCGGATCGGAGGCGAGGAGTTCGGGTTTGCGTTTCCGGAGACCGATCTCGAAGGTGCGATGGCCGTCGCTGAACGTCTCCGCGTATCGGTCGAGGAGCTCTACATCCCTGACGCCGGACTGGTGACACTCTCCGTCGGTGTGGCTGTGTTCCCGACCCACGCCGACAATCAGGAAGAACTGATCGAGTCTGCCGACATGGCGTTGTACCAGGCGAAGCACGAGGGGAAGAACTGTGTCCGTGCAGCCGGTCGAGGTCTGTTCTCCACTGAGATCACGAGGGCAAGGCCGGCTCTCGCCCCTGTGGTCGACGCGTTGATCGGTGTCCTACGGATGCGATCACAGGTGATCTTCGAGCGGTCGATGAGCGCAGCGGAGATTGCCACTGCGATCTGTTCCGACCTCGGTTTGAGCGTTGCCCGGGCGGGTCGAGCACACCTCGCCGCCATGGTCCACGACGTGGGAATGGTGGGCGTGCCCGATTCGATATTGTTGAAACCTGGACCGCTGGACGAGTCCGAGTGGGAGGTCGTCCGCCGCCATGCGAAGGACACCGTGGGACTGCTATCGGGGGCAGTGCATCCGGAGGTCATCCAGGCAGTGCTCACGCATCACGAACGCGTAGACGGAACCGGGTACCCGAACGGAGTCAAAGGGGAGGAGATCCCTGTGCTCGGGAGGGTGCTCCATACCGCGGACGCGTTCGTCGCCATGACGTCTCCTCGCCCGTACCAGAACGGCATGAGTGATGAGGAGGCTCTTGCAGCCATGCGACGGCTCGCGGGAACCGATTTCGATCCTGAAACGGTCGATGCGCTGGGACATGTCCTTGGAGGTGCCCAGCCGCTTCGACTGATCGTCGGCTAGAGCAGCAGGCTCGCCACCAGCAGGAAACCCCCGAATCCTGTCAGGTCCGTGACCGTCGTGACGAACAGGTTGGACCCGAGGGCCGGATCGAACCCGAGTCGTCTCAACAGGAGAGGAAGGGCGGCTCCAGCGAAGCCGGCGACTGTCAGGTTGGCGAAGACACTGATGAACACGACGAGCCCGATGTGCGGGTCCAGCAAGATCGTCGCGATGATCCCTGACAGTATCGCCGTCGCGAGTCCGTTGGACATGCCGAGCGCCAACTCCCTCGCGACAACCCTGGAACTCCGGTTCGGTGAGATGTCATGTGTCGCCAAACCCCGGATGACGACGGCCAGGCTCATCGCGCCACTATCTCCGCCGATGCGGGCTACCAGCGGCATGAGTGAGGCGAGCAGGGGAACCGCGGCGATCTGATTCTGGAACGAGGCAATGACCAGCGACACTGAACTCGACAACGCCAGGTCGAACACCAGCCATGGCATGCGCATTCTCACGGACCGTCGCACCGGAGTGAACACGGTCTCCTCACCGCCGGCGCCCATCGCGACGGCGAAGTCCTCGCCCGCTTCCTGTTCGACCGCATCGATCAGCTCGTCCGATGGGACAATGCCGAGAAGGCGGTCTTCGAAGTCCACGACGGGAACGGCGAACAGGTTGTAGCGCCTCGCGAGTTCCGTGACGTCCTCTCGGTCGGTGAGCGGCGTCACCTTGACCGGGCTCGACACCATGACGTCGTCGAGTCCGTCACCGGGGCGGGCGAAAACGAGCTCTCTGAACGAGAGGACGCCCACCAGACGCTGAGCATCGTCTACGACGAAGACGTAGGAGAGGTGTTCGAGCTCCTCGTGCAGCTGACGGATGCGCTCAATCGCCTCACCTGCCGTCAGACCGATCGGTAGGGAGGCAACCCGCATCGTCATCAGACCGCCGGCGGAATCGGGTGGGTAGGCGAGCAACTCACGTACCGAGCCGGCGGCCTCTTCGCCCATCGCCGAGAGGATCTCCTCTTTGGCTTCGGGTTCGAGCGCCGCGATCAGGTCGGCGGCATCTGCGGGAACCATCGCTTCGAGCATCGAAGCGGCACGAGGAGGTGTCATCTCCTCCAGCACGTCCGCGGCGAGGTCGTCCTGCATCTCCTCCAGCACGTCCGCCGCTTCTGGCGCGCCAAGCCCCCGGATCAGATCCGCTGCAGCCTCATCACCGAGTTCTTCGAGGATGTCCGCTGCGTCATGGGGGTCGGCTTGTGCGAGTTCGACCCACTCGTCGGCATGTGCGTCGAGATACGCCTCGACTTCCTCGGGTTCCCTCCGGGCGAGGGACGCGAGCCGAGCCGCAAGTTCACGCGGGCGCGGAAGCCTCTTTCTCTCCATAGACGCGCAGAGGCTAGTGCACCGACCGCCAACGTTTGGCGCGTGCAGGCCGGCCAGATGACACCGCTAGCTGCGTCCTCGTCCTTGAAGCACGCACAGGTGCGTCTGCGTCCTGCGTCCTTGCCATCGGGGCCCCTGCCTCGCCCTGCACATCACCACCGTCGCCGGCCGGAGCACGGGTACACCGACCGCCAACGTTTGGCGCGTGCAGGCCGGCCAGATGACACCGCTAGCTGCGTCCTCGTCCTTGAAGCACGCACAGGTGCGTCTGCGTCCTGCGTCCTTGCCATCGGGGCCCCTGCCTCGCCCTGCACATCACCACCGTCGCCGGCCGGAGCACGGGTGCTCAGGCGTCGTCAAAAGGCCGGATGCCGGCGACCGTCACGCTGAACACACCGCCGGGTGCTTCGTAGGAGACCTCGTCTCCAACGCCTGCGCCGAGCAAGGCTGCGCCCAGAGGGCCGCTCGGCGAGGCGAGGAACACTCCAGGTACCTTGTTCTCCGGCGTTGCGATCAGGTACTCCGTCTCGTCACCGTCCTCGTCGACAACGGTGACGACCGATCCGATCGCAGCGTGGTCGGTGACACCGGCCTCCTTCACCTCGGCGTGGTCGATGATCTGGCGGATCTGGCGGATCCGAGCCTCCATGAGACCCTGCTCGTTCTTCGCGGCGTCGTAGTCGGCGTTCTCACGAATATCACCGTGGGAGCGGGCTTCCGCGATGCGTTCGGACGCGTGGAGCCTGCCTTCCCCCTCGAGGTAGGCGAGCTCTTCGAGAAGTCTTCGGTGCGCGCCCGGCGTCAACCAGATTGTGTCGCCGCTCATGGCGAGGCAGCATAGCGAGATGCGGCAGTTGCGCAGGTCGGCGTTGTGGTTTGCTCTCAGCGCGGCACTGCTGTGGGGGGTGAGCGGCACGGTTGCCGCTGATGTGTTCGACAAGGTTCCCCCGCCCCGCGTCGCCGAGGTCAGAGCGCTGGTGGCGGCCCTGTTTCTCATCCCGTACGCGGGCGTTCGCGGCCGGTTGCGCACGCAAGGGCATCTGGCCAGGCTCATCGTGTTCGGCATCATCCTCGCGACAGTGCACGTGACGTACTACTGGGCGATGGAGGGTCTCGGCGTGGGGCCCGGTGTCACCATCCAGTTCCTCGCGCCGATCCTCGTGCTCATCTGGCTGCGCTTCGCAAAAGGGCGCAGGGTCCCGACGGGCGCCTGGGTGGCGGCCGTGGCCGCCGTCGTTGGGTTGATCATGGTGACTCGAGCGTGGGAGGCGGCCTCGTTCGACGGGTGGGCGATGCTGGCCGGGCTCGGATCGGCCGTGACGTTCGCGACCTATCTGGTGATGGGAGAGGAGTTGGGGAGGAGGATCGGTGCCGTGACAACACTGGCCTACGGATTCGCAGTTGCTGCAGTGTTCTGGCTGGTGGTCCAGCCGTTGTGGACATTCCCGACGGGTCTCGAGCTACGCGACATCTCGGAACTCGTATGGGTGGGCGTGGGCGGGACGATGATCCCCTTCCTGCTCGAGATGGCGGCCCTACGTCGAGCTGCCGCGGGACTCGTCGGTGTGATCGCGACCGTCGAACCGGTGATCGCCGCCGCGACTGCCTGGGTGTTCCTCGCGCAGGCGTTGCACCCGGTGCAGGTCGTGGGAGGGGTCGTCGTGGTGGGTGCGGTGATGGCCGTTCAGCGTGCCGGTGTGGGCGAGGTCGAAGCACCAATGGAACCCGGGCGCTGATCGGCCGGTCAGCGGAGCTGTGTTGGTGGGAACGGCCCCCTCCGTCCTCGGCCTTCGGCCGAGTCCACCGCCCCCAACGCTCGCTTCGCTCGCTGGGGGAGGAAATGTGCTGTCAGCTGTGAGCTTCCCCGGGTGTGCGAAACTGGGCCTGATCGCGAAAGGAGGTGACCAGGTGGTGGAGCGACTCACCGGCTACTCGCACGGCAGCGGTTGAGCATGCAAGCTCGGCCCTGACGAGCTGGCGCAGGTCTTGCGCCGTTTGCACAATCATCCGGTGACCTCACACCCTGATCTGGTCGTCGGGCTGGATCTCTCTGACGATGCGGGCGCGTTCCGAATGCCTGACGGCAGGCTGCTCCTGCAGACAGTCGACTACTTCTCCCCAATCGTCGATGACCCGTTCGACTGGGGACGGATCGCCGCGGCCAACGCGCTATCGGACATCTACGCAATGGGTGGGACACCCCTCACGGCAATGCAGCTGATCGGCTGGCCGAGGGACCGGTTGTCGTTCGACGTCCTGGGCGAGGTCGTGTCTGGAGGCGTCGAAGTGCTCCAGAAGGCGGGATGCGTGCTCATCGGAGGGCACTCGATCGACGACCAGGAGCCCAAGTACGGCTTCGCGATCATGGGAGTTGTCGAGGAGTCGCAGCTCGTCAGGAACCGGGGGGCTGAGCCTGGCGACGCGCTGGTGCTGACCAAGCCGATCGGCACCGGGGTGATCTCTACCGCCATCAAGGACGGCACCGCGCCCGTAGAGATCGTCGAGGCGGCCGTCGAGGTCATGACACTCCTCAACGAGGGTGCCGCGAAGGCCATGAACCGGGTTGGCGTCCACGCGGGCACCGACGTGACCGGCTTCGGGCTTCTCGGGCACCTCTCGGAAATGCTCATCGCGTCCGGCGTCGGCGCCGAGGTACGCGCCGCGTCCGTTCCCCTGATCGAAGGGCTTCGCCCCCTCGCGGAAGCGGGTTCGTTTCCGGGAGGAAGCGCCAGGAACCTGGCCGCGGTGCGCCCTACCGTCGTTGCAGATGGGATCGATGAGCTGACCATTCGCATCTTGGCCGACGCTCAGACGAGCGGCGGCATGTTGATCGCCGTGGCACGGGATCGGTTGGATGCCCTGCTGGCAGCACTGGAAGTCGAGCACACGCTTGCCGCAGCGTTCATTGGGCACATCATCGAGGATGACTGTGCCTCTATCGTGCTGACGTGAACCTCACTCAGTTTCGGGACCACCAGGGGTGGGTGCTCGCGGTCGCCGTAGGTTTCGTGATGATGGGCGCGAGCCTGGTCGCGCCGATCCTGCCGCTGTACGCACTCGAGTTCGGGGTCAGCTACACGGCCGCCGGTGCACTCATCACGGCGTTCGCCGTGGCACGATTGTCGTTCGACCTCATCGGGGGTGTCGCAGGAGACCGCCTGGGAGCCCAACGAGTCACGATGGCCGGTGGTCTGCTGATCGCCGTCGCCGGGGTGACGGCCGCGTTGGCTCCCTCATACTGGTTTCTTGTTCTGTCACGGTTCATCGAAGGGGTTGGATCGGCCCTGTTCGCGACCTCCGCGTTCCAATACCTCGTGCAGATCACCGAACGATCCAGGCTCGGAAGGGCCGCAGCGATGTACCAGACGGGGATGCTCGTCGGCTTCGCGGTGGGTCCGTTCGCCGGTGGGTACCTCGCTCAGATCGGCGACTTCCGGACGCCGTTCTGGGCCTATGCCGGCTTCGGGGTCGTTGTTTCGGTGATCTCGAGGCTGTTCATCGACGACCTCCCCCCATCCGGGCGCACAGTCGGCGAGGTGGTCAGGGGAGTCGGCTCCCTGTTCCGAAGGAAGGAGATGCGGGTCCTGGCGTTGGTGGCGGTTGCCTTGTTCATCATGCGATCCGGCGCGCGCATCACACTCTTCCCGCTCTACGGCGGTGAAGTGGTCAAGCTGGATCCGGGAGCGATCGGCACCATCCTGAGCGTGTCGGCACTCACCAACCTGCTGATCGTCAACTATGCGGGCCGGTTGGTGGATCGCGTAGGGCGAAAACCGGTTGCGATCTGGGGCCTCGTCGCGTCGGCGGTCGCGACGTCCGCATACGGCCTGTTCCACACGTTCGGGTCGTTGATGGCCGTCTCGGCGGTTTTCGGCATCGCGTCCGGCATCGCGTCCATACCGCCTCCCGCCATGGTGGGCGATCTCGCGCCCGAGGGTCTCGAAGGCTCGGCGGTCGGGCTGTACCGTATGGCCGGCGACCTCGGGTTCGTCATCGGGCCACTCCTCGTTGGAGCGATCGCCGACACCGGTGCGTTCTGGATGGGATTCGTCGCATCAGGGATCGCCCTCCTGATCGCAGCGGGTGCCATGCTGACAATCGCAGAGACAGGTAGAAAGGCGGTGGAACAGTGACGCGTCTCGACAAGATCGCCGGTGCCCTGTCGATAGGGAGTCTCCACCACCACATATTGCTGTGCGCCCAGCAGTCGACCCCGCGATGTTCGTCCTACGAGGAGAGCAGCGAGGTGTGGACATATCTGAAGCGCCGGTTGAAGGAGCTGGGTCTCGCCTCCGCGCCGGCCCCGTGGAGGGGCGACTTCAACTCCGAGCCGGAAACTCCACACGGGACCGGCACCGTGCTTCGCAGCAAAGTCGACTGCTTCCGGATCTGCGAGCAGGGACCGATCGCGGTCGTCTACCCCGAGGGTATCTGGTACCACTCGGTGACAACCGACGTGATGGAGCGGATCATCGTCGAGCATCTCGTCGGGAGCGTCCCTGTCGAGGAGTATGTGTTCGCCATCGATCCACTGCGAGGGTGATGTGAAGCTACTGAAGCTCCTCGGTGCGCTCTGGGTGGTGCGTCGGCTGTTCGGGCCCGAGACTCCTCCACGAACCAGGGGAATCCAGCAACGCCCGCTGCGTCTTCCCGGTCGGAGTGTCTTTGTCGGCGACACCGAGGTGTTCGTCAGGGAGGCCGGATTGCCCGATGGTCCCGTGGTGGTGCTCCTTCACGGGCTCGGGCTGGACTCGGCACTCGCCTGGTATCGGGTCATTCCTCTGCTGGAGGATCGTTTTCGCATCGTCTCCATCGATCTCCACGGGTCGGGCAAAACGGACCGGAGTCGTGACGGTTTCGAGATCGCCGATATGGCGGACGAGGCCGCCGGAGCCCTTCACGTTCTGGGGATCGACCGTGCCGCGGTCGTCGGCTACTCGATGGGTGGAGCGGTGGCACAGGAGCTCGCACACCGGCATCCGCTGCTCGTCGAACGGCTGGTGCTCGTCGCGACCCTCGCATTCCACCCGCCGAGCTGGCGGTGGACCCGGGTTCTCGTCGGGGTTCTTGGTCGTGCTTTGGAGCGGATCAGCAGGATCGAGGTGTCCTGGGTGTGGTATCGCTACCTGCTCTCGGTCGGCGCGGTCGACGACAGCAGTGCCCGCTGGTTGTGGCAGACCCGCATGAACCGCGATCCGGAACTCCTCTACCGCTCTCTGTTCGCGCTTCTCCGCTTCGACAGCAGACCCTGGCTGGACCGGCTCTCGATCCCGTCGACGGTGGTAATCCCACTCAGAGATCAACTCGTGATGCCCGCATGGCAGCGGAAGCTTGCGGCACTCGTGGGAGCCGACGTCATCGAGGTGGAGGGAGCTCGGCACGAGCTTCCGATGACCCACCCCGATGCGGTTGTATCGGCGATCAGTGGTCGCTGAACGCCTTCTCACCCGCCCTGATCGGCACGTGCAGCCAGTTCTCGACCGGAGGCAAGGCACATGAGTAGTCGTCCGAGTAGGCACAGTACGGGTTGTAGGCGTAGTTGAAGTCGATCGTCACCCTGCCATCCTCATCCGATTCGAGATCGAGGTAGCGCCCTGCGCCGTAGCTCTCGTGACCCGATGTGGCATCACGGAACGGAAGGAAATACCCATCGTGACCGGGGATGGCCAGCAGCGTGAGCACGGCCTGCTCGTCGTCGACGTCGATCGTGACGGTGCCGGCCCTGTGGTAGATCCGTTGGCGTCCATCAGAGGTGGCAATGGGGACGGGTGCACCGTTGGCCGGTGTGACCTCCACATCGAACACGAGCTCGGGGTTCGGGTCGAAGTAGACCAGCCCCTCGAAGTTCGCACGCACGTGCGTCGGGAGAGGCGACTGGGGATGGCGACGATAGAAGTCGTCTTTCTGGGCACGAAACGTCTCGAGCTGGTCCATACCTGCTGCAACCTCTCGACGCGTGTCTGGATTCCCTCAGCGACCGAGGGTTTTCGCCATCACCACCCGTTGGATCTGGTTGGTTCCCTCGTAGATCTGTGTGATCTTCGCGTCACGCATCATCCGCTCCGCCGGGTAGTCCCTGACGTATCCGTAGCCGCCGAGCACCTGCACGGCGTTGGTCGTGACCTCCATCGCCACGTCCGAAGCGAACGTTTTCGCGGCTGCTGCCACATACGTCAGCTGCGGGTCCGCGCGGTCGATCATCGCGTGCGCTTCGTACACGAGGTGGCGGGCGGCTCTCGTCTTCATGTCCATGTCGGCGAGCATGAATCCGATTGCCTGATGGTCGATGATCCGTTGGCCGAACTGCTTGCGCTCCTTGGCGTAGTCCCGTGCGACCTCGAACGCTCCCTGCGCGATGCCGAGCGCCTGCGCTGCGATCCCAGGCCTGGACCGGTCGAGGGTCATCATTGCGATTCTGAATCCTTCACCCTCCTCGCCGACCATCGCGCGTGCCGGCACTCTCACATCGTCCAGGGTCAGCTCGCCGGTGGGGGAGCCGTGAATGCCCATCTTGTGCTCGTAGCGGGACACCTCGAACCCGGGGGTGTCGGCGGGGACGATGAAGCATGAGATGCCTCGGTGGCCGGCTTCGGGGTTCGTCTTTGCGAAGATCGTGTAGACGGTGGCCACCCCCGCGTTGGAGATGAAACGTTTCCCACCGTTGATCACCCAGTCGTCGCCATCTTTGACCGCTTTGGTTCGCATGGCGGCGACGTCGGATCCTGCGCCCGCCTCGGTGAGGCCGTAGGCCGCCTGGGCATCGCCGGCGATGATCCTCGGGATCCACTCGAGCTGCTGTTCGGTGGTACCCCGGAGCAGCACAGGGATCGTTCCGAGCTTGTTGAGAAGTGGAATCATCACCGCTGCGGCACCGACACGCGCCATTTCCTCAACGAGGATCGCCTGTGTGATCGCGTCGGCACCGGCTCCGCCCACCGACTCAGGGAACATGACCGACAACAAGTCGGCCTTGACCATCTCCTTGTGGAGGTCCTCCGGGTACTCGTCGGTCGCGTCTATCTCTTCCATGCGCGGCGCGATCTTGTCTTCGGAGAACTGGCGAACCATCGCTCTGAAGTCGTCGTGGATCTCCGAAAGGAGATAGGGGTCGCTCACGACGACGCCTCGCAGGAGATCAGACCTGCTTGCTTCGCCAGCCAGATGCCCACACCGACGACCAAGAGGATGAGCAGCAGCTTCTTCATGAGGACGCCTTTCGCTCGATGCCCGAATCATACAGCCCGGTCGGCAGTCGCCGACCGGGCTGTGCTCGCTTCACTCGCGTCTTGGGTTTTCGGTAAGAGGATTGCCTGGCCACCCTTCGCGGTCCTCAGTTGTCAGCGAGATCAGCGCCCAGTGGCCCAGCGATTGTCTCGGCTGCGTTCTTACCGACAACTGAAGACTGAGGACTGAAGACTGAATCCTTGAGGCAAAGCCTCAAGGATTCAGAATCAGGTGCTCCTCCGAGGCGGCGATCACGCTGCTTTGCTCCCAGTACAGCGGGGCCGTTCCACCTGTGAGCCACCGCTGGATCATGTCGTCGTAGTGGCGGTTGTACGCATGCCCTGACTGACCCGTGGTGTGGATTCCGGTGCTCGCGTCGAAGTCGGAGAAGTCGACGACCATTCGCATCGACGGAAGCGCGACGACCTCGTAGCCATCTTCGACGACCCAGCTCGTCGCGTTCACCATGTCTGTGCCACCAGGAGTCTTGAATGGACCCCTGTTGAACAGCATCTCGATCGGTTTGATGCCGGACTCGCCGAACGTCTGGTTGCGGAACGTCGCCGTGTGCAGCGCCCCCCATTTCCACCCGGACGGGTCGCCGAGGAGATCCGACGCTTCGTTCCACGCGTTGACCAGGGAGCGTTCGAGGATGTCGTCGCGAGTCTCGACCTCGGCAGTGTTCTGGTCGTCCCACCAGATGTTCGTCGGGTCGTTGAGGAGCTGTCTGATCGCTTCGAGCACCGAGTCGCGCCCGGACGGCCTGAGTCCCTCGGGGAGGTCATCGAAGGTGATCGCTTTGATGAGGTTTGCCCACTCGGCCCCGAACAGCGCGGCCCCTTGACTGTTGACGTCGAACCGGTACTGACCATCGTCGCCTTTCCATTCCTTCAACATCTGTTGCGCCTGCTCCACCTCCGGCTGATCCGACTGCACGCCGAGCAGCCAGGGGACGAGGATGTCGGCGTGGATACTCGCCGAGTCGAATTGCATGGCTCGGACGTTGTCAGGGCTGATCGGTTCTCCAGCGCCGGTGATCATGTCGATGATGCGCTGTGCTCGAGTGCCGTAGGCCCAGTCCTTCGCGAGGAACGGTTGCTGGTCGGGCCGAATCACCGCGTTGTTGGCTGTGACGATGAACCCTTCGGGTGGATCGAAACTCGAGGGGAGGTCATCAAACGGTACATAGCCTGTCCACTCGTACTCGCTCGACCAGCCGGGTACCGGGATGCGCCCGTCCCAACCGTTGCGGATCGGAACCCTGCCGGGTGTGTGGTAGCCGATGTGTCCGTCGGTGTCGGCGTAGATGAAGTTCTGCGACGGAACGTCCCACATGCTCAGCGCCTGCTGGAACTCGTCCCAGTTCTGGGCACGGTTGAGAGCCATGACCGCTTCGAGCGTTCGTGACGGTTCGAGGGCCGTCCAACGGAGAGCGACCGCGTACGGCTCGGGCATCGGCAGGTTGGTCTCTTCGCTGAAGTTCTCGAGGTCGCCGTACACGTCGGAGATGATCGGTCCGTGGCGGGTCACGCGCACGGTGATCGGCATCGGATCTCCGCCGGCCACGTTGATCGTCTCGATTCTCGTGTCGGCGTTGACCCACTCGCCATCGACCTCGTACTGGCTTGGATCGTCAGGGTTGATTCGTTCGATGTATAGATCCTGGACGTCGGCCGGCAGGTTGGTGACACCCCATGCGATGTGTGCGTTGTGTCCGATGACGACACCCGGCGCACCGAGGAGTGAGAAGCCGGCAACCTCGTAGGGGCAGTCGTTCGAGACCGTCACGCAGTGCAAGCCCGTCTCATACCAGATGGACGGCATTTGGATGCCGAGGTGGGGGTCGTTGGCGAGAATCGGTTCTCCCGTCGTGGTCAGTGCCCCTGAGAGCACCCAGTTGTTGGAGCCGATGTCGACGCCGGCCGGTCCCGTCAGGTCATCGACCAGGGCCACCTTGTCGGAGATCCGGGTCAGGAGATCGCCGACATCGATCGATTGGGCGGTGGCGCTCGGCGCGGCGCCGTTCCAGTCAGGGACGATGACGGGGCGGTCGGCAGGGTAGGTCGGGAACAGATCGTCCGCTCGCTCACCCACGATCTTGAGGGCTTTGGCCCGCCAGATCTCCTCATCCATGTTGGAGCGAAGGTCCCACGCCATCACCTTCGCCCACACGAGGCTGTCGATGGGGGACCACGAGGCCGGCTGGTAGCTCCGGTTGTTCAGCTTGAGTACCGCATACTCGAGGCCGAGCGACGAGCCATGATGGTCGGCCAGGTACGCGTTGACGCCGTCGGTGAAGGACTGGAGGGCCAGTGCCGCGTCAGGAGTGGTCGATGCCCACTCCTGCTCGGCGACGCGTTCCCATCCCAACGTGCGGAGGAAGAGGTCGGTATCGACCTGTGACTCGCCGAACAACTCGGAGAGGCGCCCCTTGCCGATGTGCCGCTCGAAATCCATCTGCCAGAAGCGATCCTGCGCCTGGACGTAGCCCTGGGCGAAGAACAAGTCGTAGCTGTTCTGCGCGTAGATGTGAGGAATGCCGTTGGTGTCCCTGTAGACATCGACTGGTTCCTTCAGACCGGGGACGGTCAGCTCACCGTCGGTCTGCGGGAACGACGCCCTGACGATGAAGAACCCGCCCGCAGCGACGATGACGACGATGAGAACGACGAGAACGAGAACGACCTTGAAGAACCTACGCATGCGGGAACCCTACCGTGTGGACCCAGGCGCGTGCCTGATGTAGACCCTTGCGTTGTGGGACCGTATCTCGTACTTCGCATCTCGTACTCGCCGTGAGGCGATCGACGCGTTCACTTTCTGCCACCTCGCCGCGCTCTACGAAGTACGGAATACGAGGCACGGCTTTTCGAAGCGAGGAATCGGTTCGAAAAGCCTCGGCATCAACCCCGTGAGAAGAACGAAGCGAGGACGATGAAGTACACGACGCCCGCGACCGCGAGCCCGGCAGTGAACAGGCGGCGAAGGAAGCCGGATTCGTAGCGGAGATGCATGTAGAAAGCGACGACCAGCGTGAACTTGAGCAGCATCAGCACGATCAACGCCGGCGTGTTGATGCCGCCGATGTCGAGATAGAAGAGTGACACCTCGAGCGCCGTCAACATCACCAGGATCCCGGCGATCGTCACGTACTGCCGGGGTGTCGGGTGGGCGGGTTTGGCGCTGTCCATGGCTCCCTCCTACCTGATGAGATACACGACCGTGAAGATCACGATCCAGACGATGTCGACGAAGTGCCAGTAGAGGCCGACCAACTCCAGGTTGAGCCCGTGGTCGAACGTCAGCCCACCCTGACGGAACGACCAGCCAACGAGCGACAGCAGAAGAAGGACACCGACGGTGACGTGGGCGCCGTGGAAACCGGTGAGCACGAAGAACGACGACGACGCCGGGTTGGTCGAAAGCGTCATTCCTTCCCTGTAGAAGTTGGTGAACTCGTACACCTGTCCGCCGACGAATGTGGCGCCGAGGGCGGCCGTCGCCAGCAGCCACCCTCTGGTGGCGCGCTGGTCGTCGCGGGTGAGTGCGGCATGGGCGAGGACCATGGTGAGCGAACTCATGAGCAGCACGAACGACGAGATCGATGTGAAGGGGATGTTGAGCAACTCCCGCGGATGGATGCCCTGGAGATCCCTGCCCTTGAAGAGGAGATAGTTGGTGATGAGGGCGCCGAAGAACAGCGCCTCGGAAGACAGAAACGCCCACATGCCCAGCTTGCGAGTGTCGATGCCGGTGCTTGTTTCGGTATGTGCCGTCATGTCACGCGTTCTCCTCGACGGGTTCCTGCGACCAGGACAGGAACGATGCGAACAGGCCGGCGGCGCCGAGCACGATCAGACCCAGGCCCACGGGTGTGGCGTGATAGAGGAGGCCGAATGCGAATCCGAGCGCCGACAGGCCGGCAAGTGGCGGGAACGCCGACGGAGACGGAAGATGCGGATGGTGCTCGGGGTGCAGATGCTTCTCGGTCAGTTCCGCAATGTGGGCATCCGCGTCGGTGCGGCGGGTCGATCTGCCCATGTCGTCTTCGTCGTACTTCTGGTGCCAGAAGTCATCGAGCGAATGGACCGTGGGGATCTCGCCGAAGTTGTATTCGGGTGGCGGTGACGGGATCGACCATTCGAGTGTCCGTGCATCCCACGGGTCGGTGGGGGCGGGTGCTCCGCGTCGTCGGGAGTCGATCCAATTGGCCATGAACAGCAGGACGGAACTGGCGATCAGGAACGCACCTATCGTCGACATCATGTTCCAGAAGTCGAGGCCGATCCCGGCCGGATACGTGTAGGTGCGCCTCGCCATGCCCATCAACCCGAGATAGTGCATCGGTGCGAACGTGAGGTTGAAACCGATGAACATGAGCCAGAAGTGGTACTTGGCGAGCCGCTCCCGGTACATCCGTCCGGTGAGCTTCGGGAACCAGTAGTAGAGGCCGGCGAAGATGCCGAACATGGACCCACCGAACAGCACATAGTGGAAGTGGGCGACGACATAGTAGGTGTCGGTCTGTTGCCAGTCGGCCGGCACGATCGAGTGGGTGACCCCCGAAAGTCCACCGATCGTGAACATGGCGACGAAGCCGATCGCGAACAGCATCGGAGCAGTGAATCTGAGCTTGCCTCCCCACATCGTCGCGATCCAGTTGAACACCTTGATGCCCGTGGGGATGGCAATCGTCATCGTTGACAGACCGAACGCCGCCTGAGTGATCGGTCCGATCCCGGACGCAAACATGTGGTGCGCCCACACGCCGAAGCCCAGGAACCCGATGGCGATCCCGGCGAAGACGACCGCCGCGTATCCGAACAGAGGCTTGCGGCTGAACACGGGCAGCACCTCGGACACAATCCCCATCGCGGGCAGGATGAGGATGTACACCTCCGGATGACCGAACAGCCAGAACAAGTGTTGGTAGAGGACAGGGTCACCTCCTCCCGACGCTTCGAAGAACGAGGTTCCGAACTGCCGATCGAAGATCAGCATGAAGATCGCGACCGTGATGATCGGGATCGAGAACAGCAACAGGAAGTTGACAACCATCGACATCCACGCGAACACCGGCATCTTCATGAGTGACATGCCCGGTGCCCTGAGATTGAAGATGGTGGTGAGCAGGTTCACGGACGACACGAGCGAGCCGACACCTGCAAGGGCGATACCCACCAGCCAGAAGTCGATGACGGACCCCGGCGAGAACTGGGCACCACTGTTTGGCGGGTACATGAACCAGCCGCCGTTTGCGGCGCTTCCGAGCCTCGAGATCGTGTCAGGCAGGAACCCTCCCGCCGGGGCACCCGCCGTCGCGAGGATGTACGACGAGTACAGGACGATGCCGCCGCCGAGGAAGAACCAGTAGCCGAGCGCGTTGAGCCGGGGGAACGCGACGTCGCGCGCTCCGAGCATCAGCGGCAGGAGGTAGTTCATGAATGCCGCAGCGAGTGGCATGACGACCAAGAAGATCATGGTCGTGCCGTGCATCGTGAACAGCGAGTTGTACTCGGCGGGGGTGATGAACGCGTTCTCCGGGCGTGCCAGTTGGAGACGGATCAGCAGGGCCTCGAGACCGCCGACGATGAAGAAGGCGAAGCCGGTGTACCCGTAGAGCTTGGCGATCCGCTTGTGGTCGACGGTGGTGACCCAGCTCCAGAACCCTGTTGCAGGGATTCTGCGCCTCAACACACCGGTTGCGGTTGGTGTCACTTCAATGTCTCCAGGTAGGCGATCAGGCTGGTGATGTCGTCGGAACTCAGGTGCAGGTTCGGCATGTAGGAGCCGGGTTTCATGGCGGGCGGATTGGCGAGCCACGCCTTGAGGTCATCCTCGGTGAAGTTGAGCGATGCACCGGCGATGACGTCACGGCTCGCGATGTGGGTCAGGTTGGGTGCCGCGACCTGCGCGGAGTCGGAGACGCCGTTGATGACGTGGCAGGACGTGCAGCCTTTGTTCAGGAAGAGATCCTTGCCTGCTGCGGCGGGTGTTCCGTCTCCCGGTTCCACGGCCGGCTGTTGCTGGTCGGCGAGCCATGCGCCGAAGTCCTGTTGTGAGACCACCTGGACCCTGATGCGCATGTTGGCGTGCCCAAGTCCGCAAAACTCGGCACACTGTCCCCAGTACTCACCGATCTCGTCGCTTTGGAGCTTGAGATAGGTGGTCTGGCCCGGGATGACATCTCGCTTTCCCGCAAGACGTGGAACCCAGAATGAGTGGACGACGTCGGCCGAGGTCATCTCGAGATCAACAGGGGTGCCGACGGGAATCACGAGGACGTTGGCGGTCGTGATGTTTCGATCGGGGTACTGGAACTCGAACCACCACTGATGGCCGGTCACCTTGACCTCGAGACCACCACCGGGCCTCGACGTCAGGTCCATGACCGCCTTGACCGTCGGGATCGCGACGCCGACCAGGATCAGCGCGGGGATGATCGTCCAGATCAGCTCCAGCCTGGTGTTGCCGTGGATCTGCTTCGGTTCGGCGCCGTCGCCGCGATCCCTGAATTTCCATACGGCGAACACGATTGCGGCCTCGACGAGGAGAAAGATCACCCCGGCGATGATGAACACGGGTGTGGTCAGGTTGAGGATGCGGTGTGCCTCTGGACCGGCCGGAGCGAACGAATCCATCGGGGTCACCTGTCCACACGCGGCGAGCAAGAGCGCGAAAAGCGCAGCGAGCAACGCTCTCCTGATCGGGCGGTTCACGTTCCCTCCAACGGGCGGCGGTCGGAGACTAAGGGTTTGTGACAAGCTACGCCAACAATTACGTAGGATTTATCTGGTCCGGCTGTCGGCATGCGATGGAGCGTTCGGCCCTCAGGTGGCCTATGCTGCCGCCGAGTGAGCGCACCAGAGCTTCGGATCGTCGATCCGCTGGCCACGTCAGGTCGGCTGAAGGCGTACGTCGCGCTCACAAAACCTCGGATCATCGAGCTGCTGTTGATCACGACGGTTCCGGCGATGGTGATCGCCGCTCACGGGTGGCCCGGCACATGGCTCGTCGTGGCGACCCTCATCGGGGGGACCCTGTCGGCCGGCGGCGCGAACGCCATCAACAACGTGGTGGATCGCGACATCGACGTCGTGATGAGAAGGACGCACCGTCGTCCACTCCCGAGGGAGGTGATCACACCGCGGGCCGCCTTCTGGTTCGGTGCGACGCTCGGAACCGCCGGGTTCGCCTTCTTGTGGGTGTTCGTGAACCTCCCTGCTGCTCTCCTGTCGACGGCGGCGTTGCTGTTCTACGTGCTCATCTACACGATGCTGCTCAAGCGGAACACGTCGCAGAACATCGTGATCGGGGGGGCGGCCGGTGGGGCGCCGGCGCTCGTTGGCTGGGCGGCGGTCACGGGCGGCCTCACCTGGGTCCCGTGGCTGCTGTTTCTGATCGTGTTCCTTTGGACGCCCGCTCACTTCTGGGCGCTGGCCATGCGGTACAAGGACGACTATGAAGCTGCGGGGATTCCGATGCTGCCGGTGCTCGTCGGGGAGCGGAGGACATCGGTGCAGATCATCGTGTATGCAGTCCTGACCCTCGCGGCGACAGTCGCGCTGTGGCCGGTCGCGTCGATGGGAGTGCTCTACGGGGTCACGGCGGTCGCGGTCGGTGTCATGTTCGTATTCGAGGCACTCAGGCTGCTCAACAAGCCCGACCGGGCGATGACCCTGTTCATCTACTCGACGATCTATTTGACGATCCTGTCGGGAGCCATGGTCGCGGACGTCTTCCTCCACTAGAACCCGCTTCGCGGGCCCTAGTGGGTCCTAGGTTGTCAGTTGTCGGTTTTCGGTAGGACAGTCGCCCCAGGATCTCGGGTTGGTCCGTGTAGTGCTCTTGCTGATGACTGAAGATTGCGAACGCTAGCTCGCACAGGCACTCGCCCGAGGGTCCCCCGGGCACACCAGGCCGCGTTCTTACTGATGACTGAAGACTGACGACTGAAGACTCAAGACTGCGAGCACCAGCTCGCACCGACATTCGCCCCGAGGTCCCTGGGGAGACCAGGCCGCGTTCTCACTGATGACCGAAGACGGCGGGCGTCAGCCCGCCCTAGCTTTCTTCCCAGGTGAAGAACCGGGTGGCGAGCGCCGGTCCGACGACCGCCCAGAACACCAGCGCAGCGAGATCGGTCGCGGTGAACGTCACCTCATGGACGGCAGCACCGAACAGCGCGGTGAGAGGAGCGGCGGGGAGGATCCGGGCCGCCTCGTTGAGGAAGGGTGGAAGCACCGACACCGGGACGATGATGCCGCCCAGCATGAGCAGCACCAGGTAGAGACCGTTGGCGACCGCCAGCGTCGCTTCTGCTCTGAGCGTCCCTGCGATCAGCAGGCCGATTCCGGATAGGGCTGCGGTTCCGAGCAGCAGGGCGACGATGAACAGTCCCGCACTAACGTCCGCACGCCACCCGAACACCGTGTACGCCACCCCGATGAGGATCACAACTTGAACGATCTCGGTGATCAGCACGGACAACGACTTGGCGAGGATCAGGCCGAAACGGGGCATAGGTGTCGCACCGAGCCGCTTGAGGACGTGATACTTGCGCTCGAATCCCGTCGAAATGGCGAGGCTCGTCAGTGATGCCGACAGGATCGAAAGCGCAAGGAGACCGGGGAGCAACTCGTCGACGGTGAGGCCGAACAGCCCCGTGAAACCGAAGAAGAGAAGGATGGCGAGAGGGATGAGGACGAGGAGCAGGAAGGCTTCGCCGCGTCGAGCGGCGTTGGTGAGCTCGAAGCGGGTCTGAGCGGCGATCGCTCGCATCAGTCCTCCGCCGTCAGTTCGAGGAAGACGTCCTCGAGGCCTGTCGCACCGACCCGCAGCTCCCGGAGAAGGATGTTTCTCTCGGTCAGGTAGCCGACGAGGGTCGCGAGGTCGCTGGGGGTGACATCCTCGACGTCCACCACGTACTGACCCGGCGCGATCTCACGTGTCGGCAGCGGGAACGTCTCCGTCGGGAGTCCAGGCTGCGCGAGGAGGTTGACCGTTCCTGAGCGTTGGATCAGCTCGGACGGAGTCCCCTCGGCGACGAGCCTTCCATGATTGATGATCCCGATGCGGTCCGAGAGACGTTCGGCTTCGTCCATATAGTGGGTGGTGAGCATGGTCGTTGCGCCTTCGTCGTGGAGTTTCTCGACGATTGCCCACGTCGTCCGGCGGGCGACGGGGTCCATTCCCGCGGTGGGTTCGTCCAAGAAGAGCACTCGAGGGTTGCCAACGAGCGCAAGGGCGAGCGAAAGTCGCTGCTTCTCACCGCCGGAGAGGCGCCTGTACGGCGTCGCGAGGACGTCGGTGAGACCCGTGAGATCGACGAGTTCGTCGAGGTCTCTGGGGTCGTCGTGAAACGATGCGAACAGTCGAAGCGCTTCGAGTGGTCGAGTTGCGGGGGAGATGCCACCTTCTTGCAGCATCACCCCGACGTGACGGTGCATCGCGCGATGATCCTTCTCGGGATCGAAGCCGAGGACACGTACGGAACCGTCCGTCCTGTCACGCAACCCCTCGAGGATCTCGACGGTGGTCGTCTTGCCGGCTCCATTCGGGCCGAGCAGGGCATACGATTCGCCCGCGCCGACGGTCAGACTGAGATCGTCGACCGCCGTGTGGCGGTCGTAGCGCTTGGTCAGGTGTTCGATCTCAATCGCTGCCGCCACGAGCGGAAATGGTACCTCCGGCAGGGCCTATCGAATTCCGAGGGTGACCCACGCCGCAACGAGGACGGCACCTATCGAACCAGGCGGTCGCCGGTTGCCGTCAGGATCCCGACGGTCGCCTTCAGCCGGCTGCATAAATCACCCAGGATCTAGCCTGGTGTGTTGGGCGCCCTCAATCGGGTGGGTGCTACGCACTAGGAGGTCATATGTCTCGTGTAGCGATCGTCATGGTGCTGTTCATGTCGCTGCTTGCGGCGTGCTCCGGGAACCAGGGAACGAACACCACCACTACTTCCACCACCATGGGCGCTGAGACCACCGCGCCGACAGGGACAACCGTCGCAGACACGGCCGGAGGCGAAGCCCCCGGCAACTGCTCGCTGATCACCGCCGACGAGGCGACCGCGCTGGCCGGCCACCCGCTCGAAGTGGGTGAGGATTCGATGCTCGGTTGCGGGTACATTCCACCGGGCTCGAGCGTTGCCGACATGTCGGTGATCGCTTTTGAGCGCGATGGCGATGCAGCTTCGGTAGCCGCAACCGACTACCCCAACGCCGCGGAGACCATACCCGTTTCGGTGGGAAGTGACACGGTTGCCGTCACCACCCCCGAAGACGATGCGGTGGCGGCGATCATCACCGGGGATGGCGGTCGCTTCGTCGAGCTTCAGGTTGTGTTTCTCGGGATCGCTCCCGGCGACACGTCCGGGATCGAGGCGGCCGCCCAACTCGCAACGACCGCCCTGGGCCGCTGGAACTGATCTGGGGCAACTCGGCACTTACGTCCTTACGGGGCGCCTCAGTCGTGTCGGGCGAAGAGAACTCGGCAGGCGTGCCGTGCCGCTGCCCGGCAGGGCCTATCGGATTCCGAGGGTGAGGAACCCGGCAAACGCCGCAACGAGGACGACACCCTCCCATCGAACCAGGCGGTTGCCGGTCGCCGTCAGGATCCCGGCGAGTGTCGAGATCGCGACCATGAAGATGATCGGCCCCCTGAAGTCGCCCGAGAACGACCCTCCGGCGAGTGCAGCAGTGCCGGCGACCCCGAGCGAGTTGAAGAGGTTCGACCCGAGGACATTGCCGATCACGAGCGCGTTCTCCCTTCGGCGAGCTGCTGCGATCCCTGTGGCCAGCTCGGGGAGACTGGTACCGACGGCGACCAGCGACAGGCCGATGAAGCCTTGGCTGAGCCCCAGCTCCGACGCCACGATGCGGGCGCCCCGTAGCAGCAGATCGGCGCCTCCGAGCGTCGCAATCAGTGCGAGGATGCCGACTGAGAGCTCGAACGCAGCGCTCCGTCCCGGTGGGGCGACATCTTTGACGTCAACGATCCCTTCGGCGATGTCCTGACGTGACCATCTGACGAGCAACCACCCGGATACGGCCATCCCGATCAGCAGAAGACACCCCTCGAGCCGGCTGATGGCGCCACCCCACGCGGCTACCCCGAACACGGCGACAGCGGACAACATGAGGACCCCTTCGCGCCTGATCGTGTGGAGGTGGCCCGCGACCGGCAAGATCACGACGGATACGCCGAGGATGAGGCTGAGGTTGGCGACGTTGGATCCGACGATGTTGCCCATTGCGAGATCCATCTCGCCCCTGGCGGCGGCGAGGGTGCTCACGAGGAGCTCGGGGAGAGAAGTCCCCATGCCGATGACGAGAGCGCCGATCAGCACGGCGGACATGCCCCACAGGCGTG
>CAZQMF010000018.1:0-30535 GCA_964594235.1 uncultured Acidimicrobiia bacterium
CTGGACGCGATCAGGTATGTCGGTCGGCGAATCGGCAGGACCCACGGACTACTCCTTCTCACCTATCGGGACGGCGAGGTGGACTTCGAGCATCCCCTTCGGGGGGTAATCGGCGACCTTCCGCCGTCGAATGTGGTCCGCATCCAACTGCGTGGGCTCTCATCATCCGCCGTGGCCTCGATGATCTCTCAGTCCGCCCTCGACTTGAACGAAGTCATGATCGCCACCCACGGCAACCCATTCCTGGTCACCGAGATGGCCTCGGCAGATGATGAGACGGTGCCGGTGTCCCTCCAAGACTCCGTGATGGCTCGGGTGCAGAAGCTGTCCATCGGAGCCCAGGAGATGCTCAAGACGCTCGCCGTGATACCGGAGCCGCTTCCCATATTGGACGCTTTGGGACTCGGCGGCGCCAATGGGGATCGTCTCGACGAATGCCAAACGCGCGGACTGCTCACTGTCCAGAGCGGAATGGTCGGCTTCCGCCACGATCTGATACGGAGGGTCGTTGAAGGATCGTTGACGGCGGGTGAACGTCTCGCCAAGCATCGAGTGGCACTGGATGGCCTCCCCGAGGCGACCCATCCGTGTCTTCTGATTCACTGTGCCGTGGAGGCAAATGACATCGATCGACTCGTCGATCTCGCTCCCCGGTCGGCCCGGTACGCGGCGGCGATGGGGAGCCATGTGCAGGCTGCCGAAGATTTCAGAGAAATCGGACCGCACCTCGACCGGTTCGACAAAGAGGATCTTGGACCTCTGCTCGACGAGTGGGCTCGCGAGGAATTCCTCGTTGACAACATCACGGAAGCTATCCGACTCAACGAGGCGGCACTCGACCACTACCGGCATATGGGGGATCGGAGAGCGGAATCAAGGCTCCTCGCGCAGGCTGCCCACTTTCTCGAGAACGCCGGTCAGCGTGCCCTTGCAGAGGAACGCGCTCGCCAGGCCGTGGAAGTCCTCGGTGCCAATCCTCCCGGCGAAGATCTCGCCAGGGCCCTGGAAGTGAACGCCTACCTGCACACCATGGCGGGAGATGTCTCCGTCGTCCCCGAGCTGGTCGATCGAACGCTCGAAGCCGGAGGGGGCGATATCGATGAGAGAGTGCTCATCCGTTCACTGAATCATCGAGGGATCGTGGCGAACATCGCGAACTACCCTGATGGTCGGGCAAGTCTCGATGAGGCGTGGCGGCGTGCCGAGGCATCCGGCCAGTGGTATGAGGAGAGCAGAGCGCTGTTCAACCATGCCTGGGCGGCCGTCGAATTCCGGGACCTTCCCATCGCGGCGGACTACATACAGAGATCAATCGCCTCGGCTGCTCGACATGAACTTCCGGCGCTGGAGGCGTACGCCGAAGCGATGTATGCACGGATCCTCGAACTCGGAGGCGAGTGGGCCAAAGCCGAGGACCTCGCAAACCATGTGCTCAACAGCTGGCCGCTCAGCCAGATGGTCGCCATGCCAATCCTCGGTGTGATAGCGGCACGAAAGGGACGCGACTCGGCTCGATCGACCCTGATGAGGGCATGGGACATGGCGGTAGCCGCAGGAGAGAACCAGCGTCTGGCGCCCGCCGCGGCGGCCTATTCCGAGAGTGCGTGGATCACCGGCAACACCGATGTTCCTGTCACCGCGTTCCACAACGTCATGGAATCCGAACTCGAGAGAGGATTCCGCTACTCGGCCGGATCGATTGCGTTCTGGCTTTGGGAACTCGGTGAACTCACCGCCATCCCGCACGGGATCGCCGAGCCGTATGCACTCGTCATAGAGGGAGGAGCCGCCGATGCAGCGGCGATCTGGAAACAGAAGGGCATTCCCTACGAACGGGCGCTGGCGTTGATGCACGGAGATCGGGACTCCAGACTGCACGCCGTCGAAGTGCTCGAAACCCTTGGCGCTACTGCCGTCGCAGCAAAACTCAGGAAGGCCTTGAGGGATCAGGGTGTCTCCGTCCCCCGAGGCAGGAGTCGCACAGCCAGAGACAATCCCGTTGGTCTCACCGCCCGCCAGATGGAGATCCTCGAGCTTCTCGGTGACGACCTCTCCAACACTGAAATCGCGGACCGTCTCTTCATCTCCCCACGCACCGTCGAAAACCACGTCTCGGCTGTCATGGCAAAACTCGACTCGATCAACCGCGTAGAGGCGGTGGTACAGGCCAAAGCCCTCGGCCTTCTCCCCATCTAGCGCCGCCCGGGTGGTGGCGCCCGGGAGCGCGCGAGCTCGAGGCCAGAAGTAGGGAGGAGCAAACCCAAATCTACGTGGCCGTCCCCGATGACACTCCGTGATAGCCGTCCTACGTTCACCGAGTGGCACTGAGAGCAAAGGAGGTTTACACGTGTCGCTCTTCATGGATGTTCACAACATCAAGGGCGGGGTTGCTGCAAAGGACGTCGCCGAAGCCCACAAGGCGGACCTCGAGACCCAGGACAAGTACGGGGTGAGCTACCTCCGGTACTGGGTCGACGAGACCGCCGGGAAGATCTTCTGCCTCGTCGACGCCGACAGTGCGGAGGATGCCAACACCGTTCACCGGGAGGCCCATGGCCTCGTCGCCGATGAGATCTACCCGGTCAGCGAGAACAGCTGATCCGGCCAACACAAGGAGGTTAGGAATGAGACGGTCACTGCTCATCGCACTGCTTGCAGCGTTGATGGTCATGATGGTGGTGGGAGCCACCCCCGCATTTGCTGGAGAAGTCAACGGGCACAATGGCGCGGAAACGGCGGCTCCCTCGCACGCCAACTCCATTTGCGCTTTCTCAGGGCTCAATGACTATCCAGACGGCTCTCAAAGTGGCCCACCTGGGCGTACACAGTCGTATGGGCAGGACGTGAGGAGCGGCCGGATCAGCCCTCAGGACTTCAACCCTGGAGACGCCTGCAGAGGTGGATCGAACCCTGACAACCCCCCGAGCTGAATCGAACTCGCCATACCCAAGCTCGGGGAGTGGTCGATTCCAAGGTGGCTCGCTGGTGAATCAGCGAGCCACCTTCAGACTGTCACGTTCGACTCACGCGACCGCTGCGGAACCGTCCACAAACGCCGCCCAAGGGAGGGGCTTAGGGGGTGCGAGAGTCCCCAGCGCGCGGAACCGCTCCGGGCTGGTCGGTAGTCTGAGGTCGAAGCGTCGGAGGAATCATGATCAAGCTACGAGAGGCTGCAACCGACTTCCTGAACCAGCGACGCATCGCCGTCGCCGGTGTATCGCGTCACCCTGAGCGCGGGCACAGTGGCAACGGTGTCTACACGCGGCTCCGAGAACGCGGCTACGAGGTGTTCGCCGTCAATCCCAACGCCGACGAGGTCGAGGGTGACCGCTGCTACCACTCGCTCGCCGACATCCCGGGCGGGGTCGACGCCGTTCTCGTCTCAACAACACCCGAAGTCGCCGAGGATGTCGTCAGTGACTGTGTCGAGCTGGGCATCACTCGTGTCTGGCTGCACCGTGCGTTTGGTCCCGGCAGCATGAGCGGACCGGCCGTCGAGTACGGGCGCGCACACGGAGTCGACGTGATCCCCGGAGGGTGCCCGTTGATGTTCGATCCGGCGTCCGACCCTGGCCACAAGATGATGCGGGCGCTCCTGACCTTGACCGGGACGGTGCCCAGGAAATTCTAGAGGAAGCTGACAGCGTATAGCCGATAGAACGCGGCCACAACCGTTGTGAGATCGTGGGGAGCCCTGGCGAAGGATGTTCGGCTCATGATGCGGGTCCCCACGACGGCAGTCACCCAGACGGCACTCTGACCTCGTCGCCGACACCGACCTCGACGGGTGACTCGAGATCGTCCATCGCCGTCACGAACCCGCGCGTGCCCTGTTGGAGAAACGCGAGATCATCCTGGAGGTCGACGGCGTCGGCATCAGGACGACCGGACAGGAACCGGGTGAATGGAATGCATGGTTCGGCGATCTCGAAGCCCTGCAGCCGGACCTCGCCTACCGCCGTGACGATCACCAACCCCTCGGCGAGATCATCGAGCGTCCAGATTCGATCCGTCTCGATGATGATGTTCTCTCCGGCCACACCCAACGGGCGCCTCATGAACCGCGACCACATCTTCTCGTAGTGGGAAGTAAACCCGACCGATACCGTCGCCTTTGCGCTCCAGCGCGGACGCTGCGGGTGGGAGGCGTGGTGAGCGTCGATGACCCACCCATCGTCGGCCGCTACGAGCACTCCTTCTCGGACGAGGAGGGCCCGCTCCGATGAGAGCAGCCGTGCAGGGTCGTACACGCCGTCCGCCTTCAGGCGTTCGCGTTGCACTTGGAGCCGAGCGATCCTAGGCAAGCGGAAGGCCCCGCTTCTCAAACACGGACTTCAGGACGTCCGGTCGATCACTCATCAGCCCGTCGACGCCCATGTCGAGCAACCGGTTCATCTCGTCCGCCTCGTTGACGGTCCAGATGTGCATGAGCTTGCCGGTCTTCCTCGTTGCCTCGAGGAACCGGCTGTCGAGCTTGATGAATCTTCCATAGGTGACGGGGATCTGCAATGCCGCGGCCGGGGTGTGCGGACCGATCCCGAGCCTGGAGGCTGCCCAGAAGATCAGCCCTTCGTTGCGACCGGCCGATGTTGCGATGCGTCCGTCCGAAGCGTTGCGGACCGCCTTGGCCCAGCTGTCGTCGAACCCACCAACGATGATCCGATCCCAAAGGTCGTGACGCCGTACGAGCTCGACGAGAGCGTCCTCCACCCCACCCTGCTTCAGCTCGAGCGTGAGCGAGATGTCCGGGAACGTGGTGACGATCTCTTCGAGAGTCGGGACTGTGATCCCCTGGCCTCTGAACGGCCAGTCGCGATCGGCGCCGAACCGGAATGCCGCGTCGAACGCCTTGAGTTCGTCGAGGGTGTAGTCCCACACATCGCCGGATCCGTCGGTGGTTCGGTCCAGGTAGTCATCGTGGAGTAGAACGATCTGGCCATCCTTGGTGAGGTGGAGGTCCGTCTCGAAGAACCGAAACCCCAGGTCGTGGGACTGCTGGAACGCGTAGATCGTGTTCTCCGGCCACAACAGCCGGCCTCCACGGTGCGAGAACGCGGTGGGTCGCAGCCAATCGATCACTGCCGGGATTCTAGGTCGCGGGGTGCGTCTCGGATGGCCTGCGTGGCGGCGTAGTGTGGAGAAGAGGAACAACCATGGGTGACACACCACTGACGTTCGCCCAGGTGGAAGCGGCCGTCCGGAAGAAGACGTTCGGCGTACTGACGACCATGGATCCTGGAGGCGGACCCCACTCGACCGGAGTTCTCTACGGAGTCTCACCATCCTCGTCATTGTTCGCCCTGTTCGTCCTGACGGGCGAGAACTACGTCAAGACCCGCAACGTTCGATCGAATCAGGACGTCTCGCTGGTGGTCACCTTCCCACATCGGATTCTGAGCTTCGTTCCTGCAAGTTGCGTCACATTCACGGGACGGGCGGAGACTGTCCCGGTGACGGACCCTGATGGTGCATGGGCATTCGACCAGCACCGGATCCTGCGTGACAACATGGAGTCCGTCGGCCACGCCGTCTTCCTCAAGGTCGTCCCCGACCCGAAGGTCCTCTGCTACGGCCTCGGCGTCGGTCTACGCGAAATGCGGAAACACCGAGAGCGGCTCAGCTATCGAGTGTTCGTGGATTGCACCGCGTAGTCTTCGGCCGCCATGATCGACATCAGATTGCTTGGCCCACGCGATGCTGGAACGCTCGCTCATACTGCAGCCGATGTCTTCGATGACCCGATATACGAACACTCGACCAGAGCATCTCTCGACGATCCCAGCCACCGCCTGGTCGTGGCGCTCGATGGTGAACTCGTCGTCGGGTTCGTCAGCGCCGTCGTCTACGTGCACCCGGACAAGGCCACACCCGAGATGTGGATCAACGAAGTCGGTGTCGTCCCGGCCCCACCAGCGTCAAGGAATCGGGACTCGTCCGACGGATGCTCGAGGATGCACGGACTTCGGGCTGCACCGAGGTGCGGCTGCTCACCGAGCGAAACAACGCCCCCGCGGTGGCGCTCTACGAGTCGCTCGGGGGCGTCGAGGGCGATCCCGATTCAACCATCTTCACATTCAAGCCCTGACGCCTAGTTTGAAGCCATGAGGTCGAGGCTCGTCATCGGTCTGCTGGCCGCTGTGGTCGCCGGCGGCTGTGCAAACCCCACACCCGTGACAGCCGACCAGTTCGGTCCAACCGAGTGGGGATCTGGGGATGTCGCCCGCAGGCTGCTGACCTACCGAGACCTGACTGTCGGTTTCGAGGCAGACTCGCCTGTCGACGATGCTGCGTTGGCATTGCCGGTCGGGGCGGCACCACCGTCGCATGTCTTCGAGGGTCGGCTCGAGCTGCTCGACGAGGCGACGAGTGGTGGAATGACCATCATCGCCGGAGACGAGGACGCCGAGGTACGTCACCTCCCCGAGTTCGACCTTGCCTTCGTACAGACCTCCGACGGATACCTCGTCCCAGCCGAACGGGGTCTCATCATCACCGACGACCCCACCTGGAACCTGATCATCGAACCCGGTCGCGCATGGAACGAAAACGGCGACCACGGCCTCACGAGGGCATCGTTCCCCTTCGCGATCGTCTGGAAGGACTCCAACGCCATCCTCAACGGCACCACGACGTTCCTGTTCGACGATCAGAGCGTCTCGAAGGTCTGGTACCAAATCACCCAGGAGACCACGGTCACGTTTCGCGCCGACCTGTGGGGCCACCTCGATGCCGCCTACCACCCTGGTTCTGTCGACGGCGCCGCTTCGCTACGTGATGCGTATGCCGAGGAACTCGCTGCTCGCATGCCCACCAAACCGATCGAGCAGCTCGCCATCGACCATCCGGGGATCGATCTCTCAGCGTTCGGTGCCGGTGTCACCCCCGAGAACATGACCTGGTACGGGTTCGTCGTCGACGGTGTCGACTACGTCGGAGGCTGCCAAACCCGCTACGGAACCTACCCGTACTGCGCATCGATGCGTGCCCCCTCCTACTCGACCGCCAAGTCCGGATTCGTCGCGGTGGCTCTCATGCGGCTCACCGAGAAGTACGGAACCGACGTGCCGGACTTGCTCGTGAAGGACTACGTACCCGAAACGGCCGACAGCCCAGGAGACTGGAGTGCCGTCACGTTCGACGATCTGCTGGACATGGCATCCGGCAACTTCACAACATCCGCCTACATGGTCGACGAGGAGCACTGGAACGACCCGTTCTGGACCGCCCAGTACGAGGACCCGATGCTCGCCGACGCCCTCCACTACCCGCACGGCGCCGACCCTGGCACGACGTGGGTGTACCACACGTCCGACACGTTCATCCTCGTCGATGCACTCCAGACCTACCTACGCTCCAGGGAGGGTCCCGACGCAGACCTCTTCCGGTTCGTCGTCGACGAGGTGTACCGGCCGCTGGGCATCGGGCCCGGACTGTTCGAGACGATGCGCACCCGGGACGACAACTGGCAGGGCCAGGCGTTGGGAGGGCTCGGGCTCTGGTGGGTCCCCGACGATCTCGCCAAGCTCGCCGTTTTCCTCAACGTCGACGATGGCGCGGTCGATGGGCGACACCTCCTCGCTCCCGACCTGCTCTCAGCTGCACTTCAACGAGATCCTGCCGACCCTGGAGTCGACCGTGTCGGTGGCGGCAGGTACAACGATTCGTTCTGGGCGGACCGAGCAACCGGCGTTGGCTGCGAGGTTTGGGTGCCGATGATGATCGGCTACTCGGGCATCGTCGTGGCGTTGTTCCCCAACGGGACCGCCTACTACTACGCCAGCGACGGACAGGAGTTCACATCTTCTGCCGCCATGAGAGCAGCAGGAGAGATCTACCCCTATTGTCCGTGAGCGTTCCCGGACTCGCGGCACTCGAGCCAGGTCGCCGCAGAAGTACGGCTCACTCACGACCGGGCTTCATCGCGTTCAGACTCAGACCGAGACCGGATGCCTGGCAGCGAGGATCATCTCATCCCCGTGTCGTAGGCGACGTCCAAGCTCACCTCCCCCGGCACGACGAAAGACTGCTCGGGCGCCGTCCCTACGAGCCCGGTCACCGGTTGCGGAACGAGCGTGTAGGCACCGGCTGGGAGGGTCAGGATGAACCGACCCTCTTGGTCGGTCAACACCCGCACCACTTCCACTCCGTCCGCACCACGCACCGCCATGACGGCATCGGCGACCGGGCGGTCGGCGCAGTTAGGGTCGGGCGGTTCTCGCACGACCGGACACGTGGGACCCGCGTGAACCTGGCCACGAACCATGAACGTCTCGGTCGTGGGCGACGGCGACGACGCACAGGCCAAGCAGACGGCAGACAACGCGAGCGCGAGAACGATCTTCACGTCTGGACGATAGGCGCTCGGTCCCAGTTCCCCGCGTCAGACGGGCAGCCAGACGTCTGTCGGTGATCCAGCCTCGTGAACCGGATACGCTTCACCAATGGTCGCCTTCGCCGTCCTGTCCGCCATTACCTACGGCGCTGCGGATTTCCTGGGCGGTGTCGCATCGAAGCGGCACCGTCCCATCGCCGTGGTGGCGGTATCCCAAATGGTCGGATTCGTGCTCCTTCTGGCAATGCTGCCGGTGCTCGGTCCCGACCGCTACCGGCTCTCCGACTTCGCATGGGGTGCGGCGGCAGGCTTGATCGGAGGGGCCGGCCTGATCTTCTTCTACCGAGGACTCTCCACGGGGCGAATGTCGGTGGTCGCCCCGCTGTCGGCGGTCATGACGGCACTCGTTCCGCTCACGTTCGGACTCCTGATCGGGGAACGGCCCTCGACTCTCGCCACGATCGGCGTGATCGCGGCGGTTCCGTCCATCGCGCTCATCACCCGCGAGCGAACCGCCGAGGGCGGCAGGTCGCGTTCGACCGGCGCGCTGGACGGGTTCCTTGCGGGCATCGGATTCGGAGCGTTCTTCGTCCTGATCAGCAGAACCGACCCGAACTCGGGGCTCTGGCCGCTGGTCGGCGCACGCACGGCGTCGATCCCGTTCGTCATGCTCCTCGCCGCAAGCTTCCGCCAACCGATCAGGCCCCTCCGTGGACTCGACGCGACCGTTGCGTGGGCAGGCATTCTCGATATTGCCGCAAACGGCCTCTACCTATTCGCGGTTCGAGCGGGTTTGGTGTCCCTCGCGTCGGTGGTGACGTCCCTCTACCCGGCGTCGACCATCATCCTGGCGAGAGTCGTGCTCAAGGAACACATGACGGCAACCCGAGTGGTCGGCATCTTGCTCGCCCTCACCGGTATCGCTCTCATCGCGACAGGTTGAGGCCGTCGATGACGAACTCACCATCCTTGAGAACCGACCCGATCAGGTTGGTGCCGGGTCGATACGCCAGATGCGCCGCACTGGGCGCGTCCAACACGACCAGGTCGGCATCCGCTCCTTGGATGATCCGCCCCTTGCGCGTCTCCTCGAGGGCGAGTGCCCCTCCGCGACTGGCCGCCCACACCGCTTCTTCGGGAGTCAATCCCATCTCGAGCACCGCCAGTGCGATCACCAGCGGCATACTCTCTACGTAGGAGGTTCCGGGGTTGCAGTCGGTCGCGATCGCGACAGGTACGCCGGCGTCTAGCACCATCCGTGCGGGCGGCTGAGGAGTCCTCATCGACAACGAGACGGCGGGGAGCAGCACGGCGACCGTACCGGCGGAACGGAGCGCCGCGACGCCCGCGGGTGTCACATGGTCGAGGTGGTCGGCCGACGCTGCACCTAACTCGGCGGCCAGTTCGGCGCCGCCGGTCGAGGTGAGTTGCTCCACGTGCATGCGGGGTTTCAATCCGAACCTCAGGCCGGCCTCAAGAACCTGTCGCGCCTCGTCGACGGTGAAGGCGCCCTGATCGCAGAACACGTCGCAGTAGCGGGCAAGAGGGGCACATACAGGCAGCATCTCGTCGATGACCAGCCGGACATACCCGGCTCTGTCGTTCCTGTGGTCGTCGGGGACGACGTGTGCGCCGAGGAACGTCGGCACTACGTCGATCGGGTGGGTCTCGCCCAGCTTTGCGATCACCTCGAGCATCTTCAGTTCGGTTGCGGTGTCCAGCCCGTAGCCAGACTTGATCTCAACGGTGGTCGTCCCCGATCGCACCATCCGGTCGAGTCTGGCCTTCGCCAACGCGAGCAGCTCGTCGTGTGACGCCGACCTGGTTGCCTCCACGGTCGATCGGATCCCTCCTCCCGCCGCCAGGATGTCCTCGTAGCGTTCACCTCGCATTCGTCGGGCGAACTCCCCCGACCGGTCACCAGCAAACACACAATGCGTGTGTGCATCCACGAAGCCGGGTAGGACCGCCCTGCTGCCGACACCCACCACAGGCAGTGCCCGAAGTTCCGGCGGGATCGCATCGTCGGCACCAACCCACGCAATCGTCCCATCCGAAACGGCGAGCGCTGCATCGGTCACGATCCCCCGCTCGTTGGTCGTCAGCTCACCGATATCACGGAGTATGAAGTCCATTCATCCCAACCTCGAATGTATCAACGATGGTGCCATCCGAAGCGACCACCTGCACGGTGAATCCGCTCTCATCTTGCGAAATGGCGAGGAAGTGGTGGATTGCATCGCCTGCGATCCTCGAGGGGTGATCCTTGGGACAGCCCTTCAGAGCATACAGGCCCGCGCCGCCGCCACCGGAGACGACATACTCGACACCACCTTCTTCGAACCGCTGGTAGTTGTGCTCATGCCCTGACAGCACCATCGCGACGCCCGCGTGTTCGAACAACGGGGCCCAGGTGTTGCGAACAGCCTTGCTGTCACCGTGATACGAGCAGCTGAACGCCGGGTAGTGCTCGGCGACGATCACGGACGAGGAGGCACTCGTGAGTGCCGACTCGAGCCATTGCTGCTGGTCGGCGGATCCGACATCGGTCGAGTCGACGCTCAGCACGGTTGCATCACCCCATGTGTGCTCCGACCATCTCGGAGGGTCGCCGAACGCGGTGTTCTCCGCCTTCGGTCGTTGGTTGTCGTGGTTGCCCCACGTGACCCACACCGGGATGCCCGCCTCTGCAACCCAGCCGAACGGGGTCGTCCATGCCTTGTCCACATTGCTCGTGTAGAGGTTGTCGCCCGTGGTGAGGATGGCGGCCACGTTGTGTGATTGTGTCCACGCTCGCATGGCATTCGCGACGTCGTACTCGGAGGACCCACCCGACCCGAAGTCGCCGATGACGAGCAGTTGCCCGATCGGCGCCATGGTCGTCGTGGTCGTCGTAGGCATCGTGGTCGCGGTGGTCGACGTCGCGACCGCCGTCGTCGTGGGACTCGTCGTTGTGGAACTCGTCGTCGGTGAAGGTGTGGTGGCGGTACCTGGTGTGGCGCATCCTCCGAGGAGGATCACAATTGCGATCAGTACCCGCTTCATCGATTCCGATTCTTGCGGGAATCTCACGCAGTGCCCACCGGTTTGCTCCAACCATTACGGGCACTTAGCACGCCCTTATCCCCTCTCCGTGCATCCTCACAGACGATTGGAGGTCACATGAGAGCGAAACTCCTAGCCATGATCGTGACTGCGGCCATCGGCGTTCCCGCCGCAGGGGCGCTCGTCACGCCGAACAGCGCTACGACATCGGACAGCACGACGACGTCCACGGTCGCAGCGGCAGCGCCCGAGGTGACACAGCCCACCGTCGACCAGGACTTGGTCGCGGCGTGCACGAAGGACGGCCTCTCGCTGGTCGCCAAGGAGCGGTCTCATCAGATCACGGTCATCGAGCAGTCGGCACTGGATGCACTCCGGCCGATCTGTGAGGCAGCCGGGTATCAATTGCCTGGGACCCCACAGCAGGAGACGGCTCCTGTGATCGTTGAGGAGATGACCGTCGAGGCAGCCGGGCCGGCACCTACCACCAACACGACCACCCAGAGTTCCGGACAGTATGAGGAGCACGAGAGTGAGCACGAAGGCACAGAAGGCGATGACTGACGCGGCGGTGATCGCCGTCGCCATTGCCGTCGCCATCGCAGGGTTCATCGCCCTGTTCAAAGGTTTCCCCTCGACCTCCTCGACCGGAGACCAGGTTGCGGCTGCCGTGCAGCCCGACGCGCAGCCTGCAGCCGCAACCACATCAACAAGCCAACCCGCAACCACACTGGCTGAACAATCCATCAGCCCCACGGTGATTCGTACCCTTGCCGCCCAAGGGTCGGCATGGTTCTTGCCGACCGATCAGGCGGTGCAGATGCTGCCGACGTCGATCGTGAACGTGCTCGAGTCCCGTGGCGTGGTGCTGCAAGTGCAACTGGGGGCAGGATGATTCGCAAACGATTCCTTCCGCTTCGAGGGGTGAAGATCGTCACCTGGACGATCGCAGCCGTGGCATGGGTGACAGCAGCCATAGCGGGTCGTGCAGTGGCGGCGACTGCTACCGATACCGCCACACCGGCCCAGCCAACGACGACGCAGACAACTGACACCACACAGCAGGCGGCCGCCCCTGCGCTCCCGCAGAACGGCCTCATCGTCATCAGAGCGGGGACAACGCAGACAACACAGACGCAGCAACAACAGCAGGTGGTTCGCAAAGTCGTGGTTCAGGCTCCGGTTCGACAAGCACCCGCACCCGTTCGACAGCGCTCGGCCGGTTCCTGATGCACAGCGAGAGCTTCCGTGCGATGGGCACGACAGTGACGGTCACGCTCGAAGACACCACCCCGTGGACCGAGGTCCGCAATCTGTTCGAACATGTCGAGCACATCTGCAGCCGGTTCCTGGATCACAGCGAGCTCAACCGGGTGAACCGCTCTCCCCAGACGATCATGGACGTGTCCCCGTTGCTCGCCGATGTTCTGGCGGTCGCGAGCACGGCTCGCCGGTTGACGGGCGGACTCGTCGATCCCGCCGTGGGACAACTCGTGGCCGCCTGGGGATACGACCGCACGTTCAGCGAGGTGACAGACCTGGACGAACCCCCTGTGCTGCCTCCCACGGAGACCGAGTGGAAAGTGGAAGGCTCACGGCTCTATCGCCCCCCGGGTGTTCACCTCGACCTGGGCGGCATTGCGAAAGGCTGGACCGCGGACCTCGCCGTCGAGCTGGAGCTCGCCACGATCGTCAACGCCGGAGGTGACCTCCGTTCACGCCATCCGGACACGATCGTCGACATCGAGGATCCGAACGGCGACATCGCCGCATCGGTCCACGTCGGCGACGGTGCCCTCGCGACGAGTTCAGTCGTGAAGCGGGCATGGAAGGTCGCCAACCGCCACGCCCATCACATCATCGACCCGCGTACGGGCGCACCCGGAGCCACCCCGATTCTCTCCGCTTCGGTCGTCGCAGATCAGGCAGCACTCGCCGAAGCAGGCGCGAAGGCCGTCCTTCTCCTCGGTGAAGAGGGCCTTTCGTGGGCAGAGGAGCAGGATTGGATCCGTGGTGCGGTCGTCACCTGGCAGGACGGATCGGTGTACGCGACGACGGGGACGCGGGTCGCATGAATCTGTCATGGATCTCTGCACGGGGCGCCGGCATTGCCGCGTACTCACTACTTGCCGCGGGAACGATGTGGGGGCTGCTCCTCTCCTCCAAGATGCTTGCAGGACGCATCTCGACCAAGAGCTTGACCTTCGTGCACGAGGCGCTCTCGGTCGGAGCTCTCATCGCCACCATCATCCATGTCGCAGCCATCCTCACAGACCAGTACGTCGGCTTCACCTTGGTCGATGTCCTCGTGCCGGGAGCCACCTCGTGGAGACCACTCGCCGTTGCCTTCGGCATCGTCGCCCTCTACGGGATGATCCTGACCTCGTCAACGTTCTACATACGAAGACGGATCGGCCAGGCGACGTGGCGCGCGATCCACTACCTGACTTACGGTGTGTTCACCTCGGCACTCCTCCATGGAATCAAGGCCGGGACGGACAGCCACGGGCCACTCGCGGTGGCGCTGTACGGGGGGACGGGTGTCGTCGTGCTCGCGCTGACGGCGATCCGGGTTGCGAGCTACGGCGAGGAATCGCCCCGCACGACCAGGACGGCGACGGCTCGCACCGCCACGGCACGGACGGCCACGGCCCGGACGTCTGCCGCACGGACGGCCACGGCCCGGACGCCCGCCGCAAGGACTGTCAAGTCCGGAGGACGAACTCCAACACCCCGCCACCCCCTAGGCTCCGATCCGTGGAGTGGCTCGTCACCAACGGGATCGGCGGCTACGCGTCCGGAACGGTCGCCGGACCGCTGACCCGCCGTTACCACGGGCTTCTCGTCGCGGCGCTCACCCCGCCGCTCCAACGAACCGTCCTCGTCACGAGGTTCGACGAGACCGTCGATGGTGGATGTGCCCTCGACGGGTACCTCGACTCGTTCCGACGCGACGCGACGATCCCCACGTGGACCTTTCGGATCGGCGAAGAGGTCCTCGAGAAGTCCGTCTGGATGGAACACGGCGCCAACACCACGTACGTGCAGTACCGACTGGTCGACGGGGATCGACCGATCCGACTCGACCTCGCTGCGTTCGTCAACAGCCGAAGCCACCACGAGACGACGCACGACCATCCTGGGCTGCGGTCGACACTGTCCGGGCCGGATGTGCGTATCGAAGGTGGAGCCGCTCCGTTCACCCTGATCACCGAGGATTTCGATGTCACCCTTCGCAGTGAGTGGACACGCAGCCCGATTCTGACCATGGAGACCTTCCGGGGTCTCGACGATCATGACGAGAACCTCCACGCGGCCGACTTGTCGACCACACTGAAGCCAGGAAACGCGGCGCTGGTTGTCGTGTCGACAGATCCCACCACCGGCGCCGGCGGGGCAATCGAGCGTCGGCGCGACCACGAGCGTTTCGTGCTCGACTCGTGTGGTGTCTCGAACGAGGTCGTCGACGAACTTGCGCTCGCAGCCGACCAGTTCATCGTCACCCGCGACAAGGACGGGACAGACGGCTCGACCATCATCGCCGGATACCACTGGTTCGCCGACTGGGGTCGCGACACGATGATCTCGCTTCCCGGACTCACCCTCGCGACAGGACGCAGCCGGGAAGCCAGGGAGATCATCGAAACCTTCACCCGCTACGTGGACCGAGGCATGATCCCCAACCACTTCCCGGAAGAGGGGACCCCCGAGTACAACACCGTCGACGCGACCCTCTGGTACGTCGAGGCGATCCGGGCCTACCACCATGCGATCCCGGACGACGATCTCGTCAGTGAGCTGTTCCCCGTTCTCCGCGGCATCATCGACTGGCACACGAAGGGCACGCGACATGGGATCGGGATCGACCCGGCCGACGGGCTCCTCGCCGCAGGCGAACCTGGAACCCAGCTCACCTGGATGGATGCGCGGGTCGATGAACACGAGATCACTTCGCGCATCGGCAAACCGGTCGAGATCAACGCTCTCTGGTATCAGGCGCTCCGTGCCATGAGCGAGTTCGCCGGGGTGACCGGAGCCGACCCCTCCCCCTACACAGCCGCGGCTGATCGGGTTGCCGCCTCGTTCAACCGCTTCCACAACCCGGAGACCGGCTACCTCTTCGATGTAGTCGACGGACCCGACGGTGACGACCCGTCCCTGCGACCAAACCAGCTGTTCGCGGTGTCACTCACCCACAGTCCGCTCCACGCTGATTGGCAACGGAAGGTCGTCGACGCGTGCACCGAGCATTTGCTGACCCCGATGGGGTTGAGGACCCTCGCTCCGTTCGAACCCGGCTACCGCGGACGGTTCGGCGGGAGTCCGGCCGAGCGGGACGGTGCCTACCACCAGGGCACGGTCTGGCCATGGCTCATCGGACCGTTCGCGACCGCCCACCTGCGTGTTTATGGGAACCCGGACGTCGTCCGTCGAATGCTCGTGCCGCTGATTGCCCACCTCAGGGAACGGGGCACCGTGACGGAGTGTGCGGATGGCGACCCCCCGCACGATCCTCGAGCGGCCTTTGGGCAGGCTTGGAGCGTCGCCGAGCTGTTGCGAGTGTGGCGGCTTCTCGCAGATCGGGCAGGTGAATAGGCTGGGTCCGTGGATACGTGGAATGCCATTCTCTCGCGACGTGACGTCCGATCGTTCGAATCACGACCCATCCCGGCCGACGACCTCGATCAGATTCTCGAAGCGGCGCGCCGCACCCCCTCATCCCGCAACAGTCAGCCGTGGAACTTCGTCGTCGTCACCGACCGCAACCGCCTCCAGGCACTCTCACGGGTGTGGCGCAACGCCGGGCATGTTGCGAGATCGGCGGCGACGATCGCTCTGGTCGCCCCCGATGGAGACCGGTCGTCGGTCCAATACGACCTCGGGCAGGTAACGATGAGCATCATGCTCGCCGCAGCGGACCTGGGCATCGGAAGCGGACACTCGCTCGTTACGGAACACGATCTCGCTGCGGAGATCCTCAACCTGCCACCCGATCGGTTCTGCGCGTGGCTCATCCCCCTCGGCTACCCGGCGGACGGACCGCTCCGGCCGATCAGACACCCGAGCCGGCGCGCTTTCGACGACATCGTTCACCGGGAACACTGGTGAACCCATGCCGGTTCCTACCCGCACACTCACCGGCGGCGTCGAGATTCCCGTGTTGGGGCTCGGCGTCTACCAGAGTGCACCAGGAAGCACCACCAGAGATGCCGTTCTTGCAGCGCTCGACGCCGGATATCGACACATCGACACGGCCGCCGCCTACCGCAACGAGTCCGACGTCGGCGAAGCGATCCGCCGAAGCGGCGTTTCGCGTGACGAAGTCTTTGTCACCACCAAGCTGTGGAACTCGAATCACGGGTACGACCCCGCGCTTCGTGCCTTCGATCGCAGCCTGAACCGCCTCGGGTTCGAGTACGTCGACTTGTACCTGGTGCACTGGCCCGTGCCGGGGAAACGTCTCGACACCTGGCGGGCGATGGAACGCATCCTCGCGGAAGGGCGAGCACGAGCGATCGGTGTGAGCAACTACATGCCTCGCCACATCGACGAGCTGATGGCCCACGCGACGATTGCGCCCGGCGTGAACCAATTCGAACTCAGTCCGTACCTGGCCCGCCGGAACCTTGTCGAGATGTGCCGCGAACTCGGCATCGTGGTCGAGGCGTACAGCCCCCTCACGAAAGGGCTCAAGCTCAGAGATCGTGCCCTGGTCGAAATTGGCAGGAGGTACGGCAAGTCCCCGGCGCAGATACTGATCAGATGGGCGCTCGAGCACCGATTCGTCGTGATCCCCAAGTCAGTCCGTCCACGTCGCATCCGCGAGAACATCGACGTGTTCGACTTCTCACTCGCCGCCTACGACCTCGCGTCACTCGATGCGCTCGACGAGGGGCTGGTCACCGGCTGGGACCCGACGGACGCTCCCTGAATCGCCTGTGCGGCGAGACACGATGGCGATCTCACCGTCGCAAGCGTGCCGCGGGCTGTACAGTGGACAGTGAAGGGACGTACATGAAACAGCTCAGACCCATAGAGCGTCGCATCCTCGCCATGAGGAATCGTGGGGTCTCTGTGGAGGAAATCGCCGAACGGCTCAGACGGAGCCCGGAGCACATCGAGCGCATCATCGGCTGGACCGAGATTCCCCGATCGGACGATCGTCCTTCTCGATCGGGTCGCCCGTTCGAGCAGAGAGTTCTCAAGCTGCGAGCAGACGGTGAGAGCCACGAACGGATCGCGGAGAGATTCCGCCGCAGTCCCGGCTTCATACGCCGGGTCGAAGGTCTTGCCCACTACAGCCTGGCGATGCGCCTACTGGCCTGACGGCCGAAGCATCGGGATGTGCACACCCCGTTCTGTCGCGACCTCGATCGCGCGCTCGTAGCCCGCGTCTGCGTGACGCATCACACCGGTCCCCGGGTCGTTCGTGAGCATCAACTCGAGCCTGCGTGCCGCCTCATCGGTGCCGTCCGCGACGACCTGGGCGCCGGCATGGATCGCTTTTCCCATACCGACGCCGCCACCATGATGAACAGCCACCCAAGCCGCCCCGGAAGATGCGTTGAGCAGCGCGTTGAGGATCGGCCAGTCGGCGATCGCATCAGACCCGTCCAGCATTGCTTCGGTCTCCCGATACGGCGAGGCGACCGAACCCGAGTCCAGGTGGTCTCGCCCGATCACGATCGGCGCCTTGACCTTCCCCGACCTGACCAGATCGTTGAACGCGAGCCCTGCCTTCGCACGTTCTCCATAGCCCAGCCAGCAGATACGTGCCGGCAACCCCTGGAACTGCACTCTCTCCCGCGCGAGGGCCAACCATCGTTGGAGACCAGCGTTGTCGGGAAACAGCTCGGCGATCGCGTCATCGGTCGCGGCAATGTCGGCAGGATCACCGGACAGCGCCACCCACCGGAACGGTCCCATGCCCTCGCACATGAGCGGCCTGAGGTACGCAGGCATGAATCCCGGATAGGAGAACGCCTTCTCGAATCCACCGTTCACGGCCTCACCACGGAGGTTGTTGCCATAGTCGAACACCTCGGCGCCTGTGTCCATGAATCCGACCATGGCCTCACACTGCCTCGCCATGGACGCGCGGGCGAGCCGCACATACCGGTCTGGGTCCTCGTGCCGTAGCTTCGCAGCGCCCGCTACGTCGTACCCGCTCGGAATGTAGCCGTTGAGGGGATCGTGGGCGGACGTCTGGTCGGTCACGATATCGAACTCGACCCCGCTCTCCAACAGCTCCGCAAACGCATCGGCTGCGTTTCCCTGCACGCCAATCGACAGCGCTTTGCCCTCCGACTTCGCCTCCATCGCCATGGCGACCGCCTTGTCGAGGTTCGCGGCGACAACATCCAGATACCCGGTCTCGATGCGTCGAGTGATCCTCTCCGGATCGACCTCCACGACCACCGCGACCCCATCGTTCATCGTGACGGCGAGCGGTTGTGCGCCGCCCATACCACCAAGACCGGCGGTGAGCGTCACCGTACCTCTCAACGAGCCTCCGAATCGCTGCTCCGCGATCGCGAGGAACGTCTGATAGGTGCCCTGCAAGATCCCCTGGGTACCTATGTAGATCCAGGAGCCGGCGGTCATCTGCCCGTACATGATGAGGCCCTTCGCCTCGAGCTCCCAGAACTGCTCCCACGTCGCCCAATCGGGCACGAGAAGGCTGTTGGCGATCAGCACTCTCGGGGCCATCTCGTGGGTACGGAACACACCAACCGGCTTCCCCGACTGGATGAGCAATGTCTCGTCACCTTCGAGTGCTTCGAGGCTGGCAACGATCGCATCGAACGCCTCCCAGGTACGAGCCGCCTTGCCGCGGCCCCCGTACACCACGAGCTCTGCGGGGTTCTCGGCAACATCCGGATCGAGGTTGTTCATGAGGCAACGGAGTGCGGCCTCCTGAAGCCACCCTTTTGTATGCAACGTGGAGCCCCTCGGGGCCCGAATCTCTCTCGCCATGTTTCCTCCTGGGGTGAGGCTACCGCTCCTGGATCTTCTGGTACCTTCTCAGCATGCCAGAGATCACTGTCACCCAGACAGGCTCGGACCTGTTCACGGTGAACGTCACCGACGAGAGAGGTGAAACCGTCCACAAGGTACGGTTGTCGGAGGTCGACCGACGGCGTCTCGCGCCTGAGGCAGATCCCGCTCTGCTTGTGGAGGAATCCTTCCGGTTTCTCCTCGAGCGTGAGCCCAAAGAGGCGATCCTTCGCACATTCGACCTCCGCGTCATCGGTCGGTACTTCCCCGAGTACGACGAAGAGATCAGATCCAGGATCAGCTGATCAACGCGCCTTCCTCAATCAGCGCAGCGACAGCTTCGATCTCGACGCCGGGCGGGCGATCTCCCGACATCGGCGGGACCGCGGCCCGGATCTTGCGGATCACGCCGGCGACGGCGGGCGACGGTTTCAACGGAGCCCGCAGATCGACGCCGCGTGCCGCGCATATGAGTTCAACGGCAAGCACCCGCGCCACGTTGTCGAGGACTTGGGTGAGCTTGCGGGCCGCACCCCACCCCATCGACACGTGATCCTCCTGCGACCCTGATGTGGGAATCGACTCCACCGACGCCGGGTGCGACAACACTCTGTTCTCCGCGACGAGGGCCGCAGCCGTGTACTGGGCGAGCATGTACCCGGAGTCGACGCCGGGGCGCACCGCGAGAAAGGCCGGGAGTCCCGATGATCGCTCGGGATCGAGTAGCCGATCGGTACGTCGCTCGGAGATCGATGACAGCTCGGTCGCGGCGATCGCCATCACGTCGAGGGCGATGGCGAGCGGCTGGCCGTGGAAGTTGCCCCCGGAAACGATCTCGCCGGTTTCCGGGAGGACGATCGGGTTGTCGACCACCGACCCCAGCTCCCTACCGAACACCTCACGTGCATAGGTGAGCGCATCCGCAACTGCACCATGGACCTGAGGGGCACAACGAAGGCTGTAGGCGTCCTGAACGGCATGGGTGAAGTCGTCCCTGTGACTGGCACCGATCTCGGACCCATCGAGGAGACCTGCAATGCGACGAGCCGACGCGATCTGTCCCGGATGCGGTCGTAGTGCATGTATTTCGGGTCGGAACGGCCGGGCGCTGCCGAGCAGCCCTTCGACCGACAACGCGCACGCGAGGTCTGCCGTTTCCACGAGCCGCTCGGCCCTTGCCAAGTTCAGGACCCCCTGGGCGAGCATACCTTCCGTCCCGTTCAACAGACTCAGTCCCTCTTTCGGTTCGAGGCGGATCGGTTCGATCCCCTCTTCGAAGAGGACCTCTGCCGCCTGACGAACCACGCCACGAGCCGACAGCAACCCTTCCCCGATCAGGGGCAGCGCCAGATGGGCGAACGGCGCGAGATCGCCGGACGCTCCTACCGACCCTTGGGAGGGGACGACCGGTAGAAGATCCCGGTTGAGGAACTCCACGTAGCGTTCCACGAGTACGGGCCGCACCCCCGAGTGCCCCTGTGCGAGCGTCCTCGCTCGCAACAGCAGCATGGCTCGCACCACCTCGTCCGGCAGCCGCTCGCCGACACCGGCTGCGTGGCTCCTCAACAGGTGCACCTGGAGTTCGCCCGTCTCCTGTCTGCCGATGGGCGTGTTGGCGAGGGCACCGAATCCGGTCGTGACCCCGTAAACGATCCGGCCGTCCTCGATCACCTGTTCGACGAGTCGACGGGCCGGGGTCATGCGTTCATAGACGGCAGGCGCGATGTCGACCCGTTCATGTCGAGTCGCCACCGCCACCACGTCCTCCGGGCGCAGCGGCCCACCATCGATGAACATCCGCTCTCCTCGCTTCGGCCCTTCCAGGCTACCCACTACAACGGGTCACAGAACGCCCCCGAAAGGACACCCCTGGACCGGGATTAGTCTGAGCGGTGAGAAAGGACGGACATGCAGGTACGGGACTTCAAGACAGAAGCCCGTGAGCGACATCAGCCATTGAGGGAAGCGGCAGAGGCGCTCAAACAAGCGGCCGCCGGGAAGCCAGCCGAGATGACAGATGCCCTCGAACAGGTGTCGGCGGCGCTGGCAGCCCACATCGCGCTCACGGAAGGGCCGGAGGGCACTCACGACGACCTCCTCGCCGTCGCACCACGGCTTGCCAATGACATCCGGCTCCTCACGAAAGACCACGATTTCATGGAGCGCCTCGTCGACACGATCGGTGTCGTTCTCCGATCGGAAACCCCCGATTGGCAGGTGATCGACGAGCATGTGAATCGCCTGCTCGACCACATCGCCGGGCACCGACTCCGCGATGCCGAACTGGTGTACGAGGCATATCATGTGGACATCGGCGGTCAGGCGTGACAGACGCCGGTTTCCAGATCCTCGACCAGTCCGGCGCTCTCATAGGACCCGACCCGAAGCTCCCTGTCGACGTCATGACGGAGATGTACCGGCTCATGGTCGAGTCGCGTCTCTTCGACCGCAAGGTCGTCGCTCTTCAGCGACAGGGTCGCATGGGCACCTACCCGCCGCTGGAAGGGGAAGAAGCGGCGCAAGTCGCCTCCGCTCTGGCCCTCGCCGATCAGGATTGGGTCTATCCGAGCTACAGGGAGCACGGTGTCCAAATCACCCGTGGCGTCCCGCTACGCGTCCTGTTCACCTACTGGCGTGGACTCCCCAACGTCGACTGGGACCCCTACCGGTACAGGGTGCAGATGGACGCGGTTCCGATCGCCACCCACCTCCCTCACTCGGTAGGGCACGCCTACCAGGCGCGGCGCAACGGATCTGACGAGGTGGTCATCGCATACTTCGGAGACGGCTCCACCTCCGAGTCGGACTTTCACGCCGCCTTGAATGCCGCGGGCGTGTGGAAAACGGCCAATGTGTTCTTCTGTCGCAACAACCAGTATGCGATTTCGGTTCCGCTCGAACGTCAAACGGCATCTATGACCATCGCCGACAAAGCAGTCGCATATGGGATCCACGGAATGCGGATCGATGGAATGGACCCGTTCGCGGTCTACGTCGCCACCGAAGAGGCGATACGGAGAGCCAGAACCGGCGAGGGCCCAACCCTCATCGAAGCCGTCACCTACCGATTCGGCCCGCATGGCACCGCGGACGATCCACATCGGTACCGCTCAGAGCAGGAGGAACTCGAGTGGAGAGCGGAGGATCCGATCGCGAGGCTCCGCACATACCTGACGAACCACGACTCCTGGAGCGATGAACAGGAGACCGAGCTCATCATGACCATCGACGGCCGCCTCGACGAGGCGGTCTCGACAGTTGAGGCAATCATGCCGCCCGGACGCGACGATGTCGTTCGCCACGCCTACGTGCACGTCCCGCCCATCCTCGTCGAGGAGCTCCATCAGGCGCAGCGCGACGCCGGGGAGCCGGAGACGACGTTCGAAGGAGCCGACCTGTGGCCGGACCTGCAAGAGCGTCTTCCAGACGGTCCAACGGAGTCCTGGACGATGGCTGAAGCGCTCAACGCGGCACTCGACCAGGCTCTCGACACGGACCCTGCGGTGATCGTGTTGGGAGAGGACGTCGGCATGTCGGGAGGCGTGTTCAGGATCACCGACCACCTTCAGGAGCGTTACGGCCCGGAGCGCGTGCTCGACACCCCGCTCAACGAGTCGGCGATCGTGGGCGCGGCAATCGGCATGGCGGTTGCGGGAGGCCGGCCGATCGCAGAGATTCAGTTCGACGGCTTCGTGTATCCGGCATTCGATCAAATCGTCTCCCATCTCGGCCGGATGCGATACCGAACGAGGGGACACGTTTCCCTGCCGGTCGTCGTCCGGTTTCCGAACGGAGGAGGGATCGGCGCTCCCGAACACCACGGCGAGAGCCCCGAGGCATACTTCGTCCATACGCCCGGCCTGGTCGTCGTGGTGCCGTCTACCCCTCTCGAAGCGAAGGGACTCCTGACGGCGGCAATCCGATCGGATGATCCCGTCATCTTTCTCGAGCCGAAGGTGCTCTACCGGGCGGAACGACAGGACGTCCCTGTCGACTCCTTCACGATCCCGCTGGGAAAGGCGAGGATCCGGCGATCGGGCACCGACGTGACAGTCGTCACGTATGGGGGCATGGTCCCGGTCGTCCTTCGCGCCGCCGACTCGGCGAACAGGGAGGGCATCTCGGTGGAAGCGATCGATCTGAGGACACTGTTTCCATGGGACACCGAGACCGTCTTGTCCTCGGTCGAGAAGACGGGGCGACTGGTGCTGGTACAGGAACCGCCGCGCACCCTCGGGCCGCTCGCCGAAGTCGCCGCCTACGTCGCCGAACGAGGCGCATACCTCCTGGAGGCTCCGATCACCCGTGTGGCAGGGTTCGACGCACCGCTTCCGATGGCGCTTCTCGAACGATACGCGTTGGTGGACGATCAGCGGGTGCTCGCCGCTCTTCGCTCCGTGATGGAGTAGGCGGGCTTCGCCCGCCGTTCTGAGTCGTCAGTCTTGAGTCTTCAGCAAGAACGCGGCAAAACGAACCAGGTCACAGGGCGGCATCTACCGGGAACCGAGAGCCGGAAGAAGAAGGCCGTCGGAGGCTTCCTCCACTGCCTCGCTACCCTTGCGGGCCATGGCTGTCGTTGCTGTCATCGGTTCCTCACAAACGACACCTGAAGAGCGCGACTACCAGGACGCCGTCCGCCTCGGGCGGGCGCTCGCCACGGCGGGGCTCACCCTGGCAAGTGGTGGCTACGGTGGCCTGATGGAGGCGGTATCCGAAGGGGCCGCCGAGGTAGGCGGTTTCGTCATCGGTGTGACCGCTCCGAGCGTGTTCCCGGGGAGACGAGGTGTCAACCCGTTCGTGACAGACGAACGCCCCGCGGGCACCCTGACCGAACGCATCCACCAACTCATTCATCACTCCGATGCCGTCGTCGCGCTTCCTGGCAGCATCGGAACACTCACGGAGCTCATGTCTGCGTGGAATCTCGCGTTCGTGGCTCCTTTCAGCGGTCAGACACCCAAGCCGATCGTGGCCGTGGGGCCTCTATGGTCGGAACTCGTCCCCCTCCTGGCAGGTCGCCTCTCCACCGACGAGACCCTGGTCCACTGTGTCGACTCGGTCGAAGCGGCGGCCCACCTGATCATTGACCTGTTGCGCGGTGGCGAGGACAAGTAGGCTGTTGGCGAGGAACACACGATGGGGAGCAGATTCCGGGGCAGACATCGAGCAGCCGCCAAACGCTGCAAGGACGGCGACCACGACTTCGCCACGCCTGCCTCAGTCGGAGGCGGCATCGTACGCAGTGTCTGCACGGTCTGTGGAGAGGTCAGCATCGACATTCGGACGGCCGAGGAGCCGAAGGCGCCCGGCGGCCTTTTCATCGACCTCACTATCGGCAGGCACCTCGGGCGACGAAGAGCCGACACTCCTCGTTGATGTTTGACCGGAGCGTCCTGGACAACGATCCGCCCCGGCGCTCGCTTCTCCTGACCCTTCTCTCGGCAGCACTACGGGCAGCCGATCCGGCCGTCTCCGTCGCAAGGTCGCTTCGACGAGATGAAAGCATGTTGACGGTCGGGGGGCGCAGCATCGATCTCACATCCGTTCGACGCGTCGCCATCGTCGCCCTCGGCAAGGCCTCCCCAGCAATGGGTCGAGCCGCATGGAACATCCTCGATGGAATCGACCGTCGGTTGCTCGTCATCTCCGACCACGACGAGCCCCTGCCGCCCGAAGCCTCCTTCGTCCACGCCGGCCACCCGCTGCCCACCGCGGCGAGCGAACGAGGCGCAGCAATGGCCCTCGAACTCGCTAGAGAGAGCAGCGTCGACGACGTCGTGCTCTGCCTGATCTCGGGTGGAGGCTCGGCACTCGCCGAGCTGCCGGCACCGGGTCTCACGCTCGACGAGGTCCGTGCCGGCGGGCACGCGCTGCTCGAAGGAGGTGTTCCCATCGAGCAGGCGAATGTCGTTCGGCATCACCTCTCGGCGTTCAAGGGTGGCCGACTCGCCGAGGCGGCAGCCCCTGCCCGCATGGTCACACTCGTCTTGTCGGACATCGCCGGCAGCCCACTCCCATCGATTGCCTCCGGCCCCACGGTCGCCGATCCCTCGACATACGCGGACGCACTCGACGTGCTCGTCGAGCACCATCTGCTGGAGAGAGTGCCTGCGGCCGTCCGAGCCCATCTCGAGGACGGAGCACATGGCCTCATCCCAGAAACTCCGAAGACGGTCCCGCCGGACGCCATCGCGGTCGTCATCGGCGACCTCGAGATGACCGTCGGCGCACTCAGGGACTCGGCTGAGCAGTCCGGGACCGCGACCACGATCGCAACGACCACCCTCTCGGGAGAAGCCGCCGCAACTGCCATCCAATGCCTGAGTCGTGCGGGGACGGGCCTGTCGATCTTCGCAGGCGAAACGACCGTGACCGTTCGCGGCGATGGGATCGGCGGCCGCAATCAAGAAGGCGCCGTCGCTGTCGCCGAGGCAATCGAGGGCAGGTCGGACGTCGTGTTTGCCGCGTTCGCCACCGACGGCGTCGACGGACCAACCGACGCGGCCGGAGCGATCGTCGACGGCGGCACCGCTGCGCGAGGACGTATCAACGGACTCGACATTCACGACCACTTGATTCGCAACGATTCGAACCCGTTCCTCCGGGCTGCGGGTGACCTGCTGGTCACGGGCCCGACCGGCACCAATGTCGGAGACATCTGGCTAGTCCTACGGGACGCGTAGCCGGCCCGGAACCTTCGGCGAGATGACACCGTACAATCCTGGTCCGTATGAGCGATATGTACCTGGGCGGCGCGATCGCCGAAGACGGGGCACAACCCGACCAGCCGATCAACTACGAGAGCCACCGTTTCACAACCCACGGTGTCATCGTCGGCATGACGGGATCGGGCAAGACCGGTCTCGGCATCATCGCGCTCGAGGAGGCGCTTCTCGCGGGAATCCCGGCCCTGATCATCGATCCCAAGGGGGACATGGGCAACCTACTCCTCACCTTTCCGAATCTTCAGCCTTCGGACTTCCGGCCATGGATCGACGAGGGTGAGGCGTCTCGGAAGGGCGAGACGCCCGACGCGCTGGCTGCCGATACCGCGACCCTCTGGAAGAACGGGCTGGCGAGTTGGAACATCGACGGCTCACGGATAGGGCAGCTTCGTGACACAGCCGGCTTCACGATCTACACGCCTGGCTCGGACTCGGGTGTCCCGTTGAACATCGTCGGTTCACTTGCCGCCCCGGACATCGACTGGTCGACAGACGCGGAATCGGCCCGGGACGAGATCGAAGGGTTCGTCTCATCGCTGCTCGTGCTCGCCGGCATCACAGCCGACCCCATCTCCTCTCGAGAGCACATCCTGCTGTCGAACCTCATCGAGACGTCGTGGCAGGCGGGCCGTGACCTGGATCTCGCCTCACTGATCGGGCAGGTGCAATCGCCTCCCCTTCGCAAGTTGGGGGTGTTCGACCTCGACACGTTCTTCCCACCGAAGGACCGCACCAAGCTGGCGATGCGCCTCAACGGGCTCATCGCGTCGCCCTCCTTCGCGTCATGGATTCACGGCGCACCACTCGACCCCCAGTCACTGTTGTTTGCACCTGACGGCGGACCCAGGGCGGCGATCATCTACCTCCAGCACCTCACCGACCAGGAGCGCCAGTTCATCGTCACCCTGCTCCTGTCCAAGATGGTGACGTGGATCCGGCGCCAGCCCGGCACATCCGAGTTGCGGGCACTCATCTACATGGATGAAGTCTTCGGGTTCGCTCCACCAACGGCCGAACCCCCCTCCAAGAAGCCCATCCTGACCATCCTCAAGCAGGCGCGGGCGCACGGGGTTGGGATGCTGCTGTCGACACAGAACCCGGTCGACCTCGACTACAAGGCCATGTCGAACGCCGGCACCTGGATGATCGGACGGCTCCAGACAGAGCGAGACAAGGGGCGGATTCTCGAAGGGTTGAAATCATCATCGGGGGCGGTAGACACGAGGCGGCTCAGCACAATGATCGGTGATCTCGCAGAACGGCAGTTCGTCCTGCACAGCACCTCCGAAGTGGCGCCCGTCCTCTTCGGTACCAGGTGGGCCATGTCGTACCTGCGTGGTCCACTGACTCGAACGGAGGTCGCGAGCCTCACCAAGGACGCGCCGGAACGCGTACAGGCGGCGCGGCCTGCACCCACACTCGCAGACGATGAGACGACGGTCCCACCCAAGGTCGCTTCGTCAATGTCGGCCTACTACCTGGACCCTGCAGCCAAATGGGCATCGTCGGTCGGTGCAGTCCCCACCGGCACGACGTTCGAAGCGGCCCTCGCGGTGAGAGTCAAGATGCTTTATGACGACGTACATGCGGGCGTCAACCACGAAGAGGAGTGGGAGACCGTGTTGCACCCGTTGACCAACCCTCCCGATTTCGACCGTGCCATCACCGTCGACTACGACGAACGCGACCTCACGCAGGGAGCGCCGGCCGGGACGACCTATGTGCTTCCTGAAGCTCCGATCGACACAGCCGCGTTCTTCAAGGCGGCCGAGTCGTCGATCAAGCAATGGGTTGTGATGAACCGGAAAGTCGAGGTCCTGAAGAATGCCTCGCTCAAGCTGTACTCACGCGTCGCGGAACAGCGATCAGACTTCGAAGCTCGGTGCAAGGATGCAGCCGAGGACGCCGCAGATGCTGAACTCGCGACGCTGAAGCAGAGATACGAGACCCGCATCGATCGGGTCAAGGACCAGCTCGCTTCTGCCGAGCGGAGGGTTCGCGAGCTAGAGGTCGACACGCAAGCCCGCCGGCAGCAAGAGCTGGTAGCGGGAGCGGGTGAGCTGCTGTCGGTCTTCCTCGGGGGCAAGCGCAGATCTCGGAGCCTTTCGGGGGTCGCGTCCCGTAGGTCACAAACCGTCAGGACGCAGGAGCGACTCCGCAGCGCCCAAGAGAAGTACTCGGACACGACCCAGGAGTTGGACGATCTGGAAGCAGATCTCGCCAAGGACATCACCGAGATCACCTCGAAGTGGGACGACAAGGCGGCGGGGATCGAGGCAATCGAGATCGGGCTTGAACGCACCGACGTCAGCGTCGACGAGATCGCCCTCGTCTGGATACCGGTCGGGTAGCGACGCCAAGAGCGTCACTACCGACGGTTCTCGGTCATCGGTTATCGGCAAGAACGCAGCCTGAGCTGCTACGAAACCGTGGGGCGCGCGCTCCCACCGAGAACTGACAACCGAGAACCGAACGCGAGCGCAGCTCGCCTTACTGATCCGAGCCGAGCAGCGCCCAGAGGACATCACGGATCGACAGAATCCCGAGCAGCTCACCGTCCTCCATCACCGGAAGGTGCCGATAGCCGGTCTCGAGAAGCCATCTCGCTGCCTCGGTGACCGTCACCTCCGGAGTGAACACATCCGGGTCGGACGTCATCCAGTCCTCGACGAGTTCCAGCTTCGGATCGGTCCCTTCGGACGCAGCCCGCACGATGTCGCGTTCGGTGATGATGCCCGCCAGCTCACGTCCTTGGACGACCCCGATCGACCCGACGCTGGCCGACATCATCACCGCAGACGCGTCGTGGAGGGTGGTTTCAGGACCACAGACCTCGGCGCGACCCCCGACCATCGACCTGAGCTTCACTCGACACCTCCTCAACGAAGCGTAGCGTGATCGGCTCCCGCCGACTCAAACCAGGGAAGCGTGCGTTCCAGTCCTTCCCGAAGCCCCACCAACGGTGTCCACCCCAGTTTCGTGGTCGCGAGGCTGATGTCCGGGCAGCGAACCGAGGGATCGTCCTCGGGTCTCGGTTGGGGATCGAACCCGGGGTGGTTGCCCACCACGTCCTGAATCAGCTCCCCGAGTTCCCTGATCGACACGGCCTCCGGCATCCCTAGATTCACCGGCCCGACAAGATCGCCCTCGAGCAGTCTCAGGATCCCCCCGATGAGGTCATCCACGTAGCAGAGGGATCTCGTCTGCGATCCGTCTCCGTGGATCGGAAGCGGCTCGTTTCGAAGGGCAGCGGTGAAGAACGCGGGGACGGCTCTGCCGTCGTCGATACGCATCCGAGGACCGTAGGTGTTGAAGATCCTCGCGATCCGCACTTCGAGGCCGTGTTCGCGGTGATAGGCGAGAGCCATCGCCTCGGCAAACCGTTTGGCTTCGTCGTACACGCCTCTCGGACCGATGGGGTTGACGTTTCCCCAGTACGTCTCCGGCTGGGGGTTGATCGCCGGATCGCCGTACACCTCGCTCGTCGACGCGAGAAGGAACCGGGCCCGCTTCGCCTTTGCCAATCCCAACGCCTTGTGCGTGCCCAACGATCCAACCTTCAGGGTTTGGATGGGCCATCGCAGATAGTCGACCGGCGATGCGGGTGACGCGAAGTGGATGACGTAGTCGACGGGACCCGTGACATGCAGGTAGTTGGTCACGTCGTAGTTCAGGAACGTGAAGCCCTCTTCGCCGAACAAGGGCGCAACGTTCTCCTCTCTGCCCGTGATGAGATTGTCGACCACCGTCACTTCGGCGCCGACGGCGACCAGGCGACGAGACAGATGCGACCCGAGAAACCCTGCCCCGCCGAGCACGACCGCGCGGGCGCCGTCGAGTGACAACCGGCTACCGCCGGTCCGGCTCGACGAGCGCGGCCAGCACGTCACGAATGCTCAGGATGGAAAGCAACCGTCCGTCCACGACCACCGGCATGTGACGATGGTCAGTTTCCAGGAGGTGCAGGGCCGCCTCGTCGACGGATGTATCCGCTTCGAAGGTGTGTACCGGGTTGCTCATCCATTCGGAGACGGTCGCCAGGCCGGTGTCCGCGTCTGCCGCGACGGCGTGGAGAATGTCACGTTCGGTGATGATGCCGACGAGTTCCCCGTCACGAACCACCCCGAGCGAGCCGACTCCCGCAGCGCGCATCGCGCGTGATGCCTCCCCCAACGAAAGTTCGGGGCCGCACACTTGTGGATGCCCACCGATCAGATCTCGCAGCTGCATCTCACTACAAGCTTATCGCCCACATCGGTCCCCAGGTGTCAGCTTCAGCAGCCCACGGCACACAGCGAGAACGCGACCTGAGACACCGGGGGTCACAGGGGCGAGTCTCACCGACGGTCGCGAGCGGAGCTCGCCTAGACGAGATCCTGCTCCCTGATGCCAAACGACGGGTGGCGAAGCCTGCACAGAGCGAGCTTCTCGAGTT
>CAZQMF010000019.1:0-30333 GCA_964594235.1 uncultured Acidimicrobiia bacterium
TGTTGGGGGAGGTGGACTCGGCCGCAGGCCGAGGACGGAGGGGGTCGTTCCCACCTGTTTCCTCCCCTCGGGAGCGAAGCGAGTGTTGGGGGAGGTGGACTCGGCCGCAGGCCGAGGACGGAGGGGGTCGTTCCCACCAACGTAGCTCAGCTACCTCGTTCTCGGATCACCCACGTCGGGATCGATGCCATAGCGGGCGATCGCATCCTTGACGGCAGCGTCGTCAGTGCCACCTTCGGCGGCCAACGCCGACAGAACGGCGACGACGACGTGAGCGGTGTCGGTCTCGAAGAACTCCCGTAGGCCCTGGCGGGTGTCCGATCGTCCGAAGCCGTCGGTACCGAGCGAATCGAACCGGGTTGGCACCCACCGCGCGATCTGATCGGGGATCGCCTTCATGTAGTCGGTGACGGCGACGATGGGGCCGGTGGCGTTCGACAGCAGGCGAGTGACGAGCGGTGTCTTTGCAGGTTCGCCCGGGTGGAGGCGGTTCCATCGTTCGGTCGAAAGGGCCTCTTCCCTCAGGCGTTTGTAGGACGTCGCACTCCACAACTCGACGCCGACACCGTAGTGCTCGGCGAGCTCGCCCTGTGCCGATCGTGCAGCCAAATGGGCCGTGCCCGAGAACAGAACCGTCGCGTGGCGATCAAACCCGTCGGGTGACGGAACCCACCTGTAGAGGCCGTCGATGATGCCCGTCCCAACGTCGTCTGGCTTCGGCGGCTGGGGGTAGTTCTCGTTGTAGACGGTCAGGTAGTAGAAGACGTCCTCTCCATCCGCGCCGTACATCCGCCGGATTCCGTGCTCGATGATGGCGGCGAGTTCGTAGGCGAACGCCGGGTCGTAGGCCTCGCAAGTCGGGATCGTCGAGGCGAGGAGGTGGCTGTGGCCGTCCTGGTGCTGGAGGCCCTCTCCGAGAAGCGTGGTCCGCCCGGCAGTGGCACCCATCAGGAATCCTCGAGCTCTCGCGTCTGCCGCGGCCCACAGGAAGTCGCCGACCCTCTGGAAGCCGAACATCGAGTAGAAGACGAAGAAGGGCACCATCGGAACGCCGCGAGTCGCGTAGGCCGTTGCAGCCGCCGTCCACGAGGCAACCGCGCCCGCTTCGGTGATCCCCTCTTCGAGGATCTGCCCGTCGGTACCTTCCTCGTAGGAGAGCATGAGACCAGCGTCCACGGGGACGTACCGTTGCCCGAACGGTGCGTAGATCCGGAGCTCCTTGAAGAGCCCATCCATGCCGAACGTTCGACCTTCGTCGGGAATGATCGGAACGACCCTGCTCCCGAACGTTTCGTGGCGCGCGAGATTGCGGAGCAAGCGCGTGAACGCCATGGTCGTCGAGAACGACTGAGTGCCCGACCCTTCGTCGAACTCTGCGAACGGCTCGACTCCCGGTAGCTCGATCGCTCGATGGATCGTTCTGCTGCGGACCGGGACGGATCCACCGAGTGACCTTCGCCGTTCCATGAGGTACTGGAACTCGGGGGAGTCGACGTCGGGTCTGAAATACGGCGGCTCCTGGTCTTCCGTGAGAGCCTCATCGGGGATCTCGTTCTCGAGGTGCAGCCGGTCCCGGAGCCCAACGAGTTGGCGACCAGTCAGCTTCTTGATCTGGTGGGTCGCGTTTCTCGCCTCGACGTCCGGGCCCAACGTCCAACCTTTGATCGTTTTGGCGAGGATCACCGTCGGCTGGCCCTCGTGGTCGACGGCGGCACGGTACGCGGCATAGATCTTGTGGTAGTCGTGGCCACCCCGAGGGAGCTTGCGGAGCTGATCGTCGGTGAGGTGCTCGACCATCTTGCGAAGTCGCAGGTCGTGACCGAAGAAGTGCTCCCTGATGTACGCTCCGTCCTCGACCGCGAACTTCTGGTACTCGCCGTCGAGTGTGGTGTTCATCTGGTTGACGAGCACACCGTCGACGTCGCGAGCGAGGAGCTCGTCCCACGCCGATCCCCAGATCACCTTGATGACATTCCAGCCTGCGCCCCGGAACATCGCTTCGAGCTCCTGAATGATCTTGCCATTGCCACGGACAGGACCATCGAGCCGCTGGAGGTTCGTGTTGATGACCCACGTCAGATTGTCGAGGCCCTCACGCGCTGCGAGGTTGATGCCGGCCAGGGCCTCAGGTTCGTCCATCTCGCCGTCGCCGAGGAACGCCCAGATGCGCGAGCCGGTGGTGTCATCGATGTGGCGGTTCTGAAGGTAGCGGTTGAAGCGAGCGAGGTAGACGGAGTTGAGCGGGCCGAGGCCCATTGACACGGTCGGGAACTCCCAGAACTCCGGCATGAGTCTCGGATGTGGATAGGAAGAGAGGCCACCTCCAGCGGCCTCGAGTCGGAAATGGTCGAGCTGACTCTCGCTGAGACGGCGCTCGATGAACGCCCTCGCGTAGATACCGGGTGCAGCATGACCCTGGAAGAAGATGTGGTCGCCTGGGGTGCCGTCGTCCTTGCCTCTGAAGAAGTGGTTGAACCCGACCTCGTAGAGGGCCGCCGACGACGCGAAGGTGGACAGGTGGCCCCCGATGCCCTCTGCCGCGTGATTCGCGCGTACGACCATGACGGCCGCGTTCCAGCGGATGAAGCGTCTGATCCGCTTCTCGAGGAAGTCGTCACCGGGGAACCACGCCTGCTCCTCGGTGGGGATCGTGTTGACGTAGGGGGTGTTGATCGTGGCCGGGATGCCGACCTGCTGCTCGCGCGCACGCAGGAGCATCCGCGATAGGACGTATCGTGCCCTTGTCTTGCCTTCCACCTCGATGAGCTCGTCGAGGGAGTCGAGCCACTCCCTCGTCTCTGTCGGGTCCGTGTCCGGGAGCTGCTGCACGAAGCGATCGATATTCATTGCTCAAAGAGAGTATCGCCACCTGGCTCTCTATGTGACCGAGAAGGTCTCGACACCACCAATTCAGGTTTGTGGAGGGGGGTACACTTGCCCGCGTGGTGACGTTCGACGACATCCGGGCCGCTGCGACCCGGATCGCGCCATATGTCCATCGCACGCCGGTGATGACCTCGGCAACACTCGACGAAGAGCTCGGCGCGTCGATCCTCTTCAAATGCGAGAACCTTCAGAAGGTGGGCGCGTTCAAGGCGCGCGGAGCAGTGAACGCCGTGTTGTCGTTGGATGACGACGCCGCCTCGAGGGGTGTAGTGACCCACTCGTCCGGCAACCATGGTCAGGCACTCGCGTATGCCGCTTCGATCAGGAAGATCCCCTGCACCGTGGTGATGCCCGACACGGCGCCGCAGGTCAAGGTCGCCGCCGTCAAGGGGTATGGGGCCGACGTCGTCTTCTGTGCGCAGTCTGAGCGGGAGGCCACCGCTGAGCGGGTCAGCTCGGAACTCGGTGCCACGATTGTCCACCCGTTCGAAGATCCTGCCGTGATCGCCGGTCAGGGGACGGCGATGCTGGAACTGGCCGAGCAGATGGGGGACCTAGATCTCATCGTTGCACCGATCGGTGGGGGAGGATTGCTTTCCGGGACGGCGATCGCCGCCGCCACACTGCTGCCTGACGCGCGAGTGGTGGGTGCTGAACCCGAGCTGGTCGACGATGCGTACCGCTCGCTCGTCAGTGGGTTTCGTCAGCCCCGCGTGCCGCGACCAGGAACACTCGCCGATGGTCTGTTGACCGGGATCGGCACGCGTCCGTTCCGGATTCTGTCCGATCTGCAGACTCGTGTGGTGACCGTGACCGAGGATCAGATCGTGTCTGCAGCCCGATTCTTCGTGGAGCGGATGAAGCTCGTCGTGGAACCATCCGGTGCGACGAGTCTGGCTGCGGTGCGAGTCATGGGTGTCCAGGGCATGCGAGTCGGCGTCATCGTGTCGGGCGGCAACACCGACTTCGCGTGGCTCACACGTGACCGATGATCATACCGACAACCAGAATGGCGATCACGACGGTCGCGGTGGCAGCAGCTCCCCAGTCCCGCTCGCGGAGTCGCGCCCCGATGAGCGCGAGGACACCCGCACCAGGCGTGGCGCCGCACACCAGGATTCCCGCAAGCTCGAAACGGGCATGAAGCGGTCCACCAGCGAAGAGATCGGAGAGTCGAAGAGCGGGTGTTGAAACGTCACCAGTTGCGATCCCCATCACCAGACCGACGGCGAGCAGCGTCCCTCCCAGCCCCACACCACCCCTGAGCACCGCCGCCACGAGCATGTGGCCCGTATCCTGCTTCATCCCACACCTCGAACGACCATGACGACCGCGACGACCACCAAGATGACCCCGAGGATGGTTCGAAGCGCACGCGGTGAGGCTGAACCTGCGAATCGTGCGCCGATCAGGGCGCCGGTGAGAACACCGAAGGCAAGTGGTGCAGCCACACCGGGATGAACGAATCCGCGACCGAGGTAGACGGAGAGCCCTGCCGTGGCGGTGACGCCGATCATGAAGCTCGAGGTCGCCGCCGCAACCTTCACGGGGACATCCATGCCGAGGTTCATTGCGGGCACCTTGAGCACACCTCCGCCAACACCGAGCAGACCTGAGGCCAGTCCTGCGACGAACGACACCCCTTCGCCGATCGGAAGCCGTCGCGCCGTGTACGAGACCATTGACCCTGTACGTTCATCCCAGAACGCGCCCCCGAGCGGCCGGTGTGTTTCCCATCCCGCCTGTTCCACGCCTGCCACGCCCACCTGTTCGCCGTGCTCACCACGTCCTCGCAACGAGAGGATGCCGGTGACGACGAGCAATACACCGAAGACCACCGAGAGCACACCTGAGGGCACGAGGGTTCCTACGAATCCCCCGGTCAAACCACCAAGCGCAGTGGCGAGCTCGAGCGTGAGAGCCAGCCTCGTGTTCACCAGACCCAGGCGCACATATCGGCCGCTCGCGGTGATCGACGTCACCACAACCGCAACCAGCGACGCGGCGATGGCCGTCTTGATGTCGAAGCCGAAGAGAATGGTCAGCGCCGGAACGATCACCACACCCCCGCCGATGCCGACCAGCGCGCCGAGAGATCCGGACAACAGCCCGAGGAGCACAAGGCCGACGAGTGCCAGCAGTCCAACGGTCACGGAACCCTCGCAGAAGCGTCCGCCGGCCGCGCCGAAGCGAGTGCCGGAACCATGGAGGCATTGTACGTCGCCGATCGGTGCGTAGACGCCGGCGACAGGTAGCGTGGACCCCGAGAGGAGACCGTATGAGTTTCACACTGGACGACGAAGAGCTGCGTAGCCGGCTGACCTCCCAGCAGTACGCCATCACCCAGCAGGCGGAAACCGAGCCGCCGTTCACGGGTGAGTATTGGAATGTCAAGGCCGACGGAACCTACTCGTGCATCGTGTGCGGAACCGATCTGTTTCGTTCGGAGACCAAGTACGACTCAGGGTCCGGATGGCCCAGTTTCTACGAGGCGATGGAGGATGGCATCATCGAGACGCGTGAGGACCGCAGCCACGGGACGGTCCGCACCGAAATCCTCTGTGCACACTGCGGAGCACATCTCGGGCATGTGTTCACGGATGGTCCCCGGCCGACCGGACTTCGCTACTGCGTCAACTCGGCATCGCTCGATCTGAAGAAGGACTGACCTTCTCACCCCATGGATGTTGCCGCCCTTCGCGCCGACACGCCGGGCTGCGAAACCGTCGTCCACTTCAACAACGCCGGCAGTTCGCTGCCGCCCCGACCCGTCATCGAATCCCAAATCTCTTGGATCTCGGAAGAGGCGCGCCTTGGCGGATACGAGATGGCGGAGCGGAACCAGGAAAGGATCGAGGAGGTCTACCGTTCCATCGCCCGGCTGATCGGTGCAGAAACGGGCGAGGTCGCACTTGTCGAGAACGCGACGGTTGCGTGGTGGCAGGCGTTCCACAGCCTCGATCTCCGCGGCAAGACCATCTTGACGTCGGAGGTCGACTACGGGTCGAACTTCGTTGCCTACCTCCAGGCTGAACGTCGAACCGGCTCGAGAGTCGAGGTGGTTCCGTCTGATAGCAGTGGCCAGATCGCCGTCGATGAACTGGAACGACGCATCGATGGCTCGGTCGGGCTGATCGCAGTAACCCACATGCCGACGAACGGGGGTCTGATCAACCCGGCGGACGAGATCGGGGCAGTCGCGAGGACCGCCGGTGTTCCGTTCCTGCTGGATGCATGCCAGACCGTCGGACAGATCCCCATCGACGTCGGGTCGCTGGGCTGCGACTTTCTCTCGACGACCGGCCGCAAATACCTGCGAGGCCCCAGGGGAACGGGGTTCCTGTACGTGAACCGACGACGGCTCGCAGAACCGGCGCTCCTCGACTCGCATGGAGCGACGGTGCATGGACCCGACCACTTCCAGGTTCGTGGGGACGCCCGCCGTTTTGAGATGTTCGAAGCGAGCTACGCGGCTCGGGCAGCACTGGGCACGGCCGTCGACTACGCGATGGCCGTCGGGTTGGAGGCGATCGGTGAACGGATCGCCGGGCTTGCAGTCACGCTTCGTTCTCGGCTCCGGGAGGTGGGCGCTCGCGTCCACGACGTGGGGAAACGTCGAGGAGGAATCGTCACGTTCACGATGGAGGGTATGGATGCGCGCACGGTGAAGGATCGGCTCGGTGCTCGTTCCATCAATGTCTCGGTGGTGCGGCCATCGTCGACGCCGGTCGACAGCAGACGTCGCGGTCTTCCGGAGATGGTGCGCGCCTCGGTTCACTACTACAACACCGAGCAGGAGATCGATCTGCTCGTTTCCTCGCTTGCCGAAGACGTTCAGTAGTGCACGACGAGCCTTCGGAGACACCGCGAGGGGTTGACCGTCGGGAGTCGGGTGAGGCGTCGACCGCCACTAGGCTGACCGGCGAAGGAGGTGTGCATGGATCGGAGTCGGCTCACCCACCCTCTCGTTCGTGAGGACGGGGTCCTGAGAGACGCGTCGTGGGAGGAGGCGCTCGAAAGGGCCGCAGGAGGCATCAGGTCGGTCACTGACGCGTACGGTGCGCGCTCGTTTGGAGTGATGAGTTGCTCCAAAGGCACCAACGAGATGAACTACCTCGCCCAGAGATTCGCTCGCGTCGTCGTCGGTACCAACACGATCGACTCCTGCAACCGTACTTGACACGCTCCGAGTGTCGTCGGTCTGGCGACAGTGTTCGGAGCAGGGGGCGGGACGAGTTCCTACAAAGAGGCAGAAGAGACCGACCTCATCATCTTGTGGGGCTCGAACGCTCGCGATGCCCACCCGATCTTCTTCCATCACATCCTGCGCGGTGTCCGCAGCGGCGCAAAGCTGATCGTCGTCGACCCCAGACGCAGCTCGTCGGCCGAGTTTGCCGACCTCTGGCTGGGCATCGACGTTGGGTCGGACATCGCCCTCGCCAACGCAGTCGGTAGAGAGATCATCGCCGCCGGCCTCATCGACTCTGAGTTCATCGGGCGGGCGACGGTCGGCTTCGACGCGTACAGAGAAGCGGTCGACGGCTGGACCCTGCAACGTGCCGAGAAGGTCACAGGAGTGCCGGCTGCAGCAATCCAGGAGCTCGCTCACACCTACGCGCAGGCACCGACGGCCCAACTCTGTTGGACGCTCGGCATCACGGAACATCACAACGGAACGGACAATGTGTTCTCTCTCATCAACCTGTCGCTGCTCACCGGTCATATCGGGCGATGGGGTTCCGGACTGGTACCGGTGAGAGGCCAGAACAATGTGCAGGGCGGTGGCGATATGGGTGCCCTCCCGAACAAGCTGCCCGGCTTCAAGAATGTGACGGACGATGTGGAACGGGCCCGATTCGAGGCCGTCTACGGGACGACCTTGCCGGCCGAGAACGGTTGGCACATCTCTCAGATGTTCGACGCAATGGAGCGGGGGGAGCTCCGGTCGGTATACGTGATAGGGGAGAATCCTGCCCAATCGGAGGCCGACGCAACCCGGACGAGACGCCTGCTCGGTGGATTGGATCACCTGGTCGTACAGGACATGTTTCTCACGAAGACCGCCCAACTCGCCGACGTGGTACTCCCCGCCGCCGCCGGGTGGGCAGAGACCGACGGTACGTTCACATCGTCGGAACGAAGGATTCAGCTCGTTCGAAAGGCGGTCGAGCCACCCGGCGAGGCTCGCGATGATCTCGTGATCATCTCCGATCTCGCTGCGCACCTTGGACACGACTGGGGCCACCCCACCGCCGAGGAGCTTTGGGACGAGCTGCGAAGTCTCTCGGCGATCCACGCCGGGATGAGCTACCAGCGCCTCGCTGACCACGGTGGGTTGCAGTGGCCGTGCTTCGACGAGAGTGATCCCGGTGCGCCCTTCCTCCATGGGCGTCTCTGGGAGGATCCGATCAGCGGCCCACCCGCCCCATTCACGCCCGTCGAGTGGGTACCCCCGATCGACGAACTCGACGACGAGTACCCCATCCGACTCACCACCGGCCGGCGCCTGGATTCATTCAACACCGGTGTCCAGTCGGGACGGTTTTCGTCACCGAAACGGTGGGGCGAGAGCCTCGACCTGTCACCTGAAGACGCTGTTGCCTACGGCCTCGCGGATGGCGATGTGGCACGCGTGGTGTCGAGGCGAGGGAGTGTCGAGGCTCCGGTTCGCACGGACCGCAACCTTCGTCCCGGATTGGCGTTCATGACGTTCCACTTCCCCGATCAAGTCGACACCAACCTGCTGACGAAGGATGCCTGGGATCCCAAATCGGGGACATCCGAGTACAAGGCAACCGCCATCAGGGTCGAACGAGCGGAGGAGCCGCGATGATCAGCCGGGTCGAAAAGGCTGCGATCGATCACGTCCTCGGATCTGAGCCGATCGGATGGGGTGAGGTTGCTCGTGCCGCGACCGGTGGCAGGACTGCTCGTGGAGGAGCCGCACTGCGTGCTCGCCGGCACCTACTGCTGCCGGCGCTGCAGGCGGCACAGGAGGCCGCAGGTTGGGTCACGCCCGAAGCGCTCGACTACCTCGGTGATCGACTCGGTGTTGCGTCCGCAGACTCGTTCGGCGTCGCGACCTTCTACGACCTCCTCAGAACGACACCTGGACCGAGAGTGACGGTTCGCGTCTGTGATGACATCGCATGCTCGGGTGCGTCGCTTGGGGAGCTTGGCGACGATGTTGCGGTCGAACCGGTCTCTTGCCTGGGACATTGCGCCCACGGCTCTGCAGCACTCGTCCACGTACTGGGCCTTCCCGACACGGTCGTGGCACCGGTCACACCAGAAGGGATCAGGCTGGCGATCGAAGGGCACCCAGCACAGATCGAACCGAACGAAACCGGGGGAGCCAGGGATCTGCTCGCGCGGGTGGGCTCGGTCGATCCGACGAGTCTCGCCGACTACCTCCGCCACGGAGGCTACGCGGCGCTCGAGAAGGCACTGGCCATCGGGCCGGCCGCCGTCATCGGCGAAGTCGAACTGTCCCTGCTTCGAGGGCGCGGCGGGGCGTCATTCCCGACGGGCCGCAAGTGGTCTGCGGTGAGTCGCTCCAACGCCGATACGAAGTACGTGATCTGCAATGGCGACGAGTCGGAACCTGGCACATTCAAGGACCGGGTCGTCCTCGAAGGGGATCCATTCGCCGTCGTCGAGGCGCTCACGATCGCCGCGTTCGCAGTGGGTGCCGAAAAAGGGTTCATCTACGTTCGGGGTGAGTACCCGCTTGCTCTCCGGCGGGTTGGAGGGGCGGTGGTTGCAGCCAGAGGTGCCGGTCTCCTCGGCAGATCGATCATGGGTTCCGACTTCTCGTTCGATATCGAGGTCCGCAAGGGTGGAGGCGCCTACATCTGCGGTGAGGAGACCGCGCTGTTCAACTCCGTGGAAGGGTTCCGAGGCGAGCCCCGGTCCAAGCCACCGTTCCCGACCGATGTGGGGCTGTTTGGTGCGCCGACGGTGATCAACAACGTGGAGACGCTCGCCAACATTCCGTCGATCCTCCTCGGAGGGGGGAAAGCGTTCGCAGCACTCGGCCGAGACGGGTCGACCGGTACCAAGCTGTTCTCCGTGTCGGGCAGGGTTCGCGAGCCGGGCCTGTACGAGGCTCCGTGTTGTGCGTCGCTCGGCGATGTCATAGATCTTGCAGGGGGACCGATCGGCACGTTCAGAACGGCGTTGGTCGGCGGAGCGGCAGGTGTCTTCATGGGCCCCGATCGACTCGCCGACACAATGTCGTTCGAGCACCTGGCAGCCCTCGGAGAGTCCTACGGCTCGGGAGCAATCGTGGTCTTCGACGAGACCTCCGACATGGTGGCGGTCGTCCGCCGAATCGCCGAGTTCTTCCGCCACGAATCGTGTGGCCAGTGCGTGCCGTGCCGCGTGGGCACCGAGGTGCAGCAGGAGGCGCTCGAGAGATTCCTGGACGGTGATGCCACCCAGCGTGGGATCCTCGAGGATGTCGATCGGGTCATGACCGACGCCTCGATCTGTGGTTTGGGGAGGACGGCGGCGTCGGCGATTCGTTCTGCACTCAGACTCGGCCTGATCGGAGGTGCACCGTGAACATCACGATCGACCGTCGATCGATCGACGTCGACGAGGGGACCACGATCCTGGAGGCCTGCCGGGCGGAGGGGATCGAGGTGCCGACGTTGTGCTTTCTCGAAACGCTGGAACCTGCGAATGCGTGCCGGCTGTGTGTCGTAGAGGTGGAAGGGTCCGCGGCGCTGGTGCCCGCGTGCTCTCGTCAGGTCTCCGAGGGGATGAAGGTGAAGACCGACTCGGAACGTGTCCGGCACAGCCGACGGATGGTGATGGAGTTCCTCGCCGCGACCACCGACATCTCACTCCTCGACGTGGAGCGGTTCGGAGCGGATCCTGACAGGCTCCCCATCGGGAGGCCCACGGCGGACGCGGTCATCGACAACGACCTGTACGTGCGAGACCTCGACAGGTGTGTCCTCTGCTACCGGTGTGTCGACGTGTGTGGAGAACAGGCTCAGAACACGTTCGCGATCTCCGTGGCCGGACGGGGATCGGGTGCAGCGATTGCCACGGAGTTCGACGTCGCCCTGCCCGATTCGGCGTGCGTGTTCTGCGGCAACTGCATTGCGGTCTGCCCCACAGGCGCGTTGATCCCGCTGACCGAATTCCAGATGCGGGCCGACGGCACATGGGACGAGGAACGGCAACAGGTGACCAGGACCGTGTGTGCGTTCTGCGGTGTCGGATGCAACCTGGACCTGCATGTACAGGACGGGGTGATCGTCAAGGTGACATCTCCTTTGAACCATGACATCACACGCGGGAATCTGTGTATCAAGGGCAGGTTCGGTTTCCAGCACGTGGAGACATAGGGCGAGCCGTATCCCACCGAACGCGTTGCTCCAACTCAGATCACGATATGAGGTACAAGGTACGAGGCACGGGGAGGAGGCGAACCTGGTTCACCTACCGCACCTCTCCACTAGCCTGCACCTCGTGAGATCGACCGAACGGGACGTCGTCCGGTTCGAAGAGGGCACGCCCTCGGTGCTGCACGACCACGTTGTGGTCGAAGAGCCACTCGAACTGCGCATCGGTGAGACTCCGATCGCCGTCGTGATGCGCACACCCGGCGACGACGTCGACCTCGTGGTGGGGTTCGCGCTATCCGAAGGGATCCTGATCGATCCGGGTGAGCTCGAGGCGGTCGTGGAGGTGGGGGAGAACCGGCTGCGGCTGGACACCCTCGAACAGATCGATGCAGAGAGATTCCGCCGCAACCTGTACACATCGTCGTCATGCGGAGTGTGCGGGAAGGGCTCGATCGATGCAGTGCGCATCACGGTGCCCGAGTTCCCGAATCCTCCCGCGGTCGAAAGCTCCGTGCTGGTGAGACTCCCCGGGATGATGCGTGACAAACAGGCGACGTTTGCGAAGACCGGGGGTCTGCACGCCGCTGCGCTATTCACGATGGATGGTGCGTTTCGGGCTCTGAGGGAGGACATCGGTCGCCACAACGCAGTCGACAAGGTCATCGGAGCGGTGGCCAGGGACGCGTGGCCGTTGACGTCGTCGGTGCTGATGGTGTCGGGCAGGATCTCGTTCGAGATCGTCCAAAAAGCAGCCATGGTGGGAATCCCGTGTGTAGCGGGGGTGTCGGCTGCCTCATCGCTTGCGATCGATCTCGGGTCCGAGGTGGGGATGACCGTTGTCGGGTTCCTCCGCGACGGGACGTTCAACCTCTACACGGGCAGAGTTGGATGAAAGGAGCTGTGGGATGACCGTGTCGGTGCTGTTCTTCGATGTCGGAGGCGTGTTGCTGTCGAACGGATGGGATCGCGTGTCCCGACGCCACTGCGTCGAGGCGTTCGGGCTCGACTGGGAGGAGTTCCAGGATCGACACGAGTTCGTTTCCGAATCGTTCGAGACCGGAACGATGACGCTCGACGACTACCTGGACCGAACCGTGTTCTATCGGGCTCGAAGCTTCTCACGGCAAGAGTTCATCGAAGGCATGTACGCAGAGTCATACGCCATTCCCGGAACCCTCGAGTTCGTCTCTACCTTGAAGGGTAGATACCTCCTATGCACGCTCAACAACGAGTCGAGAGAACTGAATCAGTATCGGATCGGACGGTTCGGTCTCAGGGACGTCTTCGATCTGTTCTTGACGTCGTCGTACGTCGGCGTGAAGAAGCCCCATCGGGAGATCTTCCAACTCGCTCTCGACATCACCCACAGGGCGCCCGACGAGGCCGTGTTCATCGACGACCGACCGCTGAATCTGGAAGGAGCGAAGGAACTCGGCATCCATACGATCGAGTTCGATGGTGTCGAACGGCTCGAGTCCTCGCTGGTGGCACTTGGAGTCGAGTAGGGCCGGCACGCCGAGAGCACGCGCCGGCCGTGATTCCCTCCTACGACAGCTCGGCCCGGACCGGCGCAACCAGATTCACGTAGTCGGCCGTCGACATCCTGATCGTCTCCTCGTGGTTCCCGGCGTTGAACACCATCTCACGTGAAGTGAACGCCTCGTCGAGATACACGGGCATGTCGTACAGGTTGCCGAACGGTGGCTCCGCTCCGCGCTCGCAGTCGGGGCACAGGGGCGCGAACTCGGCCTCGGTGGCCAGCCGCACGCCTGGGCCCATCGCGGCCGACGCGTTGACGATGTTGACGTGACGGTCGGCGGACACGACGGCCATCAAGGGTGAACCGTCGGCCATGAGGATCACCGCTTTGGCGAATGAGCTGCCCGGCACGTGCTCGACCGCGGCGATCTCCTGGGCCGTGTAGGCGGGACGATGACGCTCCACTTCGAACGGGACGCCGTTTTCTTCGAGATATGAACGGACTCGCGCGGCGACCTCCATCATGGACATCACCTCCTTCCACCACAGTCATATCGCGTGGGCAACGGGGATGCCTAGAGGCAGAGGTCCCGAAATCGCCTTGACGGCCCCTCTGCTGTGGAGATAGGGTGTCGCTACTCCACCTCGGGAGGTGCCATGCGGATGCGAATTCTCGAAACAGGATCTGCAAGTCCATCGCGTCCGCGGCCGTTCGCTCTCTGACACCACTGTCCTTCCGAGCCGCCGGACGTTTCCGGAAGGCGAAGGAAGTACCAGTGAACGACATCTACGAGCGTGGGGCGTGTGTTGCGTCAGGCAAACACGAGCTGTTCTTCTCCGAAGATCCAGCCGATCTCGCCGTCGCGCAGTCGCTGTGTGCCGGATGTTCGGTTCGGATCCTGTGTCTTCATGCCGCCCTCGAGGAAGGGATCGAATGGGGCGTATGGGGTGGCGTGATCTTTTGGGAAGGTCAGCCGTACTATCGGCGCCGCGGTCGTGGGCGACCCCGGCGCGAAGAGAGGAACCTGCCCTTGGAGGCGGACGTTCGTGAGTTGTGGGCACTCGTCCAGTGACGATCAGGGAGCGTACATTCTCCTGATTGCCGTCGGGTTCGTGGGGTGGCGGAGTTTGGCGAGTGCCCTCGACTCGATCTGACGGATTCTCTCCCTCGTCAGGTCGAAGAGCCGGCCCACCTCGTCCAGGGTCCTCGGAACTCCGTCGTCGAGGCCGTATCGCATCGTGAGGACGGTCCGCTCGCGATCGTCGAGCTTGTTCAGCACGTCGACCAGGTCCCGTTTGCTCATCTCCAGGGCGACGAGGTCGAAGGGTTCGGGAGCGTCGGCATCTTCGATGAAGTCACCAAGCGTCGCTTCTTCATCGCCCACGGGCTCGAAGATCGACACCGGTTCCGGAGCCACCTGCATCGCCTCGATGACCTTTCGGACCTCGAGTCCGGCGTGATCTGCAATCTCGTCGGGGGTGGGGACCTGTCCTGACCGCTTCCGTAGGTGGTTCTCGGCCTGTCGCACCTGGGAGATCGTGTCCATCATGTGCACGGGCACTCGGATGGTGCGACCCTTGTCGGCGATCGCCCGCGTGATCGACTGCCTGATCCACCACGTGGCGTAGGTGGAGAACTTGAACCCCTTCCGGTACTCGAACTTCTCGATCGCCTTGATCAACCCGAGATTGCCTTCTTGAATCAAATCGAGGAGGCCGAGGCCCGAGTTCGCGTAGCGCTTGGCGATCGACACGACGAGTCTGAGGTTGGCGCTGATGAACTGCTGACGCGCCTCTTCGCCCTGTCGAACGAACCGCTCGGCTTTGATGCGATCGTCGAACTCACCCGTGTCGAGCGCTTCGCGGGCCTTCTTGCCGAGTTCGATCGATCTGGCGAGCTGGACCTCTTCTTGCGCGGACAGCAGCGGATAGGCACCTATCTCGTCCAGATAGCGGCGCAAAGTGCCGCCATCACCCTCACGGTACACCGACCGCATGGTCACTCACACCCTCCCTTGGTGCCCGGCATACTAGTAAGTGATTCTTGCGAGTGGTGATATGGCTGCCTTCGGGTGGGCGCTGACGGGTTCGAACCGCCGACCCCCTCGGTGTAAGCGAGGTGCTCTGCCAGGCTGAGCTAAGCGCCCTTGCGGAGGAGCAGGTTAGTGCAGACCGGGCACGTGGCACGAGGCGGTGTGTAGCATCTGATCCGCCATGAAGGAGTTCAGGAGCCTCGCCGATCTGCTGGACCTCCAACACGTCGACTCCGAGATCGACCGGCTGCTCGAAGCGAGGGCGTCGCTTCCCGAACTCGAGCAGTACCGCAGGGCCCATGTTCACTCTGAGACAGTACGGTTGGAACTCACCGACAGGCAGCAGACGCTGCGCGAAGTCGGCCTCCAGCTCGATCGATCGAGCGGAGAGCTCGAGATAGCAGAGACGAAGGTGGTGCAGCAGGAGCGCCGCCTCTATGCAGGTGGGATGAGCGCCAAGGAGACCGAGAACCTGCGATTGGACGTCGAGAGCCTGCGCCGGCGGGTCAAAGAGACGGAGGACGTCGTACTCGAGCTCCTTCAACAGCGCGAGTCTGTCGAAAAGGAGATCGCCGGAATCGAAGGTCGTCTGGCGGAGGTCGAGGTCGAGGAGCGACGACTCAACGCGGTGATCAAGGAAGCTTGGCGGGGGATAGATGCCGAGCTGGCGCGTCGGGAGGAGCGGAAGATCGCCGCCGCCTCGCTCATTCCACCGGACCTCATGGAGTTGTACGAGGAACTTCGGGGACGCAAGGAAGGAGTCGCCGTCGGCCGGCTCGACGAGATGGGGATATGCGGAGGGTGTCATCTCAAGCTCTCTGCCGCGGAACGCAGACAGGCACTCGAGGAGGACCCGCCGCGGTGCATCCACTGCCGTAGGATCCTCGTGCCCTAGGACCGGTTCCTCGCCTGGAGGACGCCCGCCACCACCAGCAGCATCGCGAACCGCCGGCGAAGGACCGGGGCAGACAGGGTGAACGCCAGTTGCGCGCCGATGAGGGCACCGACAATGCCTGCGACTCCCAGCACCCATGATCGCTCCTGTTGCGAGGAGGAGTCCAATGGATCGGCGGCTCCTCCACCCATGAAACGGAGCGCCTCGGCCGTCGAGGTGAAGACGACTGCAAACGAGGAGGTGGCGTGGGCGCGGTGCTGGTCGAGTCGCAGGAGGAGCACCACCCCCGGACCGAACACGAGCCCGCCACCGATACCGAACAGACCTGACGTGAGTCCCCCGGCGAGTCCGATGAGCACGGCCACGAGGAGGCGAGGCATCGGGGGAGTGTGGGCTATCGTCGCCACGATGCTTCGTGCCCTTGCAGCCATCCTGGTGCTTGCTATGGCAACCTCCGGGTGTACGTCGAACGACCAGACGACCTCGACCACACAGCAGCCACCGGTGGGAGCGAGGTCGCCGGTCGCCGCACTGCGCACCCTCCTGACAGCGGTGCAGCAAGGAGACCTCGACGGGGTTGCGAGCATGACCTTCGACGATCAGGTAGCACTCCTCGTTGCACTCGACGGCGCAACGGCCTCGGAAGCGCGGCGTTTCCTCGAGCAGGGCGTTCCTGAGCAATCACGCTCGATCTTCTGGGCATCCTTCAGGGACACCTACGTAGGCAGCTTCGGCGAAGAGGTATCCGCCATGCTGGTCGCCGAGGGCGACAGGGTGACCGTCGATCTGGTGTCGTTTGCGCTCGTCGATGTCGCGCTCCGCACAACCAGCGGTCAGACTCGATGGGTCACCCGTATGGATGATGAGGGCCGCTGGCGGGTCGACCTGTTCGCGACCTTTGCATCGACCTTCGCCCAGCCACTGCGCCTCTGGCTCACGACCCTCCCGGACGACGCCGACGCGGCGGCCGTTCGACAGGCGATCGCTGATCAGCGTCCCAGCCTGCTCGCCGCTCTTCAGCAGGAACCGTTGGGACCAATCCCATCTGGCGTCGCCGACCAGATACGGGGGCTGTTGACCGATGTGGGAGCCACGGGGTAAGCGCTACGACGGGAGTTCCGTGATCCGGTCCTGTGCAGCCTCCATGACTTGGGCGGTGAGAGAACCGAGAGCTCTGGCGATTGCCAGCTCCTCTCCCACGACCGGCACCACCGGATCGTCAGGGTTTCGGCGGGCTTTTCCATAGGACTCGAATCGATCACCTTGGAGGTCGAGGCGAGCATGAACAGTCGTTTCCTGGTCGTCTTCCTCGATGTGCAGGCTCACTTGCACGCTTCGCCTCATGGCGGACCTCCACGCGAAGCATCATGGGGAAGCGATTCGAGGGATAGGGGGCGGAAGACCCTACGGCTGGGGCCGACCGGACGTTTGGAGCACTGGAAGGACTTCTCGGCCCAGCGTGCGAATGAGGTCGGGTTGATCGTTCGACATCATCTGGAGTCCGACGATGTCGGCCGACAGCTCGGTGATGAGCGGCAGGTAGGCCTCGATGATCTGTTCAGGGTTGGAGGCGATGGTGTACTTCGCCAGGACTTCCTCCCTGTCGAGATCATCGGCTCTGGTCCTGAGGACCTCCGGGTCGGCTACTTCGAGGCGGCCCGGAGCCCGCAGGCCGCGCCAGGGGGCGAGCGCGCTCCACGCCTCGTCTTCATTTGCCGCGAAGATCACCCACCGTGTGGCGACGACGGTCGGCTCGGACAGCCCTTCCGCTGCGGCTGTCTGGCGGGCGGGAACGAGTACCCGCTCGTTGGTCACCTCAGGATCCTTCACGGAGGTGATGAGGCCTTGCGCCCGCAGCGCTGCGAGCACCGCCGACTTCGGCCCGCCTGCAGCCAGCCAGATGGGAACGTCACCGACAGGTGGGCTGTACAGCTTGGCGGTGGTAGTCGTGTAGTAGCGCCCTTGGAAGGAGAGCTTCTCACCGTCGAGGAGTCTCCTCATGATCTCGAGTGCTTCCTCCATACGCGCCGCGCGTTCTGCGTACGCGGGAAATGAGTAGCCAAGAGGGCTTTCATTGATGTTCTCCCCTGTACCGACACCGAGGGTGAATCGACCACCGGACAGCCGGTCAAGCGTCGCGGCAGCTTGGGCGACAACCGCAGGGTGGTACCGCCACAGCGGGGTGGTGACGGCTGTCGCGAAGCCGAGATGGTCGGTCGCCTGGGCCATGGCGCCGATCGTCGCGAACGCGAAACCCGAGGCCGACACGTCGTCGACCCACGGGTGGAAGTGCTCAGAAACGAGAGCAAGGTCGAACCCTGCCTTCTCCGCGAGACGGGCGTGGTCCACGAGCACTTCGGGCTGCCACTGTTCGTGACCGCAGAAGTATGCGAAACGGGTCATGGGCAAGAGGCTAGTGATGCTTGTTCCACAAGTATCACTAGCCGTACTTCGTACCTTGTACCGGTCAGGAGGCGACAAGACACGCGCAAGGTGGGCGCGGTACGGCCGCCCCACGGTTTCCAATCATCTGCGGGTGCGTACGAAATGCCAGGTACGGCAGGCAAAGCCTGCCCGCGCCTATTGTCATGTCGTGGATCTACGCCCGTTCTTCCGGCCCGAGGGGATCGTGCTCATAGGAGCGACGAGTGATCCGGTCAAGCTCGGCTACGGCGTCGCCGAGAACCTCATGACGTTTCCTGGTGTGGTGCACTTCGTGGGACGGGAACCAGGAGAGATGTTCGGGAGGCCCATCTACGCCAGTCTCGAACAGGTTCCTGATCCGGTCGATCTCGCCGTGGTGGTGGTGCCGGCGAGTGCGGTGCCCGATGTGCTTCGTGCGTGCGGGAGGCAAGGTGTCCGGTCGGTTGTGGTTGCCTCTGGCGGGTTTCGTGAGACGGGCTACGAAGGAGCCGCCCTCGAGAAGACATGCGTGGAGATTGCCAATCAGCATGGAATCAGGATTCTGGGTCCCAACTGCATCGGCATCATCGACACCCACGTGCCGCTGGACACCACCTTCCTTCATCCTTCCGGGGCACCGGAGGGATCGATTGCGTTCCTCAGTCACAGTGGAGCGTTGTGTGCGGCGGTGATCGACTGGTCCCGGGACCAGGGATTCGGGTTCTCTCGACTCGTCAGTCTCGGAAATCAGGCGGACCTCACCGAGACGGATCTGCTCCCCGCTGTCGCTGGCGACGCCTCCACCAAGGTCGTGACCATGTACCTGGAAGGCATCGGCGACGGCCGTCGATTCGTTGCGGCCGCCGAACGCACCGACCTTCCCATCATCGTTCACAAAGCCGGTCGATTGGCAGCAGGCCGACGTGCCGCAGAGAGTCACACGGGTGCGCTGGCCGGTGACGAGGCTGCGTTCGACGCCGCATTCCGTCGAGCAGGTGTGCTCAAGGCGCCCTCTACAAGGGCGATGTTCGACTGGGCACGCGCCTTGGCCTGGGCGCCACCGATGCGTGGCCGGAAGGTGGCGATCGTCACCAATGCGGGCGGTCCGGGAGTCATCGCCGCCGACGCGGTCGAATACCACGGTCTGGCGCTGGCCGACCTGAACGAGATGACTACAGCCACGCTGGTGGAGATCCTGCCGTCGGCGGCGGGTGTCGGGAACCCAATCGACATGCTCGCCTCCGCATCCCCTTCACAGTACGGTCGTGCGCTCGAGACGGTGCTCCAAGACGACAACGTGGACGCTGCAATGGTGATCCTGCCGCCACCGCCACGACACAGTGCCGCGGACGTGGCCGACGCCATCGTGGCGGTCGATCGAAACAAGCCGGTAGTCGTCGTGACCATGGGAGGACCGGCGATCCGAGCGGCATCGAAAGTGCTGCACTCCGCCCACGTTCCCGACTATGGCTTTCCAATCGAGGCGGCCGGAGCGCTCAGCGCCCTCTACCGGCACTCAGTGTTCGTCCCTCATAGCCCATGTGCGTCGGTTCGGCAGTCGCCCGTCGCCGTCACGCCAGGGATCGGGTGGGTCGACCAGTTGGCAGCACTGGAGCTGGTCGAAGGTGCCGGCATCCCGTCGGTGCCGACGATGGCGGCGACGACGGTGCAGGATGCCGTCCTCGCTGCCGGATCGCTCGGCTACCCGATTGCCCTCAAAGCCGACGTACCGAACCTCGTTCATAAGTCGCGCGAGGGTGGCGTGCTCCTCGGCCTCGATGGGCCGGCCGACGTCGAAGGAGGTTTCCTGGCGCTGAAGGATCGGCATCCGGGCCTTCGTGGAGTTGTCGTGCAGCCGATGGTGCGTGGAGACGTCGAGGTCGTCGTCGGTGCCGTGCGCGACGGGCAATTCGGGCCGCTCATCATGTTCGGTTCGGGAGGGGTCGGAGTTGAGCGAGTGCGCGATGTCGCGTTCGCACTCGCACCGGTCACGTGCGAGGACCTCGAGTACCTCCTCACGAGTACATCCCAGGGACGGGAGCTATCCGATATGGTGGTGGGGGCCGTGTCCGACGTGGTCGTGCGCCTTGGAGCGCTCGTCGCCGAACATCCCGAGATTGCCGAACTGGAGATCAACCCACTGGTCGTTCGGTCAGACGAGGTTCTCGCCGTCGATGCCCGTGCTCGAATTGACTCCACGCCCGGTAGCATTGCATGAAATGACCAGCCACGAGCCCCCGTCGCGGGGTCCGACCGACAAAGACCCAACGCGTCCGAGGATTTCGCCAATCTGGTGGGTCATCCTTGCGGGCCTGCTCATCTGGAACATCATCACACTCTTCCCATCGGCGAACCAGCAGGTCGAGATCTCGTACTCGGGCTTCCTTACCCAGGTCAAGGGTGACAACGTGAAGACGGTGCAGATCAAGGGCGATGGCATCACCGGAACGTTCGTGCAATCGATCACCCTCGCGCAAGCCGAGGCGGCGGACGGTGTCACCACGACGACATCGTCGACGTCCACGTCGACGACGACGCCGATCAGTTTCTCCGAGTTCAAGACCACGTTCCCCGGGACCGTGGGAGATCCCTCGTTGATCGGTCTTCTGACGGACCACAACGTCGTTGTCGACGTCGTGCCGGTCGGCACGTCGTGGGTCGGGCTCGTGATCGACGTCTTGTCATTCGCATTCCTGATCGGGCTGGTTTGGTGGATGGGCAGGCGCATGATGCAGGGGCAGTCCGGGGTCCTCGGCTTCGGCAGGAGCAAGGCACGGGAGTACACAACAGAACGTCCCAAGACCTCATTCGACGACGTGGCCGATGCCGACGAAGCAAAGGCGGAATTGCGTCAGGTCGTCGAGTTCCTCAAAGAGCCGGAGAAGTTCTACCGTCTCGGTGCCCGACTTCCTCGAGGGTTTCTTCTCGTCGGGCCGCCGGGAACGGGCAAGACGCTCCTCGCGAGAGCCGTCGCGGGGGAGGCGTCGGTGCCGTTCCTCGACATCAGCGCCTCGGAGTTCGTCGAGATGTTCGTCGGGGTCGGTGCGAGCAGGGTCAGAGACCTCTTCGAAAAGGCGAAACAGGTGGCGCCGGCGATCGTGTTCATCGATGAGTTGGACGCCGTCGCCCGTCGACGGGGTGCCGGCATGGGAACCGTGAACGACGAGCGGGAGCAGACCCTCAACCAGCTTCTTACGGTGATGGATGGATTCGACGAACGACAGAGTGTGATCGTTCTCGCGGCCACGAACCGTCCGGACGTGCTCGATCCTGCGCTGCTCCGTCCCGGGCGCTTCGACCGTCAGATCGTGGTGCCGCTCCCGGACCGGAAAGGGCGGCTCGGCATCCTCCAGATCCACACACGAGGACTGAAGCTCGCGCCAGATGTCGATCTGGACAAGCTTGCGAGGCGAACCATCGGCCTGAGTGGAGCCGATCTCGCGAACATCGCGAATGAGGCGGCACTGCTGGCCGCTGAGCACGACGCGGACGTGGTGCGCAACGAGGACTTCGTCGGTGCCATCGACAAGGTCACGCTCGGCGCGGAACGACACACGCCCATGACCGAGCACGACCGTCGAGTCGTCGCGTATCACGAGTCGGGTCACACACTGGTCGCGTGGTACTCGGAGCTCGCCGACCCTGTCGACAAGGTGACGATCATTCCGCACGGGATGGCATTGGGGGTGACCGAACAGCTTCCCGTAGAGGAACGAGTGAACTACAGCCGGGACTATCTCCGCACCCGCATAGCGGTGATGCTCGGCGGGCGTACGTCGGAGGAGATCGTGTTCGGCGACTTCACCACGGGCGCCGAATCCGACATCATTCAGGCCACGAAGCTCGCCCGCAGGATGGTCACTCGCTGGGGCATGGGAAGCTTCGGTCCTCTGTCGTTCGATGGTGATGAAGACCAACCGTTCCTTGGGTTCGAGATGGCACAGGGCCGGAACGTCAGCGAAGCGACGCAGGCTCGTATCGACCGGGATGTCGGCCAGATCATCGAGGAAGAGCATGCAACGGCCCGATCGATCCTCGAAGCACATAGAGAGCAGCTCGATCGCCTCGTGGATCTTCTGATGGATCATGAGACCGTCGAGGCCGACGAACTCCGCAGCGTGCTGGGCCCCTCGGCATTCGAACCGTCCGCGCAGGAGTAGATCCATGGAAGTCGCGGTGGGGATCCATCGATTGGGAACGTCACTCGTCAACTTCTACGCCATCGAGGAGGGCGGCAAGTTGACGCTGATCGATGCGGGACTCCCAGGCTACTGGCGTCACCTCGTCCGGTTCCTCGAGTCCACCGGCAAGGAACTCGCCGATATCGAGGCAGTGGTGCTCACCCACGCGCACATCGATCACATCGGGTTCTCACAACGTCTCCACTCGACCGAAGGCACTCCTTTGCGGGTTCATCCGGCAGACGCGCCGTTCGCGACCGGGGTCGAGCGGTTCACGTCAGGTTGGGGGCCGGTGTGGCGCCCGATGCTGTTCCGATACCTGGTGCACGGTGTGATGTCCGACGCGATCCGCTTTCCGGCCGTGTCGGAGGTGGTGGCGTTCGAGGAAGAAACCCTCGATCTCCCGGGACGGCCCCGAGCCATCCATACGCCTGGTCATACGAAGGGGAGCTGCGTGCTCGTGTCTGGGAGGACGTTGTTCGCCGGCGATGCGCTGGCGACGATGGACATCACTACAGGGAGACGGGGCCCGCGAATCGGTCCCGGTTTCATCAACGACGACAGCGAGCAGGCGCTCGAGTCGCTCTCCAAGCTCGAGGGGCTGGATGTCGATACGGTCCTCGTCGGCCACGGTGAACCATGGACGGATGGCCTGGACGAGGCGGTCCGCCAGGCCAGGCAGGTTGGCATCTGGTAGGCGAGCTTCGCTCGCGGTCTTCAGTCGTCAGTCTTCAGTCCTCAGCAGGGGCCGCAGGGGCGTAGGGACGTAGGGCAACCTTCCTACCGAACACCCAGAACCGAGAACCGAATACGGGCCGGGCGAAGCCTCTAGGTACAAGGCACGAAGAACGAGATACGGATCGCTTCGCAAGCGAAGCGATCCTGTCATGGGCTCTTCACCAGGTTGCCGGTCTTCCACACGTGACTGATGCTTGCCGGGTGTGCGAGCACACTCACATCGTCGAGGGGGTTCGATGCGACGGCGATGATGTCGGCGTCGTGGCCTTCTGCGAGAAGTCCGGACGTGGGAGCCTGGGGACCGAGTGTCTTGGGACCGTTGAACGTAGCCGCCTCGATGACTTCGAGCGGGGACATGCCTGCCTGCGCGAGATAGATGACCTCCTCGCCGTTGGCTCCCCAGGGGACGGCCGAGGTGGGCCCGCTTGTCGCCATGTCGGTGCCGAGCGCGATCGTCACGCCCGCCTCGTGGGCCAGCGCCATCGCCTCAAGGTGCCGATCTGCAATCGCCTCGAGCTTGCGCATGGCGTACTCGGCGGTGCCGGCGTGTCTGCCTCCCGCGAGCAGCCGTTCGACGATGAATCGGGTCGGCACGAGAATGGCGCCCTGCTCTTTCATCTGGGCGGCAGTTACCGCATCGAGATACGTGCCGTGCTCGATGGTCGCGACACCTGCGTCGAGTGCCGCTTTGATTCCGGGCGCGCCATGACAGTGCGCCATCACGATCCGTTCCGCCCGTGCCGCCTCCTCGACGATCGTTCGCAGTTCTTCGACGCTGAACTGCTGGTGGATCGGATGGTCGATCTCACTGAGCACACCACCCGATGCGCACACCTTGATGACCCTGGCGTTGCGGCGAAGCTGTGTGCGGGTTGCCTTCAGGCACTCCGGGACTCCATCGCACAGCTCGAGCATGCCGCCGGAAGCCCCATAGCTCTGCAGCCATTCGAGCGGGTAGGAGTGGAGATCCCCGTGTCCGCCGGTCGTGGAGAGAATCGCACCGGCCGCGTAGATCGTCGGTCCCATGATCGACCCTTCTTCGATAGCGCGCGCCAGGTAGATGCCGTACCCTCCGGCCTCACGAACGGACGTGAATCCGGCCATGAGTGCGGCCTCTGCGTCGCGCACAGACCTCAGTGCGGCGACGGCCTGTGGGATCTTCACAAGGTGCTCGAAATCGGGCGTCGTCAGCCCTGTGAAGTGCGCATGAGCGTCCCACATTCCAGGCATGACGACCGGCACTCGCGTCACCGTGGCCATCGGTGACGGGGGAGCGGATCCGCTTGGACCGGCATAGGTGATCGTTTCGCCTTCGGTGATGACACACCCGTTGTCGATGGGCGCGCCGCTTCCAGGGATCAGCGTGTCGGCTTCGATGCGATGCATGGGCTTCCTCGTGGTCGGTCGAGATCAACCTAGTGCGCGCTCGCTTCGCGAGCCGTTCTGGGTACTTGGAAGGAGAGTCGCCCTACGGTCCCACGCCCATGCCGCCCCGCTCTTGCTGAGGACTGAGGACTGAAGACTGATGACGGCGGGCGCAGCCCGCCTAGGCTTCTCCGATGGTTCGTCTCGCTGCAACGATTGGTGTCGTCTGTATCTCGTTCTCGGCGATCCTCGTTCGCGCAGCGGATGTGTCTCCCTCGACTGCCGCGGTGTTCCGTACCGTGTACGCGATTCCCTTCCTGTTCGCCATGTGGTTGTTGGTCAAGAACCGTGACCGCCGGTCGACGCACACTCGTCTCATTGCCGTGGTTGCCGGGCTGCTGCTCTCGGTGGATCTGACTGTCTGGCACCACTCCATCGAGTACATCGGTGCGGGACTCGCGACAGTACTCGCCAACGTTCAGGTCGTATTCGTCGGTCTCGCCGCATGGATCATCTGGAAGGAGCGACCGGCCCGTTCGACCTTCTGGACCATCCCGCTCATGGGACTGGGCCTTGTCCTCGTCTCGGGGCTAGGGCGCTCGGACGCGTATGGAGCGAACCCGGTCCTTGGAGTTGTGCTCGGCGCCACAACAGGGCTGACGTACGCAGCCTTTCTGCTCGCGTTCAGAACCGCGACCCGGCGCGACGACGCTCCGGCGGTCGGATCCCTCTTGGACGCAACCGTGGGGGCTGCGGTGGGGTCGCTGGTGCTGGGAGAGCTGTTCGGATCGATCGCGTTCCGCCCGACATGGCCGGCGCACGGCTGGCTGCTGCTGCTGGCTCTGCTGGCTCAGGTGGTCGGATGGCTTCTGATCGCGACGGCACTCCCCAGGGTTCCGGCGCTCGAGACCTCAGTGCTGCTGCTGATCCAGCCCATCGCGGCGATGCTGTGGGGGCGGCTGTTCTTCGCAGAGACCGTTTCGTGGGTCCAGGGTGTCGGTGTAGCACTGGTGATCGTCGGCTTGGTGATCGTGTCGGCGCGCGGAGCCGCCGAGAAGCGGACCCGTAGGCTCCGTGAGAGGAGGGCCACATGAAACTCGAAGTCATCACGCATCAACCGGTGAGGACGCCGAAACCGGTACCACTGCTGTTCGTGCACGGGGCATGGAACGAGCACTTCCTGCCGTACGTCGCCGAGAGGGGCTACGCTCCCATGCGCTGAGCCTGAGAAGTCATGGCGAGAGTGACATCGACAAGCGGCTTCGGGTAGCCCGTATCCGGGACTATGTCGCAGACGTCGAGGCGGTCGCGAGTGAACTCGGCTCGAAGGGCTGGCCGAGACCTGATCTACCCGTGTGAGATCAGCCCCGGCCGGATGCGACTCCGGATCTGCTCTCGGGTCGCGGCCAAACGGTGTCCGAGCATGAGCGTGAACCTACGAAGGAGGCCGAGACCGACGGCAGGGTCCTCCTCGAACGCGGTCCACAGTTCGTCGACCGGCAGCACCACGAACTCGGAGTTCTCCATGCAGACCGCAGAGAACGGGTGTACTGCATCGTCCCCGGTCGCGAGCGCCGACGCACCGATCACCTCGCCTGGCTGGCTGACGACATTCATGAGGATATCGTCGCCCCCGTGGAGGGGGGACTGGCGATTCGCCACCATCCCAGAAACGAGCACGAGCAGGGTGTCCGAAGAGGCACCCTCATCGAAGATCCTCGTGCCCTTGGCAGCCGTTCGAAGGATTGCGTGCGGTGCGAGCAGGTCGATCTCCTCATCGGTGAGCGATCGGAAGAAGGGCAGGGTCTTGAGTTCGGCAGGATCGATCATTGGTTCTCCTTCTCAGAACAGGCCTTGCACTTTTCCCGTCTCTACGTCGATGTCGACGTTCTCGAAGGCCGGGTGGGTTGGTAGCCCCGGCATGGTTCGCATCGTGCCACAGAGTGGATAGAGGAATCCCGCCCCCACACTCGCTCTGATGTCGCGCACCGGTAGGCGGAAGTGTTTGGGCACGCCTTTGGCCGACGGATCGTGGCTGAGGCTCAGGTGGGTCTTTGCCATACAGATCGGCAGGTTGTCGTATCCGAGCTTGGTATACAGACGGATCTTCTTGTCGGCGTCGTCCATGAAGTCGACGCCGTCGGCACCGTACACCCGTGTTGCGATCATCTCGATCTTGTCTCTGATCGGCATGTCCAGCGGGTAGAGGAACGAGAAGTCCTTCGGCTTCTCGGCTGCCTTCGCCACGGCCTCGGCGAGGTTCATGGCGCCCTCGCCTCCCCTCGCCCAGTGGTCGGTCATCACCGCGTCCTCGGCACCCGCCTCGGTCGCGATCTTGCGGAGCAGCTCGACCTCGTTGTCTGTGTCGGTGTGGAAGTGGTTGATCGCCACAACGACCGGGACGCCATAGCTCTTCGCAATCCGGATGTGGGCGACGAGGTTCGCGGCGCCCTTCTCGAGAGCGCCGAGGTTCTCGGTAGTCAGTTCTGGGGGTAGCGGTTTGCCCGCAACGACCTTGCCGAGCCCGCCATGCATCTTCAGTGCCCGGATTGTGGCCACGATGACGATAGCGTCGGGGGTGAGGCCACTCGCCCGGCACTTGATGTCCATGAACTTCTCCATGCCGATATCGGAACCGAACCCGGATTCGGTGACGACATAGTCGGCGAGACGAAGTGCGATCTGGTCGGCGACGATGCTCGAGTTTCCGTGGGCGATGTTGGCGAACGGCCCCGTGTGCACCAGTACCGGGGTGTGCTCCAGTGTCTGCATGAGCGTCGGCATGAGAGCGTCCTTGAGCAGAACGGCCATCGCTCCCGCGACCTTGAGGTCTTCGGCGGTGACCGGTTCTCCATCGAAAGTGGTGCCGATGACGATCCTCCCCAATCGGGTTCGAAGGTCGGCGAGACCGGTCGAAAGGGCGAGGATGGCCATTACTTCCGAGGCGACGGCGATGTCATACATGGACTCCCGCGGATAGCCGTTGGGCTTGCCTCCCAAGCCGATCACGACATTGCGCAGTGCTCGGTCGTTGAGGTCGACAACCCTCCCCCAGGTCACGGAGAACGGGTTCAGGTTCAGCTGGTTCCCATGCGTCAGGTGGTTGTCGATGGCCGCGGCCAGTAGGTTGTGGGCGACCGACACGGCGTGGATGTCGCCGGTGAGATGCAGGTTGAAATCCTCCATTGGGATCACCTGGCTGTAACCGCCGCCGGCCGCGCCGCCCTTGATGCCGAACGTGGGGCCCATGCTTGGCTGGCGAAGCGTGGTGAACACCGATTTGCCGAGTCGGCCGAGCCCTTGAGAAAGACCGACTGCGGTCGTGGTCTTGCCTTCTCCGAGGGGTGTCGGGGTGATGGCGGTCACGTCGATGTACTTGCCGAGCGGCCGGTCGGCGAACGCGTCACGGACATCGAGGTGGACCTTGGCCTTGTGGGTCCCGTAGAGGTCGAGATCGTCCGGTTTGAGACCGACGTGAGCAGCCACATCCAGGATCGGGTCGAGGGGTGCCTCCTGCGCGATCTCGAGATCGGACGGGACCGGGGTACGAGGCGCTACGTAAGAACTCACCATGACTCCTCTCGAGGTACGAGCCCGAGTCTATCCCCCCGTGTGCATGTCCCTGCGGCCCGTGGTGAAAGGGTCCAATGCGCTGCGGTAGGGCCCTATGGCCCATGTCACCAGGACAAGGCTGAAGTTATCAATACGGAGAAGTAAGAACGTGCACTACTTATGGGTGCACATTCCGAAGGGAGATAATGAGATGTCACGAAGGAGCCTTTCCTTCAGGCTGCTTCTTCTGATCGCCGTTCTGAGCATCGTTGCTTTGAGCGGCTGCGGAGGAACAACAACAGAAACAACCGTGGCGACAACGCAGGCCACGACCACGACCGAGGCGATGACCACCACGACGGAGGCCATGACCACCACGACGGAGGCCATGACCACCACGACCGCCGCGATGGTCGATGAGTATCAGGTCCTCGCAGACTACCTGGCCGGCAGGCTCGCCGACTGGGCACCAACGATCTCCGCCGACGCGCTGTACGAGAACCTGACGGACGGTGACACGTCCAACGACCCGTTGATCATCAGTGTCCGTGCACCGGACATCTATGCGGTAGGACACATCCAGGGTGCGGTGAACATCCCGTGGCGGGAGATCGCCAATCCCGACAACCTCGCCAAGCTGCCGATGGACCGGCAGATCGTCGTCTACTGCTACACGGGCCACACCGGCCAGGTGGCGGCGACACTCCTCATGTCGTTCGGCTACGACGTCACGAACCTCAAGTTCGGGATGATGGGGTGGAGCGACGACCCGGACGTCGTCGGGACGACACCGTTCACGGCAGCGCCGGGGTATCCGACTGAGACCGAAGCACACGAACTCACCGGTTCGTACGATCCGCCGGTGCTCGACACGGGCGAGTCCGAGGGTGCGGCCATCGCGATCGCCCGGGCACAGCAGTTTTTGGCCGACTGGTCGCCGACCATCTCGGCCGAGGCGCTGTACGAGAACCTGACCGATGGGGATACGTCCAACGATCCGTTCATCATCAGTGTTCGTGCACCGGACATCTATGCGGTAGGACACATCCAGGGTGCGGTGGACATCCCATGGAAGTCGATCGCCGACACGTCGTTGCTCGCGGGGATCCCGTCCGATCAGCCGATCGTCGACTACTGCTACACGGGCCACACCGGTCAGGTCGGTGCGGTCATCCTGAAGCTGCTCGGCTACGACGTGCAGAACATGAAGTTCGGGATGATGGGCTGGAGCGACGACCTCGATGTTGTCGGCACGACACCATTCTCGGCGGCGGCAGGCTATCCGACCGAAACAGAGGCCCACACGCTGCCCTAGGCACGAAGAGGGTGGTGGGCAGCACACCTGCCCACCACCTCACAGGAGGTTTCATGAAGAGAACGACGCTCCTCCTGGCTATTGGTGCGGGAGCGCTCGCCTTGTTGCTGTCCTCGTGTACCAACGGTACCGAGGACACCACTACGTCGACTGTGGTCCCGACGACTACGCCGATGTCTGCCGTGCTCGTTTCCGCCACCAAAGACAGCAGCAACTGCGTCGACTGTCACACCGATCAGGAGTCACTTCAGGCTATGGCCGTCGAGCCGGTGGAGGAGAGCCTCAACGAAGGCGAGGGCTGAGGGGGCTCGGTGCCTCAGGTTGAGGCATGGGCCAAAGTCTTCCTCGACGACGAGGGGTTCCTGACGTCGACACACGGCTCGGTCGGATGCATCGAGTGCCACGGTGGCACCGAGGCAACCAACGACATGGAGTCGGCGCACGTGGGAATGCAGCGAGACCCCGCAGCATCTGGAGCGTGCGCGTTCTGTCACGCCGGGACCACCGAGGTGCAGCTCAACAGCCTGCACACCACTCTTCAGGGGTACTACGAGGTGCTCGGAGCGCGTAGTACGCCCGAGCTGTCGGCGGGACTCCAAGAGGCGTTCGACAACCACTGCACGTCGTGCCACTCGTCGTGCGGCCAGTGCCACGTGAGCGTGCCCGAGACCGCCGGTGGAGGTCTCCTTGCGAGTCACGAGTTCAAGAAGATACCGCCGATGAACACGACCTGCACGGCGTGTCACGGAAGCCGGATCAACGACGAGTACAAGGGCAAGAACACGACGACCGACGGGATGACGACTCCCGCAGACGTCCACTTCAATCCCGGCGGGATGGCGTGCATCGACTGTCACGACGAGACGGAGCTGCACGGCGACGTCTCGGCGGCGAACGACCTGTCGATGTACTCGGGAACTCCGAATGTGGCATGCACGGACTGCCATCCGCTCGACGAACTCGTGGGAGCGAATGATCAGCACACCGAGTTCCACCTGACCTATCTGACCTGCTACGTGTGCCACTCGGTGGACTACAAGAACTGCTACAGCTGTCACGTGCAGAAGTCGAACGAAGGGGTGGCGTACTACACGACCGATCCGTCGGAGATGCACTTCTACATCGG
>CAZQMF010000020.1:0-30178 GCA_964594235.1 uncultured Acidimicrobiia bacterium
GCCGGTGAGGGTCTTCGGAGGTGCGTCGGCCCTGACCAGACCCAGCCACGTTCCCTGTGGCAGCGGGTAGGTCGGGACGTGTGGTCCGGGAGGCAGGAGCGTAGTGGTGGTAGCCGTGACCGGAGGGGGAGTAGGTGTAGTCACCTGTTGGAACCCGGAGGGCACCGTGAGGATCGAAAGCACCAGACCGACCGCGACGACCGTGCTTGCGATCATCCATGGTCGCGGCCGCCACGGGAGCCGGTCCTCGACGGGTTCGGGCAAAGAAGGAGTGACAGGACGGGCGGCGGGGGATTGATCCTCGGCGGTGTCGCCATGCCAGGCGGGGCGACCGCATGTAGGACAGGTGTCGCCGTCGACGGTCTGGTCACAGAAATAGCAGTACCCCATCGCAATCAGGGTACGGTGGAGAGCGGCGGTGTGCAGGTCCGGGCTGGGGTTCGCTTACGCGATGAACGTTTCCCACCAGTCGCGCAGCCGGGCGGCATGGTGACCCTTGACGACGACGATGTGGTTGCCGAGAGGGGTGTTGAGCAGATCGCGAACCGATCCATCGGAGAGGTGCACGTCTATCTGTGTGCGGCAGAGCCCCTCGAGTGGGGTCCTGGCGTGAATCTGGCCCTCGGCGAGCCAGACGCGGTCCATGTTGGTACCACCGATACGTAGCAGGGTCACCGGACCGGGCGGGATCGTTCCCTGAATGCCGACGCTGGTGCCCGACTCGAAGTGGGAACGGAGGGAGTAGGAGTCGACCAGGCTCTTCGGAACCGTGCAGTGCGCCAGGAGGACGCTGTTGTCGTGCACGTCGACTTGGGCCGGGTTGGCCATCCACGGCATCTCGCCTGTGAGCTCACGCGCCCACAGGATGCCGACGGTGGAAACGATGTCGCCCTCACATCCGGCCACGATGCCTTCGTCGTTGAGTTCGGAGAGCGCGACGCAGCCGCTGGTCGCAATATCACCCAGCAGGTCAAAACACCTGACGGCCACCGCAGTGAGCGTGTTGGCCTGGACGAAGTCCTCGAGTGCTGTGGTCAGGCGAGCTGCCGCCTGGATCTCCTCGACGGATGGTTCTTCGATGTGGCGGGCGTGATCTCGGAGCTCTCCGGCTCCCACGGGTTCTGCCAGCTCGAATCCTTCGTAGATGCTGTCGAGGGCAACATCGACAACCGTCGGACCCCACGTGGACGAAACGGTTTCGGGACTCGGACTGGAGGCGACCAGCCAATCGGACGGGAGGCCCGCTCTTCCGATCCGGGCTCGTCCGAGAGTCGACCAGACGGCGAGGTCTCTTACGGCCGCGTCGACGGCTGCCAAGCCCTCGGAGTCGTCGGGGCCCCGAAGGTAGAGGATGCGTCCCCTCGCGCCCAGCTGGTGCAGACGTGCGAGTGCCTCCAACGAAGCGGGCAGTGAGTTGTGGCCCGGATGGGCGATCATGAACACTGGTCTGGTCGGGTTCTGCTCCCACCAATCGAGGAGAAGGCGCTCGGTTCCTCCTGTCGCTACCAACACCAGTGAGTCGTCGGTTCCATCCCTCCTTCCTCCGATCGTCTCGAGCGCCGACACGGAGGGCCCAATCACCCTGTCCAGGTGTTCATGGAGGGCTGATGCGATGACTCGGTAGGAGAACGACATGGTCTAGCCCTTCCGTTCGAAGTGAACGTGGCGGGTTTCGACGGGGCGATGATGGGGATCGTCGTGGAGCACCTGTCCTTTGCCGGTGGTGGGCATGGGATGACCATACGCTTCGCTCAGTGTGTCCGTGGTCAGCACTTCTTCGGGTGGTCCTGAGGCCACGATCCGACCGGCGAGGAGGAGGACATGGTCTGCCATTCGAGCCTCGTCGAGCGAGTGGGTAGTGCCGACGATGGTGACACCTTCCGCCTTCTCTTCCCGAATCACCTGGAGAATGTACTCTCTCGACACCAGGTCGAGACCGGTGATCGGCTCGTCGAGGAGAAGCAGAGACGCTTCTTGCGCGATGCCCTGGGCGACGAACACTCGTTGTCGTTGTCCTCCTGACAGCTCCGAGAGGTGTCGGGCGCCGAGGTCCTCGATGCCGAGCCTTGCCATCGCCTGGTCACAGACAGAGCGGTCACCCGGCCTGAACCTACCGAAGAAACCGAGGCGTGCGTAGCGGCCCATTCGAACTGCTTCCACGACGGTGATCGGCGTCATCTCGTTGAGCTTGGTGGATTGGAGGACGTACGCGATCCTCTTGCCGAAGGGGACGGAGAGAGAGCCCGAGGCGGGTTCGACGAGCCCTGCAATCGCATGGAGCAGGGTGGACTTGCCGGCCCCGTTCGGTCCGATGATGGCAGTGATCGCTCCCGTTGGGATCTCGAATGTCGAAGGGGCGAGAGCGATTCGATCGCCATAGGCCAGTACCAGGTTCTCGGCACGGATCAGGCGCGACATGCTTCGCAAACTCCATCGAGCTCGAGTCGGTGGTCCGTGATCTCGTACGCTCGTTCGCTGCCGATGGCGTCGATGAGGCGTGTGATGGCCTCTTCCAGCTTCTTGGGAATGGCCACCTCGGTGGTGCGACCGCATTGTGAGCACACGAAGTGGTGGTGGTGATCGCCGGTCACCCGCTCCGACAACTCGTACTTGGCTACGCCGTCGCCATCCCGGAGTCTCGTGAGGAGGCCGGACTCCTCGAGGGTCAACAGTGTTCGATAGATGGAGGAGAGAGGGACCCTTCTTCGCATGGCGACGTCGAGTTCGGCCGCGGATCGTGGCCCAGGATGGTCGACGAGTGAGCGGATGACGAGGCGGCGCGCGTTCGTCAGCCGCACGCCGCGATCGAGGAGGTAGTGAGTTGCCGTGTCGACGAGTTCCGTTTGCGCCATCGCCGGAACACGATACCATGAGATTGTGAAAATGAGAATCGTTCTTATTCTGGTGTCGGCTCTGGTGGCGACCGCGTGCGGTACGCCCACAGGCTCCAACGGCTCGACGATCGTGGTGACGACGACAGTGCTCGGCGACTTCGTCCGGCAGATTGTGGGGGACGCCGTGACCGTCCAGGTGCTGATGCCCGTCGGGGCCGATCCACACGAGTTCGAGGCATCGGCGCAACAGGTGGCGGCGATGGAGAAGGCATCGCTGGTGGTCGCCAACGGGCTCGGTCTCGAGGAGGGGATGGCATCGGTGCTCGACGCAGTTGAAAGCGACGGGGTTCCCGTTCTCAAGATCGGCGAACTGGAGACACCCCGGTACTTCTCGGATGGAACACCCGACCCGCACGTTTGGTTCGACCCCGTGCGAATGGCGAACGCCACTACGGCCATCGGGGCGAAGCTCGCCGAGGTCGTTCCCGAGGTAGCCGACTGGACTGCAAAGGGGGAGGCATACGCTCAGGAGATCCGGACGACTGAGGAGACGATGCGCAGCCTCTTCGATCAGATCCCTGTGGACCGCCGCAAGCTCGTGACCGGACACATGGCGTTTGGCTACCTGGCCGACCGGTTCGGCTTCTCGATCGTGGGTGTCATCACTCCTGGGGGCGGAACGATGGGAGAGCCAAGCGCGGGGGACCTGGCGGCGTTGGCTCAGACGATCGTCAGCGAGGATGTACCCGCAATCTTCACCGAGTCGACCGAATCACCCACGCTCGCCGATGCGCTCGCCAAGGAAGTCGGCCGCGACGTGAAGGTCGTTAGCCTGTACACAGGCTCGCTCGGAGCGCCAGGATCGGGCGCTGACACCTACCTGGGTCTGCTCCTCACCGACGCACACACGATCACAGACGTACTCAAGTAGAACGGAGAGCAATGACCTGGTTGATCGAGCCGTTCAGCTTCGACTTCATGCAGCGAGCACTGCTCGCGGGTATTCTCGTCGCCGCGGTCACATCGATCGTCGGGACGTGGGTGGTGCTTCGTGGTTTGAGCTTCATCGGAGACGCGCTCGCCCACGGAGTACTACCCGGGATCGCACTCGGCGTGTTGTTCGGTTTCAGTCAGCTCGTGGGAGCCGTCGTTTCGGCCCTCGTCATGGTGTGGGGTATCGGAACGATTCATCGCAAGGCCAAGCTCTCCGAGGACACGGGCATCGGGCTGTTGTTTGTCGGGATGCTCGGGCTGGGTGTGGTGATCATTTCGAGGACGTCGTCCTATGCAGGGAGTCTGGCCGGGATCCTGTTCGGCGACGCGCTCGGCGTCAACACCGGGGATCTGAGGATCCTCTCCATCGGGCTGGTGGTGACGGTGCTGGTGGCGCTCGTCTTCTACCGTCCGTTTCTCGCACTGTCGTTCAACGAGGACAAGGCGAAGCTGTTGGGAATGCAGCCCCAACTCGCGCGGGCCGTCATGCTCGGACTCGTGACCCTCGCTGTCGTCATCGCCTTCAAGACCGTCGGCACGCTGCTGGTGTTCGGGCTGCTGATCGCCCCGCCGGCGACCGCCTCGTTGGTCACCGGGAGGGTTCCGACGATGATGCTGGTTGCGGTCACTATGGGCTCCCTCGCCGTCGTGGGTGGGCTCTACATCAGCTACTACGTGGGCACCGCCGCCGGAGCCACGATGGCGACCCTATCGGTGGTGTTGTTCTTCGTGGTACTCGCGATCAGAGACGTTGTTCTCGAATCGTGAATCGCGACCAAACCGCCGCAGTCTTCTACCATCCGAGACATGGGCAAGCACAGGGACGGGCCGAAACGTTCTGAAGTCGTGAGCGCTCTGGCCACGATTGCGGTGGTCGTGGGTGTCGCTCTCTTCGGCTTTCTCGCCGCGACAGGCGTGCACGCATATCAGGCGTACCACAGCGTGGAGCGCGAGGAGTTCGCGTCGGCCTCCCAAGTTCGGTCGAAGATCGCCGGGAGGACCCCGGAGCAGGTTGCCGCAGCGGTGGCGGCGGCGTCCGTTGACTTCCATCCACCATTGCTCGACAAGGACCTACTCACTCTGGTCGTTGCCGAACGCAACCAGCAACAGGCGACCATCATCCCGTTCGATCTGCCGACAGCGACAAGCCCTGCCTTGCCGGACAGCATGTTCGCGTCGTATCTCCTCGTCGGTCAGGAAGGCCCGAGGGCGGATGCCATGCTGCTCATTCTGCTGCCCTCCGACGGGTCGACGCCGATCATCGCGTCGCTTCCACGCGATCTCTACGTGAACAACCCCTGTATCGATGACTATGCCCGTCTGAACACCGGACTCGGCGGGTGCAAAGGGGTCGCCGGCGGGGCGGAGTTGTTGGCGCTCATGGTGCAGGACTACACCGGCATCGAAGTCGACCACTTCGCGAGGATCGACTTTTCCGGTTTCGCCGACATCATCAACGCACTCGGTGGAGTCGACGTGTGCGTTGACAATCCGGTGAGGGACGCCAAAGCCCAGTTGGATCTTCCGGCGGGCTGCACGCACGTGAACGGTGACCAGGCACTGGCGTGGGTGCGCACCAGACACACCGAAGAATACGTCGATGGTGAGTGGCGTCCGGTCGCTGGTGCGAGCGACCTGACACGAGAGCAGCACCAACAGGAGATGCTGTTCAAGATCGCCGACCGGATGGCTTCGTTCGGTTCCCTTTCGGCGTTCTCATCGGTAGCCAACAAGGTGGCGAGTGTCGTCCACCTCGACTCGCGGTTCGCGTTCGGGGACGCGGTCAGTCTCGCATGGAACTTCCGTGGGATCACCGCATCACAGGTGAGAAGAGTGCACATCTCGGTGAAGGACTACGTGACGTCGACCGGTGCCTGGGTGCTGCTACCCACCAACACGTTCAACGCCGAACTCGCCAAGGTCTATCCGGCAGCAGCGAGGTAGGAGCTCCGCAGTCTTCAGTCTTCAGTCATCAGTGGCGATCACCTTCGTGGCAACTCCAGGGGGCCCGTCCACCTTCCCTCTACGCTTCTCTCACAGTGCTGCTCGACTCGCTTGGAACGATGAGGTGATTGACTGGAGCGGACATCGGGTGACTGTCTTACTGACAACTGACAACCGAAAACCGAAGACCGTCGGCGTCAGCGAACAGCGGCTGTCAGCTGTCAGCTGTCAGCTGTCTGCTCACCTCCACCGTTGTCTCCACCGGCACGTTGCCCCTGATCGCGTGTGAGACGGAGCACATCTCGTCGTGGCTTCGGTGTACCGACTCCGTGAGCTCCTGTTCGGTGAGGTCCGGTCCCGCGGCTCGGTAGTGCAGCCGGAACCGCTGGAATCTCCATGGCGGGTCGGGCTCCTTGGTGTAATGGACGGTGATCTCCAGAGAGGTGAGCCGGTCGGCGCCGATCTGGTTCACGACATCGACACCGGAGCAGCCTGCGAGTGCCATGGGCAGGAGATCCGATGGTCGGACTCCCATCGTCGCCTCACCGTCGATGTCGACAGGCATGGCGTCGCGATCTTCGGCATCGAAGCGATGATCCCCTTCCCAGGTGAGCACAACCGCGGCCACCATCAGTCCTTTCTCCGTGTCGCACAAGTGTACGACCCGTCCAGAAACCGGTAGCAAACACCGGCCCCCGTTGTCGCAGCCGCGGATCGGGACTAACTTGAGTGTGCTCGGCGCGACTAGTCGAGCGACACCTAATGGAGGAGAGCTAATGAGACGCCGATTCTGGGTCGTCGCCCTCATCGCCGCATTTGCGTTGATCGCAGCGGCGTGCGGAGGGACAGGGACGACCACGACGCAAGCCACGACGACGACGGCGGCCCCCACTACGACGGCTGGACCGGGCACCACCGCGGCCCCCACTACGACGGCCGCGACAGGTCCGAAGACGATCATCATCGGGACCACCGATACGATCGCGAGCCTCGATCCGGCGGACGCCTACGCAACACGGGACTGGGAGTTGATCAAGAACACCGGTGAGGGCCTGATGAAGTGGGCCCCCGGCTCCGGTGACAAGTTGATCCCGGGTCTCGCGACGGCGCCCCCGACCGTCTCGGACGACGGACTGACCTACACGGTCACATTGAAGGACGGGATCAAGTTCGGAGACGGAACCGATCTCACGGCACAGGTGTTCGCAGATTCGATGAATCGTGTGCTCACCATTGGCCCCGACTGCCCGAACGGCGTCGCCGACGCGCTCGTCACGCCGTATCTGGCCAGTGTCGAGGCGACAGACGCCAGCACGATCGTGTTCCATCTGTCACAGCCGGTGGCGTACTTCCCTCAGCTGCTCGCGACTGGCCCGTACATCCCGGCGGATCCGAACATCTTCCCCGCCGACCAGTGTGATCTGTTCCCACCAGCGCCGATCTATGGCGTCGGTCCGTGGATCATCACGCAGTACACCCAGCAGGAGCAGGTCGTTCTCGAGCCGAACCCGTACTACAACGGGGACTACAAGCCGCAGGTCGACCAGATCATCGTTCGCTTCTACAGCGATCCACAGACGATGGCCCTGGCCCTCCAGAACGGCGAGATCGACATCGCGTGGCGGTTCCTCGGCACCGAGTTGATTCAGCAGCTCGAGAGCGTGCCGGATGTGACGGTTGGAGCGATCAACGGCGGAGCAATTCGCTACCTGATCATCAACCACACGATGGCACCGTTCGATGACGACAACGTGCGGAAGGCGGTCGCGTCGCTCATCGACCGCGACCAGATGGCGGACACCGTGTTCGGTGGCCAGGTCACGCCGCTGTACTCACAGGTGCCTCCGGGCTTCTTGGGTGCGAATGAGGCGTTCGATACGGCCTATCAGGCTCCGAACATGGCTGCTGCACAGCAGTACCTGACGGATGCCGGCTACAGCGAGAGCAATCACCTGCAGCTGGACCTGTACTACCCACCCGAGCACTACGGTGCGTCGACGGCGGACTGGATGGCGGTGCTGCAGCAGCAGCTCGAGGCCTCCGGCATGATCGATGTGACGCTGAACGCGGTCGAGTGGAGCACGTACGTGACGGCACTCACCGGTGGCGAGGCGTACTCGGCCGGAGTGCTCGGATGGTTCTTCGACTATCCGGACCCGTCGAACTACCTGGAGCCGTTCGTGTACAACGGCGGCGAAGGCACCAACGTGACAAAGCCGGCGGAGGGCAACGCCTTCGGCGTCGGGATCGACGACAAGTCGCAGCAGCTGACCGATCTCCTCGGTCAGGCCGCGACGGAGACGGACCAGACCAAGCGTGCCGACCTGTACGGGCAGGCGCAGGATCTGTATGCCGACCTCGTGGTGACGCTGCCGCTGTTCTTCGAACCCGAGCACGTGGTCTACGCGAGCTATATCCATGGCGATTCCATGTACGACTCGCCTGACACACTGAACATCGGCCCGACGATCGAGTTCAACTACTCGACACTGACGACCGACAAGTAAACGATTGAGTGGGGGTGGGTTCCTTTCGGGCCCACCCCCGCACTACCCTCCCGTTCACGATGTCACCGCTGTCGCTCATCTTTCTCATCATCGGTGTCCCGGCCTTTGTCGGCCTCGCCTACATCTTCGTCAGGGGCAGCACAGGCCTTCGCCGGTACATCCTCACCCGGATCGCGCTGACACTTCCGATGGTGTTCATCCTCGCCAGCCTCGTGTTCTTCGTTCTGAGGGTCATCCCTGGCGATCCGGTCAGTTCGGCGCTCGGGCCGAAAGGCAGCCCGGAAACGGTGGCTCGCCTCAGGGAACAACTCGGTCTCAACGACCCGCTCATCCTCCAGTACGCGAGGTTCCTCGGGAGCGTCGTCACGCTCGACTTCGGTAATTCACTGACGGGTGCACACAGACCGATCGTCGACGAGATGAGCGAACGCTTCCCTGCGACGCTCGAGCTCGTCATCCCCGCTGCAATCCTTTCACTCGTCCTGGGCATCTTCGGCGGCGCGTTCGCCGCGTCTCGACGAAAACGAACCACCGACTACTCGCTGAGGCTGTACTCGGTCATCATCTACTCACTACCCATCTTCTGGCTGGGGCTGATGCTCCAGCTGCTCTTCGGGGTGAAGCTCGGCTGGCTCCCCATAGCGGGGAGAATCGACGCGATCGCCGGAACCACCCTGCACCACATCACGAACATCTACAGCGTCGATGCGTTGCTCACGGGGAACTGGACCGCCCTTCGGTCGGTGCTGGAGCACCTGGTGCTGCCGACCCTGACGCTTGGACTGATCCTCTCCGGTGTATTCGTCAGGCTCACGAGGATCAACGTCATCGAGACACTCCAGCAGGACTACATCGCCGCCGCGCGCGCGAGAGGTATCCGTGAGCGCGTCGTGATCTATAACCATGCTCTCAAGAACGCCATGATCCCCGTCATCACCTTGATCGGACTCCAGGTAGCGATCCTCCTGGCGGGCGCGGTGCTCACCGAGACCGTGTTCTCGTGGCCCGGCATGGGCCGGTACCTCGTCGAGCGAATCTCGAGCCGTGACTACACGGCCGTACAGAGCGTGATCACGATGTTCGCTCTGTTCGTTGCGCTGATCAGCCTGGCGGTCGACATCATCTACTCGCTCGTCGATCCGAGGGTCAGGTACTGACGCATGGCCCTTCAGACCCCTACGAACGAGTACGAGTGGAGCGTTGAGCTCGAGAAGGTCGGCTTCGTCAGAAGGCTCCTCGGGGCCAGGCGCTGGTACGGAGCGGACTGGTGGCTCGTCGCCATCTCGGCGGTGATGGTGCTCGTATTCATCATCCTCGGCCTGGTGCCGTCACTGCTCGCTCCGTACAGCCCGGACGTACAGGTCGGCCCGAGGTTCCTCGCGCCAGGTGCCAGCCCCGACCTTCCTGTGCTGGTGTCTTTGGCCTCGTCCGGAATCACCGAACTGGGTGATCTCGAGACCTCGACGGGCGACCCGAGGCCGTCCGTCGGCGTTGTGCGGGGAGTGCCAACCGCCCAAGCACTCAATGAGCAGGCTCAGGCGTTGAATGAGCAACTCGCCGGAACGGACAAGGAACTGCGGCCGCGTATCGTTCGTTTCAACTCCATTGACGAGGCCTTGCAGGCTGTCGCCGATGGAACGATTGCTGCAGCGGTCGTCCAGTCGGCGGAGTACGAGGATCTTGCGGAGAACTACCCACAGGTCGTGGAAGGCAAGAGCGTCACCGGCGAGTCGGCCGCAGCCGGTGGCTTCCTCCTCGGCACGAACCAGATCGGACAGGACGTATTCAGCCGACTGATCTGGGGTACCCGCATCGCGTTGCTGATCGGGTTCAGCGCTTCGATCATCGCGTTGGTGCTCGGTGTGCCGCTCGGCTTGCTCGCCGGCTTCAGGGGCGGCAAACTCGATCGGCTTCTCAGCATCATCATGGACAGCCTGTACGCATTCCCAGGGCTGATTCTCGCCATCTCGATCACGGCCGTGTTGGGTCCGAGCGTGCTGAACGTCATCGTTGCCATCGCGGTCTTGTACATACCCACCTACTACCGGATCGTGCGGGGCCAGACGCTGTCGGTCAAGGAAGAGCTGTACGTTGAGGCTGCGAGGTCGATAGGTGCTCGGTCGAGAGAGATCCTTCGCAAGTACATCTACCCGAACGTCATCCCATCGGTCGCGATCATCTTCTCCGTCAACGTCGCCGACGCGATCTTGACCGGGGCAGGACTGAGCTTTCTCGGCCTCGGCCTTCCTCCGAACACCGCCGATTGGGGCATCGACCTCGCCCGAGGTCAGGGGTTCATACAAACCGCATGGTGGTTGATCACCTTTCCCGGTATCGCCATCATGCTCGTCGTCCTCGCCTTCACGATGATGGGCGAGGGGTTGATGGAGATCTTCAACCCGAAGCTGAGGGAGCGGTGATGGAAGACATCCTGTACTCCGTCCGCAACCTCAACGTCCGGTATGCGACCCGGTCGGGGGATGTCCACGCCGTGGACGATGTCTCGCTGGACATTCGCCGCGGCGAGATCCTCGGGCTCGTTGGGGAGTCCGGTTGCGGCAAGTCGACGTTCGGCAAGGCGATCATGCGAATGATGAGGACACCCGGTCGAATCGACGGAGGAGAACTCTGGTTCGACGGCGACGATCTCATGACGTACTCCAAGAAGCAGATGCAGTCGGTTCGCGGCGGTGAGATCGGGATGGTGTTCCAGGATCCCATGACCTCGCTGAACCCCGTACAGCGGGTCATCGAGCACCTCACCGAGACGATCAGGACGCACGAACCGAAGGTCTCGGAACTGGCGGCGATTGCCCGAGCGGAAGAGCTCGTCGAGAAGCTCGGGATCCGGCGTGAGCGACTGGACGACTACCCACACCAGCTGTCGGGTGGTATGCGGCAGCGGGTCATGATCTCGCTCGCGCTGGCATTGCGTACCAAGCTCGTGATCGCCGACGAGCCGACGACGTCTCTGGATGTGATCGTCGAGGCGAAGTTCCTCGATTTGTTGAGGGAGCTTCGCGACGAGTTCGATCTGACGATTCTGTTGATCACCCACAACATCGGTGTCGTCGCCGAGGTCGCAGATCGTGTGGCGGTCATGTACGCAGGCAGAATGGCCGAAGTAGGAGATGTGTACGGGGTCTTCGCCGAACCGAAGCATCCCTACACGGTGGGTCTGCTGCACTCGGTTCCGAACATCGACTTGGCGGCCCACGACCTCTACAAGATGGAGGGGGCACCTCCCAACCTCCTCAGTCCACCGAGCGGATGTCCATTCCACCCTCGTTGCCCCCGGGCGATGGACATCTGTGCGGTCGAAGTGCCGCAGTTCCGTGAGGTGATCCCTGGCCACGCGACAGCCTGCTGGCTGTACGACCAGGTGGAGGTCGCAGGTGGCTGAGAACCTCGTCGAAGTCGTCGACCTGCGGAAGTGGTTTCCCGTCGCGCAAGGGTTCGTCGCGAGCCTCACAGGGGCGCCCAAAGAGCACGTGCGCGCCGTCGACGGTGTGACGTTCGAGATCCGCAAAGGTGAGGTGTTTGGACTGGCGGGTGAGTCCGGCTCCGGCAAGTCGACCGTCGGTCGACTGGTACTTCGACTTCTGGACCCGACCGACGGCACGGTCGTATTCGATGGTGTCGACCTGGGCTCACTGTCACACGAGGAGATGCGCACGCTTCGGCATCGGATGCAGGTGGTGTTCCAGGACCCGCTTGCCTCTCTGAACCCCAGGATGACGGTCGGTGAGGCAATCGAGCACCCGCTGAAGATCCACATGCCGCAACTCTCGCAGGAGGATCGACACGGCCGGGTGCTGAACATGCTCGAGCAAGTCGGGATGGCTCCGTCGGAGTTCTTCTACGCGAAGTATCCACATCAGATCAGCGGCGGACAGCGCCAGCGGGTCGTGTTTGCGAGAGGCATGATCACGGCGCCCGATCTGATCGTGGCCGACGAGCCGATAGCCATGGCCGATGTGAGCGTGCGCGCGCTCCTCCTCGATCTCATGATGCAGCTCAAGAACGAGTTCGATCTCACCTACCTGTTCATCACACACGACCTCGCCACCGCCAAGTACGTGTGCGATCGCATCGCGGTCATGTACCTGGGAAAGATCGTGGAGGTCGGACCTCTCGAAGCCGTCTACAGCAACGCCCAGCACCCCTACACGCGCGCGCTCCTCGACGCGGTTCCCGTGCCAGACCCCAAGCGCCGGCGAACGGTAGCGCTGCCGGCCGGCGAGATCCCGAACCCGATCAACCCGCCGCCGGGCTGCAACTTCCATCCGAGATGCTCCATCGCGCAGGCGGGAATCTGTGACGGCATTGACCCGATTCTGCTCCCTTTCGAAGGTGATCCGGAGCACCTGGTGTCGTGCCATCTGAGAACCGGCGAGTACCAGGATCTCGATCCGCTCCGCTGAGATAGGCGAGCTGCCCTCGCCCGTTGTGAGTTTTGGGTTTCCGGCTATGGGTAGGAGATCGCCTGCGGTCTTCGCGTCGTCCCAGTCCTTTCCTACCGACAACCCATAACCCATGACCTCATGACCGAACGGACGGAGCCCGCACGCTCACGCGAGTTCCGGCGAGAGAAGATCAACGGGGCCGACTGTCGCGTGCAAGTGGCGGACGGCCATGTCGGCGATGTCCTGTCCGGCCGCCATGACGTCCTCGGACGCTGATTCGTGGTGGCCTTCGATGACGATCAACACCCGGGTGGAGTCCGGACCTGCGGCGCTCTGCGCACTCTGGCGCCAGCACCAGCGTCGCGCGCAGACGTACCCGGCAGCGTCGATGAAGACGACCTCGCCGGGAGAAGGATGGTCCGGGCCATCGGTGCCGATGCCGTGAAAGACCTCGTCACCCGAAGCGAAGCGAACCTCGATGGGCAGCGACACTCCCTCGAGATCGAACACCGCCACCGGAAGCGAGTGACGGATCGACACGAGGTTTCCGATGTCCACGAGGGGGTTGATCGAAGGCACCTCTCCCTGTTTGGAGAGCCTCCGGAGCAACGCTTCGACGGCCGACCGGTGTTGGGTGGGTTTCACACCGAATCGGGAGAATGCTCGCCGCCACGCCGCGATGGAGGCGATCTCCGCGATCGGTATCTGAGCGAGCCGTTCGATGGTCGCCAACTGCTGGGAGCGATACTCGTCTGCCAGTCCGTCGGCACCACCAGGCTCTATGTCGGCTACCTGCACGACCGCCGCCCGAATCGTCGGGAAAGCGTCGAGCACCGTACGGTCGTACCCGAAGGACGGTGTCTCGGTGGCTGGCTGGTCCGTCACGGTGCCCGATTCAAGCGGAGAGGGAACCAACAACCAACAGCGAACAGCGAACAACCCGAAGGGAGAACGTTGGATTCGCCACGTGGTCTCGAGTCGATCATCGTCGCGCTGTGGCTGGCGGCTTCCAGCTGTTGGCTGTCTGCTGCGAGCGCAGCGGGCTGTCACAATGCGCCCCGTGCGGATCGGGATCGACTTCCCGGTCCCGGGATGGAGCGACAGAGCTACGCGAGGCCATGCACGGCGACTGGGGTCAGGAATGCCGCCTGGCTCTGAGCGGCGTCGGATCAGAGGTAGGCTGCGCTCCTCATGAAACCGGAGAAGCGTAGTCCGAGGAGACTGTTGCTGATTGTGGGTATGGCTGCCCTTGTCGGACTCGTACTCGCGATCGGCTCCGGGGTCGAGGCCGCACACTTCGAGAACCGAGACTCGTTCTGTGCCTCGTGCCATTCGGAACCGGAGAGCACCTATGTCGATCGGAGCGTCGCCGCCGACCCGGTCGACCTGGCGAGCTTCCACACGACGAAGGCCGTCCGATGCATCGATTGCCACTCGGGACGGGGTCTCTTCGGACGCATCTCCGCACTGACGTTGGGTGCGAGGGACCTGACGCACTACCTGACCGGCCACTACACGCAGCCTGCCCCGCAGACGAGGCCGGTATCCGACGCGCAATGCACCAAATGCCACGAGGACGTGCTCAACGCTCAGGGGTTCAACAATCACTTCCATGAGTTGCTTCCGAAGTGGCAGGAGCTCAGCCCGGACGCAGCTACGTGTGTGAGCTGCCACGAGTCTCATATCACCGACGGTTCGGCGGACATTGCGTACCTGAATGAGGCGCGTACGACACAGGTCTGTCAGGCGTGCCATGCATTTGCCGGCCAGGGGTGACGTCAGATCGCGAAGAGCCGGTCGAACACCACGCCGGCATTGGCGAGCGTCGCTGCGGGGTCAAAGCATGCTGCGAGATGCTCCAAGTGAACGTCGGGATCGTCCGCGAGGACATCGCGCAGGTGAAGACCCTCGTCCCACGCGCGGGCCGCGCAGCGCTGAACGATCCGATAGGCATCATCGCGGGACAACCCGGCATCGATGAGTGACAGCAACACGGTTTGGCTGAAGACGAGCCCGTGGGTCGCGTCGAGGTTTTCTTGCATGCGGTCCCTGCGGATGACGAGTCCCTCCACGATGCGAGTGAACGTTGCGAGCATGTAGTGCAGCAGGATGGTTGCGTCGGGCAGGATGATGCGCTCGGCCGACGAGTGGCTGATATCTCGCTCGTGCCATAGAGCGACATCCTGCATGGCTGACACGGCATAGCCTTGGAGCACCCTGGCCATACCGACCATGCGCTCCGAGAGGATCGGGTTGCGCTTGTGGGGCATGGCGGAGGAGCCCTTCTGTCCCGTCGCGAAGGCCTCCTGAACCTCTCTGACCTCGCTTCGCTGCAAGTGACGTATCTCCGTGGCGAAGCGCTCGATCGACGAACCGGTCAGCGCGATCGTTGCAACCAGCTCGGCATGACGATCCCGGTGTGTGACTTGTGAAGAGGCCGGTTCGATCCCGAGACCGAGGCGGTCGCACACGTACGCTTCGATCGCAGGTGGTGCCTGTGAGTAGGTTCCGACGGCGCCACTCACCTTGCCGACGGCTATCGCCTCACGTGCTCGAATGAGTCTCTGCCTGGCGCGCGCGATCTCGAACGCCCACGTCGCGAGCTTCAGTCCGAAGGTCGTCGGCTCTGCCCACATGCCGTGCGTACGTCCGACCATCAACGTGTCACGCTCCTCGAGTGCCCTTCGTCGTACGGCCTGGAAGAGGTCGTCGATGCCGGTGACGAGCAGGTCCACTGCCTCCGTCAGGATGGCCGCCTGCGCCGTGTCGACGACATCCGAAGACGTGAGCCCGTAGTGCACCCACGGGCCCGACTTGTCTGCTGCATCCGCGAGGAGATCGACGAATGCCGCGACGTCATGATGCGTGATCAGTTCACGCGCCCTCCATGCGTCGGGATCCATCGCGGGCGCCGATCGGATGGCCGAGCCGGTGCCCTCGGGAGCGACACCTTCGGCTTCCCACGCTTCGGCGACGAGCGCTTCGACCTCCTGCCAGACCGCGAGCTTGTGCTCGTCGGACCAGAGCTTGCCCATCTCGGGGAGTGTGTAGCGGGGAATCACCCGCCTATGTTCGCAGGGTCGGCGAAGGATCTCGACCAGAATGACCCGATGTTTCGCTTGTCGATCGATCAGGCCCGCCGCATCGGGCTTGCAGCGCAGGGGTTGACGCGACAGCGTCCCAGCGGGCGCATCGACGTGCGTCACTTCCGGCGCGTCCTCGGTCACGTTGGGCTCGTCCAGCTCGACTCGGTGAACGTGCTCGCCCGCGCTCACTACATGCCCTTCTTCTCCCGGTTGGGGTCATACGATCGGGCGACACTCGACCGGTGGTTGTGGGACAGTCGTGAGCTGTTCGAGTATTGGGGACACGGAGCATCCCTACTCCCGATTGAAACCAGACCCTTGTTCGTGCACCGTATGAACGGTGGTGTTCGCTGGTCGGCCATCGAACGACTCGCCGAGGACCGCCCGGGATTCGTCGACCATGTCTACGAACAGGTCCGCACCAGAGGGGCGCTCACCGTGTCCGACCTCGACGCACAGGAACGAAGGTCGGGCGCCTGGTGGAGATGGCGTTCCGAGAAGGTGGCACTCGAGTGGCTGTTTTTCGTCGGCAAGCTGACGTCTGCGGGGCGTCCGGCTTTCAATCGACTCTACGACCTTCCCGAGCGGGTCCACCCGGAGGTGCTCGACGAATCACCGGTCGATGTCGACGATGCGCGTAGGAAGCTCCTCGTTCGGGGGGCTGCGTCGCTCGGCATCGCGACGCTCGCCGATCTCGCCGACTACTACAGGATCCGCGTTCCGGTGGCGAGGCCACTCGTGGAGGATCTGGTTCGCTCCGGCGCCCTCGAACGAGTCGAAGTACGAGGATGGAGCGACGTCGCCTATCTGCATCCGTCGGCTGTGATACCCCGCCACCACAGGGGGGCAGCACTATTGAGCCCGTTCGATCCCCTCATCTGGTTTCGGCCGAGGGTTGAGCGCCTCTTCGCATTCCACTACCGGATCGAGATCTACGTGCCGGCGAATCATCGCGTCTACGGGTACTACGTGCTTCCGTTCCTTCTCGACGGGGAGCTGGTCGGCCGGGTCGATCTGAAGGCGGATCGCAATCGGGGTGTTCTCGCAGTGAGAGCCGCCCACGTGGAAGAGGACCAGGACGAGGTGCGAGTCGCGTCGCTTCTGGCTGACGAACTGCGCGTGATGGCCGGATGGCTCGGACTCGAGTATGTGGAGATGGATCGGGTCGGCAATCTGTCCAGGACGCTGGCAAGAGAGCTGTGAGGGCCTTCCTGGAAGGGATCGTCGCCGGCTACGGAATTGCAGTCCCAGTCGGCCCGATTGCTGTGCTGATCATTGGAATCGGAACGAAATCCGGATTCCGGAAGGCGTTCTTCGCCGGCCTCGGGGCTGCGCTGGCCGATCTCATCTACGCCACGATCGCTGCGGTTGCCGGTGCCGCCACTGCCGCCGCCCTCGCTCCGTACGAGCGTTCGCTGCGGCTGATCGCCGGGGTGATTCTCCTGGCCGTTGCTGTGGTCACCGGCACCTCGGCTCTGCGTGCGTCCTCGAAAGCCGCGCCGGCAGCTTCGTACCTGCGCACGACCGCCGCGTTCCTATCGATCACCCTGATGAACCCGGTCACCCTCACGTACTTCGCTGCGCTGATCCTCGGATCGACGGGCGGCGTGGCCGCGACGGCGAGCGGTGAGCTGTTGTTCGTCGCCGGAGCGTTCCTCGCGTCACTGTCGTGGCAGACGGCGCTCGCTGCCGGCGGTGCGATCCTGGGCCACAGGATGTCGGAGCACACGAGAATCGTCACGGGTGTCACCGGCGCTGCAGTCATCGTCGCCTTGGCGATCAGAATGCTGCTGTCGACCTGAGGTCGATCACCTGACTCCGCTCCGGCCCAACCGACACCCAACGGACCGGCACTCGCACTTCCTTCTCGACGAATCGCAGGTAGGCGAGCGCCTCCCCGGGAAGATCGCCCGCATCGCGCACCTCCGAGATGTCGATCTTCCAGCCGGGTAGCTCATGGAGCACCGGCGCGCAGTTGTACAGCACCCGTTGCTGTCGCGGAAACTCCGTGTAGTGGGAGCCGAGCGAGCTATAGGCGGTCGCAACGTTCAGTGTCTCGAACTCGGAGAGGACGTCGAGCTTGGTCACGAACAAGTCGGTGAGGGAGTTCACTCGAGCCGAGTAGCGAAGTGCGACCAGATCGAGCCATCCGCACCGGCGGCGTCTGCCCGTGACGGTTCCATACTCGCCGCCGACACGCACCATGGTCTCACCCACGTCATCATCCAGCTCGGTTGGAAACGGGCCGGTACCTACGCGAGAGATATACGCCTTGGTGACTCCGATCACCTTGTCGATCGCCTTCGGACCGATACCGGTCCCGGTGAGCGCGCCACCTGCGGTCGGATTGGACGATGTCACAAACGGGTAGGTCCCGTGGTCGATATCGAGCAAGGTGCCTTGAGCGCCCTCGAACAGCACCTGCTTGCCACCCTCGATCGCAGACGCGACGAGCAACGACGTGTCGTCCACGTACGGTCGCAGCCGCTCCGCGTACTCCTGGTACTCGCGGACGATCTCCCGTGCGTCCATCGGGAGCTGGTTGTAGACCCTGGTGAGGATCTTGTTCTTCTCGACGAGTGCGATGTCGAGCTTGTCGTTGAAGATCTTGGTGTCGAAGAGGTCCTGGACGCGGATGCCCTGGCGGGCATACTTGTCCGCATACGCCGGTCCGATACCTCGCTTGGTCGTGCCGATCTTCTGGCGTCCCAGGTATCGCTCCTTCACGGCGTCGAGCTTGCGGTGGTAGGGCATGATGAGGTGAGCGTTGGAGGAGAGCCGTAGCCGCGACGGGTCGATGCCCCGGGAGGCGAGCATGTCGATCTCGTCGAGGAGCACACCAGGGTCTACCACGCATCCGGACGCGATCACCGGCGTGCAGTTCGGGTTCATCACCCCGGACGGGACGAGCGAAAGGGCGAAACGCTCTTCGCCGACGACGACGGTATGACCAGCGTTGTTGCCGCCCTGGTAGCGGACGACGAGGTCTGCCTTCTCGGCGAAAAAGTCGGTGACTTTGCCCTTTCCTTCGTCACCCCACTGAGTGCCCAGAATGATCGTCGCCGGCATGCCGCTACCGATGGTACCCGTCTCAAAGGCCAGGCCGGACAGCCACAGGGTGTCGATAACATAGGGTCTGAACGAGAGAGAAGAGCAGTCGTGCCGCGGATACGCGCAGGGAACATCGCCGAACACAAGGAGCTGACCAGGGCACAGATCCTCGACGCGGCGCAGAGGCTGTTCCACGGCCTCGGCTACCAGATCACGTCTCTCGGCGATATCGCAGCGGTCGTCGGCATCGGACGAACAACGCTGTACGAGTACTTCACTGACAAAGAGGATCTCGTGGTGTCGCTCGTGGAGAGTGAACTCCCGAAGCTGCTCCACCGCCTCGTCGAGGCGGTCGATCCGACCGCACCGTACATAGATCAGATCGTCGACCTCTCGACCGGCATGGTGCGATTCGTCGTCACGGATCCGACCCTCGGGGTGATCCTCCACAGAGACATACCCAAGCTGTCTCGGGCCGCGCAGCTTCGAGTGCGAGAGGCACATTCAGAGTTCGTGGAGGCGTTCGGACGTATCTATGCCGCCGGAGTAGAGGCCGGCGAACTGCGTTCGATGTCGGTAGACCTGGTCGGCCGCCTTCTCCAGGATCTGATCATGTCTGGGGCGAGATTCCTCATCACCCAGCCCCGACCGACCGATCGAATGGAAGAGGCAACAGGTGCGTTGAGGGAGTTTCTCGTCCATGGATTGTCGGTGTCGCCAGGAGGGGAGAGCGATGAAGTGGCCGGCCGTCGCCGTTCCGGATCTGCCTGACGATCCGACTGCCGGTGATCTCCTCGCCAACGCCATAGCGGCGTCCGTAGATCGCCTGTTCTCATGTCTGCCTCATTCCGACCACCACTCGGTACATCAAGCTCGTGTCGCCACTCGTCGGCTTCGTTCGAACCTGCAGACGTTCGGACCGTTGCTGCGTGAAGGAAAGCCTCTACGCAGAGACCTTCGAGAGCTGGGACGGCTCCTCGGCAAGGTCCGAGATCGCGACGTGTTCCTGCTTCGACTCACCGGCGATGCCGTGGCGATCGAGGCGTTGCGGTCGGCCTGGTCTCGGCGCAGAGACGCCGAGTGGGACGAGCTGTTGCAGTATGTCCAGAGTGATTCGTTCGCACGGTTGGCCCTCGAACTGGTGGCGTGGGCATGTGCGACGCCGGTACGCGACGACGGGGAGAGGCCTCCGCTCGAGGTCATGGGCCCGCTCGTGCGACAACGCTGGATCGGCTTGGCCGAGCTGGCCAGGAATCCGGAGCCGGATCCGCCGACCCTCCATCGGATCCGCATCCTCGCCAAGAGAGTGCGGTATGGGGCCGAACTGGTAGCGCCGGTGGCTGGGAAACGCTCACTTCGATTCGCCGGAGCCGCAGAGCGGCTTCAGGACATTCTTGGCGAGTATCGTGACGCAACGATCGCTCACGGAATCCTCACGCAGATCGGAGTTCGCCTCCCGTCGCGTCACGCCGTGGTGCTCGGTGAACTCGCTGGAGTGCAATGGGCGCGCCGTTGCGAGGCGCTCGACCAGTGGGGGCACGCCTTCGACTGCCTGGATCGGAAGAAGCTGCGCGCATGGATGTGATCCGCGCTGCCGGAGGCGTCGTCGTCGCAGATGGGAAGGTCGTGATCGTGCACCGGCCCAAGTACGACGATTGGAGCTTCCCGAAGGGCAAGCTCGATGAGGGCGAGACCTTCGAGGAGGCAGCACTTCGGGAAGTCGAGGAAGAAACCGGACTCACCTGTGCACTCGGCGAATTCCTCGGCGAGGTGCAGTACCACCTCGAGAGTGGCGACCGAAAGGTTGTCCGGTTCTGGAAGATGCGCGTCATCTCGGGAAGCATCGAAGACCGCGAGCCCACCAGCGAGGTCGATCGGACCGAGTGGGTGGAGTCCGACGCTGCGCCCGACCGGCTCAGCTACTCGATCGACGCTGCCCTTCTGGCTCAGGTCGTCGGGTGAAGCTGGGCGACTTCGAGGTCGCTTCCCCGGAACCCCCAGTTGTCGAGCAGCCACTTCTGACTGTCCAATCCTGAACGGTCGAGCCGCTCGTAGGTTCCGTCACTTCGAAGGAGACGAGCCTGTGCCGTGTCCTTGAGATGAACGTTGAGTGCAGCGTCGCGAAGGAGCGCGAGATCGGGCCCTTCGACCGGGAACAGCAACTCGACACGGCGGTCGAGGTTGCGAGGCATCAGATCGGCGCTTCCGACATACAACTCCTCGTCGCCTCCGTTGTGGAAGTAGTACATGCGCGTGTGCTCGAGGAATCGTCCGACCACCGACGTGTCGGTGATGGTGTCGCTCACTCCCGGGATGCCGGGTCGCAGTGAACAGATACCCCTGATCTGAAGGTCGATCTTCACTCCTGCCTGTGATGCCTGATAGAGCGCCCGGATCACCTGCTTGTCGACCAGCGCGTTTGCCTTGAACGCGAGGTATCCGTCGCCGTGAGAACGGTGACGGATCGTCTCTCGTTCGATCTTCGACAGGAGCTGGGATCGCATGGCGGTCGGGGCGACGAGCAGCTTGCGGTAGGCCGTCTGGTGCGCGTACCCGGTCAGCACATTGAAGAGCTCCGAAACGTCCTCGGCGATGTCCTCGTCGACGGTGAACAAGCCCAGATCCGTGTAGATGCGCGCCGTGACAGGGTTGTAGTTGCCCGTTCCGAGGTGGACGTAGCGACGGAGTTCCGACGATTCTCTGCGGACCACCATGGTCATCTTGGAGTGTGTCTTGAGGCCGACGAGCCCGTAGACGACATGAACCCCCGCCTTCTCCAGTGCTCTCGCCCATCCGAGATTGTTCTCTTCGTCGAAACGAGCCTTCAGCTCGACGAGCACACTGACTTGACGGCCGTTCTGACGGGCCTCGAGAAGAGCGTCGACAATGGGCGAGTTGGCCCCCACCCGGTAGAGGGTCTGCTTGATGGCCAGCACCTTCGGGTCGTAGGCCGCCTGTCGCAGGAAGTCGACGACGGGTACGAACGAGTCGTAGGGGTGATAGAGGATGATGTTCTGTTGCCTGATGGCCCCGAAGATGGTGTCGGTCCCGGCGAGTGCCGGAGGGATCGACGGTTTGAATGTCTCGTCTTTCAGGTCGGCCCTGTCGATAGCCATCAGCTCTGTGAGGTCGGCGAGACCAAGGGGACCAGCGAATTCGAAGACCTGATACGGTGCCAAACCGAGATTCTTGATGAGCATCGCCCTGACCCATTCGGGTACGGCTTCGTCGATCTCGAGACGAACTGCCGAGCCGAACGGTCGCAGTCCCACGCCCCGTTCGACCGCTGCCGAAAGGTCTGCAGCTTCGTCCTCTTCGATCTCGACATCGGCGTCGCGGGTGAGTCGGAATGGGTACGCGGCCACCACGTCTACTCCGGGAAACAGCAGATCGAGATTGGCAGCAACTACTTGCTCGATCCACACGAATGTGTTGGTCGACTCGACCAGCCCGAGGGTTTCATAGCTGTCTGCCGACTCCTCGGACGGGACTCTGAGAAGCCGTGGGAACACTGCCGGGACCTTGAGACGCGCGAACAGCTCGCCGCGGTCCGGGTCCCTCACCAAGACCGCCAGGTTCATGCTGAGGTTGGCGATGTGAGGGAACGGTCTGCCTGGATCGAACGCGAGAGGGGTGAGCGCCGGGAAGATCTGTCGTTTGAAGTGGCGTCGGAGAAGCTTCCGCTGCTTGCCCTTCAGCTCGTCGTAGGGCACGACCGCGATGCCGGCCTTTCCGAGTGCGGGGATGAGGTCGTCGCGGTAGCACGACATCATCGTTTCGAGCTGGGGTACGAGCGACTTGCGGATCTCGGCGAGCTGTTCCGACGGGGTCATTCCGTCAGGGGGTGCTTCCAGAACCCCTGACTCGAGCTGGCGTCGAAGCCCGGAGACACGAATCATGAAGAACTCGTCCAGGTTCGATCCGAAGATCGACAGGAATTTGACCCGTTCGAGAAGTTGGTTTCTCGTGTCGAGCGCTTCTTCGAGGACCCGTTCGTTGAAGGCGAGCCAGCTCAGCTCGCGGTTGAAGTACAACGACGGGTCGTCGAGGTTGCGTATCGAACGTGCCAGTTCGGGCGTCATCTGATTCTCATCGGCTGCACCTGTAACCGAATATACCGATTCCTGGCCAAAACGGTACCCTGGCAGGGTGAAGACCCTGCTGCTCATGCGACACGCCAAGTCCGATTGGAAGGCGAAATACGATCATGATCACGAGCGTCCACTGAACGCGAGAGGCGAGGAGTCGGCCAGATTGATGGGCCGGATTCTGTCTCGCGCCGGGGAGGTTCCGGAGTCGGTCGTCACGTCGAGTGCAGTCAGGGCGAAGTCCACCGTCGAGCTTGCGGTCGACTCGGGCGAATGGACGTGTCCGATTCGTGCCACCGACAATCTCTACAACACTCGCATCGAGACGGTACTGGACGAGGTCCTCACCGAACCGGACACGACGACCCGGTTGATGATCGTCGGTCACGAACCCACATGGTCGACCCTGTTGTCCGAGCTGGTCGGCGGAGGCCGCCATCCGTTCGCCACCGGGGCCGTCGTCAGGATCGACCTCCCCACAGAGACCTGGGCCGGACTGCACGTCGGATCAGGGGAGCTTCGGTGGCTGATCACACCGAGGCTGGCAGCAGCGGTGCTGGCCTCCTGACTCGTTCACTCTACGTTCACCTGACTGCGGTGTTCCGGCCATGTAGCGTTTCTAGCGTGCCCGTCCAGGTCAAGGAGCTGAGCGAGTGAACGGATCGACCGGCGGGCCGGGTGTCGTTTTCGACATGAAAGGACTCCACGTGTTCTACGGGGAGTTCCCGGCCGTGCGCGACATCGACCTGCAGGTACGGACGAACGAAATCACTGCGTTCATCGGGCCGTCGGGATGTGGCAAGTCGACGGTGCTACGGACGCTCAACCGCATGAACGATCTGATTCCCGGTGCCCGCGTCGAGGGGCAGGTCTTGTACCACGGCCAGGATCTGTACGGCACGGACGTCGATCCGGTCGAGGTACGCAGACGAATCGGCATGGTGTTCCAGAAACCGAACCCGTTTCCCAAATCGATCTACGACAACGTCACATTCGGCCCGAAGCTCGCGGGAACGGACGCGGATTTGGACGACATCGTGGAAGACTCGCTCCGGAGGGCGGCATTGTGGGAAGAGGTTCGGGACAAGCTCGATCAGTCGGCGATGGCACTCTCCGGTGGTCAACAGCAGCGCCTCTGTATCGCACGGGCGATCGCCACGAAGCCAGACGTGATCCTGATGGACGAGCCGGCGTCTGCGCTGGATCCGATCGCAACGCAGCGGATCGAGGAGCTGATGTTTGACCTCAAACGGGACTACTCGATCGTGGTCGTTACTCACAACATGCAACAGGCAGCCAGAGTGAGCGACAGGGCGGCCTTCTTCAACGTCGACGTCCGAGAGGATGGCGCAAGGACGGGGGTGCTCGTAGAGTTCGACTCGACCGACAAGATCTTCACGAACCCGAGCCGGAAGGCAACCGAGGACTACATCACCGGACGATTCGGATGACAGGAACACGACGCAGATTCCACGAGCAACTCGACGATCTGGAACATCTCGTGATCGAGATGGGACGCGTTGCCGAGGTGCAGGTTGGTCGAGCGGTCACCGCACTCGTGACCGCGAACCCTGACGAGGCGGAAGCCGTCATCGCCCGCGATCTGGAGCTGGATCAGATGTACCTCGATGCGCACAAGCAGTGGCTTGTGGTGTCGGCGGAGCAGCAGCCGGTCGCCGGCGACTTGCGCCTTCTGGTCGCGCTCCTGCACATGGTGGTCACCCTCGAACGGATGGGCGACCAGGCCGTCAATATCGCGAAGGTGACGCGATCTGTCATCCACCTGCCGATGAGCGAAGGAGTGCTCGAAGTCATTCAGGAGATGGGCGATCTGGTGCGGCCAATGATTCGGACCGCGCTCGACGCGTTTCTCCAGCGGGACGTCGACCTGGCTCAGACGCTTCCCAGGCTGGACGATCCAGTCGATCGGTTGAACGGCGAGATCTACGAACGGGTGCTGGCATGCGACTTCGGTGATCAGGGTCTGCAGTGGGGTGTCCGGATGATCATGGTGGCGCGTGCGCTCGAGCGGGTCGGCGACCAGGCCGTCGATATCGGCGAGCAGGTCGCGTTCCTCCTGACCGGGGAACTCGTGGAGTTCTCCCAGTTCGATGGCCAGTGACAGGGTCCTGGTAGTCGAGGACGAGTCGACGCTCGCCGCGTCCGTTCGGTTCCATCTAGAACGGGAGGGGTTCGAAGTGGACGTTGCATTGGACGGCATCCAGGGCCTCGAACTGTTCAGGGTTCGCGACCCGGACGTCGTGCTGCTCGACCTGATGCTGCCGGGCATGCCCGGCATGGACGTGTGCCGTCACATCAGAACGACATCGGACGTGCCCGTGATCATGTTGACGGCCAAGGATTCGGAGGCCGACATCGTTGCGGGGCTCGAGGTCGGAGCCAATGACTACGTGACGAAGCCGTTCTCGATGCGTGAACTGATCGCACGTGTGAGAGCCAACCTGCGGCGGCCCATGGCCACGAGACAGGAAGAGGTGTTGAGTGCAGGACCTCTGACACTGGATTCCGTTCGCCATGAAGTCCGACTGGCGGGCAAGGAAGTGGCGCTACGGCCGAAGGAGTTCGCTCTGCTGGAGATGCTACTGCTTCAACAGGGCCGCGTGGTGACGCGCGACACGCTGCTCGAGACTGTGTGGGGGCCGTCCTTCTACGGAGATCCCAAGACACTCGACGTGCACATCCGACGGCTCAGGGCAAAGATCGAGGATGATCCGCACCGTCCCAAGCTGATCCTCACCGTGCGGGGCTTCGGCTACAAGCTCGCCGATGTCTAGGAGCGTTCTCATCTGGCGGCTCTTGGGGGTACTCGTGGTCGCCGTGATCGCCGCCGTGCTCTCCAGCGTGGGTATCGTCCGGCCATGGGTGGGAGTCACTGCCGCGGTCGTCGGGACCGCGCTCATCTTGCTGCCCCGTCGAGAGGCACGGACGGTCCGAACCATCCGTGAGCGCGCGGAGGAAGCGGTCTCTGCCCAGGGAGGGACACTGGTGCGGCACTCCGGGAGTGGTCTCGAGCGCCTCTCGTCGTCGGTAGGTTCGCTGATCAAGACAACCGAGGCAGTGCGGTTCGCGAGCGACGCATCGGACCGAGACATGCAGGCGATTCTGTCGACCCTTGGGGAAGGGATCGTGGTTGCCGACACGGCTGGGACCGTGTACCTCGTGAACGACGCTGCCCGTCGAATGCTGGAGAACGGTGGCGGTGCCGGTATGATTCGGGCTCCGGGGTCGATCCGGAGGCTGGTCAAACACGTCTCGTCGGGTGTGGCGCTCGCGACCGAAGTGTTCGAGCACGGGCGCCCATCGAGATGGCTGCACGCGACCGTGAAACCCATGGCCGACAAACGCGCGCTGATCGTCTTGCGCGACGTGACGGAGAACCGGCAGGCGGCAGAGATCATGAAGGACTTCGTCGCCGATGCGTCCCATGAGTTGAAGACACCGGTCGCCGCTCTCCTGGCGGCGAGTGAAACGATCCTGAGCGCTCTGCCGGATGAGCCCGAAACAGCTGCGATGTTCGCGGAGCGTGTGTATGCCGAGGTGCTCCGACTCGCCGCTCTCGTCAGCGACCTCCTCGACCTGTCGAGACTCGAAGCGGCATCACCTGCGATGGAAGGCGTTTCGCTGATACCGATCGTCGAATCGGAACTCGAGGACCGACGAGCAGGCTTCGACGAATCGGAGATCGGTCTCGAGTGGGGGATCGGTCTCGAGTCGGGGACCGCCGAGTTGAAGGTGCGCGCAAACGCCAGGGAGATCGCCCTTGCGGTGGGGAACCTCCTCGAGAACGCGAGGGTCTACTCGGAGGCCGGCTCAACGGTGAGTGTGGTCGTTTCGAGCGAAGATGATCGTGCCGTCGTGACGGTGACAGACCATGGAAGTGGCATCCCTGCACGCGATCTGCCGAGGGTCTTCGAGCGCTTCTATCGCGTGGACACGGCACGCTCGCGTGGATCGGGTGGAACCGGGCTCGGTCTCGCCATCGTGAAGCATGTTGTCGAACGTCATGGGGGAGGCGTCGAGGTAGAGAGTGAGCTGGGGGTGGGTTCCACGTTCCGCTTCTGGATACCCAAGGCTTGAGGCGAGCAGGACTCCCTTCGGGAGCCGTTTTCGGTCATGAGTCGTGGGTTCTCGGTAGGAGGGCTTCGCTGGCGCTCAGCCGAAAACGGTGACGTTCACCTGCCGTTCACGTGCCAGCAAGTTGGGGGTCATGTCCCCTTCGTAGGCTCTGTGGGAACGAGATCTGATCAAGGGGCGAGAACAAGGAAGGGTGACATGAAGCCATCCAGGCTGATACCTCTGATGATTGCTTTGGCGTTGGTTGCCACCGCGTGTGGCGGGTCCGGTACGACGACGACTGCCGGTTCCACGGGCACAACAGGATCCATGCAGGCCGACTTGCTGGGAGCGGGAGCGTCGTTTCCTGCACCCATCTACCAAGAGTGGATCGGCGCGTACCAAAGCGTCGAACCGGGTGTGTCCATCAATTACCAGTCGATTGGCTCGGGCGGCGGTGTCGAGCAGTTCATCGGCCAGCAGACGGATTTCGGCGCGTCGGACGCGTTTCTGAAGGATGACGAGATTGCCGCTGCACAGGCGGCCCGCGGGTGTGATCCGATTCACATCCCGACGGTGTTCGGAGCCGTTTCGATCGCCTACAACGTCGAGGGACTGGACTCGTTGACGCTGTCGGGTCCTGTCCTCGCCGACATCTTCGTCGGCACCATCACCAACTGGAACGACCCCGCGATCGCCGCGCTGAACTCGGGCGTGACGATGCCCGACGAGGACATCGTCGTGGCGCACCGTTCTGACGGTTCGGGAACCACCAGCATCTTCACGACGTACCTGAGCAGCGTCTCGGACGCCTGGAAGAACGGTCCTGGTGTAGGCAAGGAAGTCGAGTGGCCCGCACCGAACTCGGTTGGTGGCGAGAAGAACGACGGCGTGACCGCCCAGATTCAGCAGAACCCTGGCGCGGTGGGCTACATCGAGCTGTCCTACGCGATGGAGAACAACGTTCCTGTCGCCAAGATGATCAATGATGATGGCAATGCCATCGAGCCCACGCTCGAGTCGACGGCCGCGGCCGCCGACGGCATCACCATCCCCGACGACCTTCGTTTCAACATCCTGAACGTCGGCGGTGAGGGATATCCGATCGCCGGTGCAACATGGTTGCTGGCATGGTCATGCGGGTATGACCAGGCGAAGGCCGACGCTTTGAAGGCCTGGATCACCTGGGATCTGCAGAACGGCGACGACCTTGCTCGTGAGCTGCTTTACTCGCCACTGCCCGACTCATTGCAGGAGAAGGCGCTGGCAAAGGTCGACCTGATCAACTCGGAAGGTTGAGGTGACGAGCTCGGAGGGGTCTCGGGCACTCCGGGACCCCCCTCGAGCGAAGGGAAGCGGAGTGGCAGCGGCAGACAGCTTGTCCGGACGACGGCGAGGTCGCCTGAGCGCCGACGCGACATTCCGGCTGATCCTCGGACTCGCCGGCGCCAGCGTGCTACTCATCCTCGCCACGATGCTGATATCGACGACGATTCAGGCGTGGCCGGTGTTCCGGCATGAGGGGTGGTCGTTCATCACGAGTTCCGTCTGGGATCCGGGAACCTCTCGCACAGAGGTCACGGGGCAGTACGGGGCGCTCGCCTTCATCGTGGGCACGCTCGTCACTTCCTTGATCGCACTGGTCATCGCCGTGCCGCTGGCGGTGGCGGTGGCGCTCTACATCACTCAGGCTGCTCCGAGAAAGGTGGCGGGTCCGCTCACCTACACCATTGAGATGCTTGCCGCGGTGCCCAGCGTCGTATTCGGGCTCTGGGGGTTGCTGTTCTTCGTGCCGAAGGTGTTACGGCCGATCATGAATCTGGTGGAGAGCACGCTCGGCTCGTTCATCCCGTTCCTCAGCGGCCCGATCGTGACGTACAACTACTTCGCTGCGGGAGTCGTGCTGGCCTTCATGGTTCTGCCCATCATCATGGCCGTGACTCGTGAGGTGATGGCGAACACGCCGGAGACCGAGATCGCCGCAGCATACGGACTCGGTGCGACCCGCTGGGAGATGATGCGGCACGTGGTGCTTCCCAGGGCCAGACCGGGAATCATCGGTGCGACGATGCTCGGGCTCGGCAGAGCGCTGGGTGAGACGATCGCCGTCGCCATGCTGATCGGCGGCTCGCAGCAGATTCCATCCTCGCTCTTTCGAGGGGGCCAGTCGATGGCGGGGATCATCGCCGTGACATTCCAGGAGGCGGCACCAGAGAACGTCAAGGCACTGGTCGGGGTTGGTGTGCTGCTGTTCGTGATCACTGTGATCGTGAACATGGCAGCGCGACTGATCGTGTGGATGACGGGTGGTTACCTCGCGAAAGAGCAGAACCTGTGAGCGTTTCGATGGTCACTCCGCTCCACGACACCGGCCGGAACGCGTCGAGGCGCAAACGGAGAGACAGATTCGTGACCGGTCTCCTGATAACGGCAGTGGTGCTCGCCGTCATCCCGTTGGCGTTGATCCTGTTCGAGGTGATTCGGCGCGGTGCCGGTGCCATGTCGTGGGACTTCCTGTCTTCGGTTCAGCCGTTCTCTCAACGGCGTCCCGGCGGCGGGTACCTGCAGGGTCTCGTCGGCACGATCTACATGGTCGCGATCGCGTCGATTCTGGCTGTGCCGTTGGGTATCGGTGCAGCAACGTTCGTCGTCGAGTACAAGCAGAGCAAGCTGAGCCCGTTGATCAGGTTCTTCACCGACGTGATGACCGGCGTGCCTTCGATCTTCGTGGGGCTGTTCATCTACGCCATCCTCGTGCAGGGCACGATCGGGTTCTCGACGCTCGCTGGTGGGTTGGCGCTGACGTTGCTCATGCTGCCGATCGTTGCCCGTTCGGCCGAGGAGATCATCAGACTGGTTCCCGACGACCTCCGCAACGCCGCCTACGGGCTGGGGGCACGCAGGTGGCAGGTCGTGATGAAGGTCGTGCTGCCGGCCGCCTCGAACGGTCTCGTGACCGGATCGATGCTGGCCGTTGCGAGAGCGGCCGGAGAGACCGCGCCACTACTCCTCACCGCGTTGGGTGCGTTCAAGATCGTCCCACAGCTCATCGGGCAGCCCCAGTCGGCGCTGCCGCTCCTCATCTATTCGGAAGCCCGGGGGCCCTACGAGGCAGCCCACGCTCGAGCCTGGGCGGGGTCACTGGAGCTCATGCTGCTGATCCTGATCTTGACGATCATCGCCAGGACGATCAGT